>NZ_JAAROG010000011.1:0-177311 GCF_023093515.1 Aeromonas genomosp. paramedia
CAACACAATGACGGGATACCGCCAGCAAAAGCCGAACATCGGCCTAACCGAGAGTCCGGATTTAGTTGACCACTACACTTGCCGTAGCTCTCGATCAGCAATTGATAGGCGGGGAAGATCTTCGTATAGATGGCGGCCCACTCCATCGCATCTGCCCGGTTCCAGCTGCCTTGCAGCTCGGAAGCCACCGCCGCAGTGTCCATGGGGACCACGCCCGCCTGAACCACGCGAGCCAGGGTGATCTCCTGGGCCATCTTGGAGTAGGTGCCCGAGGCATCGACGACCGCAAACACCTGATAGCCCGCGTTGACGGCGCTGATGGCAGGGAAGGCCATGCAGACGCTGGTGATGGTGCCGGCGATGATCAGCTGCTGCTTGCCGGTGGCCTTCACCGCCGCGACGAAATCGGGGTTGTCCCAGGCGTTGATCTCGCCCTTGCGCGCCACATACTGTGCGTGCGGCGCATTTTCGTGGATCTCCGGTATCAGCGGGCCATTCGGCCCTTGCGGGACAGATGCCGTGGTGATCACCGGAATATTGGCCAGTGTCGCCATCCTGGCGAGGGCGGCCGCGCGCTGGCGCAGTTCCGGCATCGGCATGTCGCCCACGGTCTGGAACAAGCCGCTCTGATGGTCGATCAGCAGCATGGCAACGTCATCTGGGTTGAGGACGGGTCTGGCGCCGCCGAAATTGGCTGGGTTGCTCATGATAGTCTCCATTTGTTGGGGCTGAGGTTCAGCGTCCGATCTGGCCAAAACGGCCACTGTTGTAGTCATTGATGGCCTGCACTATCTCTTCCTGGGTGTTCATCACGAAGGGACCGTGGCCGACGATGGGTTCATCTAAGGGGGCGCCATTGAGCAGCAGCAGCGTGGTCTCCTCCTCGACCTCGATCACCAGTTTGCTGCCACGGCGCTCCATGACGGCCAGCTCGGCGGTGCGGACCGCGTGGCGGTTGCCGAGTCGAATGGCGCCTTTGAGCACAAAGAGGGCCGTGGTGTGCCCTGGAGGCAGCTCCAGCGTCACCTGATGATGGGCCTTCAGGCGCATGTCCCAGACGTTCATCGGGGTGAAGGTGCGGGCGGGGCCGCGGGTATCGCCGAGCTGCCCGGCAATGATGCGAGCCTCTCCTGCGCCCTCTGGCAGTGCCACGCGAGGGATCTCGTTGGTGGTGATGCCCTGGTAGCCAGGAGCCGCCATCTTCTCTTTGGCGGGCAAGTTCACCCACAGCTGCACCATTTCGAAGGCGCCGCCCGTTTGGGCAAAGGCCGGGCTGTGGTACTCCTCGTGGATAAGGCCGGATGCGGCCGTCATCCATTGCACGTCACCCGGGCCTATGGTACCGCCGCCCCCCGAGGAGTCCCTGTGGGAGACGCCCCCTTCATAGACGATGGTCACCGTCTCGAACCCGCGATGAGGGTGCTGGCCGACGCCAAGTTGATGGGAGGTGGCCGGGAAATTGGCCGGGCCCGCGTAGTCCATCAGCAGGAAGGGGGACATTTCCTCTGCGATATCCTGGTAGGAGAAGATGCTCCTCACGGGGAAGCCATCGCCGACCCAGTGCCTCTCGTTGCTGCGCTTGATAAATGCCAGTTCTTTCATCTCAATGCCTCCGTTGAATCAATGGACACAGTGTAGAAAGTCGCCATTTACCGGACTAGATGGTTAAATAAGAAAACACTTTCTAATGAGTTGGAAAATGGACTTCAATCAGGTCGTCGTATTCGTCAAGGTGGTGCAAGCCGGCAGCTTCAGCGCGGCCGCGCGTCTGCTGGGGTTGCCGACCTCCACCGTCAGTCATCGGGTGGCCATGCTGGAGAAGCGTCTGGGCGTCACCCTATTGCAGCGAACCACCCGTCGGTTGCACCTGACCGATGCCGGGCAGATCTATTTCGACCACGCCTCGGCCGGCTTGGTGCATGTGCTTGACGCCGAGGCGGCGGTGACCGAAGCGCGGGAGGAGCCCTGCGGGCTGCTGCGGATCACGGCTCCCGTGGACATCGGCAACCAGATCCTGTCGTCCATCCTGGGGCAGATGCGCAGCCAGTGGCCAAAGGTCGACGTGGAGCTGGTGTTGATGAACAGCTACGTGGATCTGGTCGCGGAGGGCGTCGATGTGGCCATTCGCACCGGCCCTCTCAAGGACTCGACGCTGATCGCCAAGCAGGTGGGCATTGCGCGCTGGGCCCTGTTTGCGAGCCCCGATTACCTCGCCAGCGCCGGGATGCCAGATGCACCGCAGGCGCTGCGGCATCATGCCTGCCTGCAGTTCACGCCACTGGGCAAGGAGGCCTGGGTACTCCACGACGGGGTCGCCAACAGTGTGACCGTCTCTCTGGCCCGGCAGACACTGATCAACGATGTCGGCCTGATCATGACCATGGTGCAGGCCGGCGGTGGGGTAGCACTGTTACCCTCCTACCTGTGTCGCCAGGCCTGCGAGGAGGGGAGGCTGGTGCCTGTCCTGCCCGAATGGCATGGCAAGGCGGATCCCATCCATCTCGTCTATCCCAGGCAGCGCTTCATGCCCCCCAGATTGCGCACCTTCGTGGATCTTGCCACGCTGACCCTGCGACAATGGCTCGAATGACAGGTCGCCGATGTGGTGACGGCTGCCAGTACGCACAAAGAAACAAAGCGCCTGATGGCGCTTTGTTTCTTGATATGACGTCAACCTAGCTGAGCCAGCCTGTTGCCATGGCCAGTCGGCCGCACAGGGCCGCTAGCAGGATGCCAAGCAGGGTGCGCAGCAGCCAGATCACCACCAGCTGCCCCAGGCTCACCGGGATCTTGGTGGCCAGGATGCAAGGGATGGAGGCGGAGAAGAAGAGCACTGAACTCACCGAGACCACGGCGGTCACATAGCGCACCAGCAGATCCGCATCCTTGAGCAGGATGGCGGGCAGGAACATCTCAGCGAGCCCCGCCGAGAGCGCTCTTGCTGTCTCCAGCGGCTCCCCCAGATCCAGCAGCCAGGTGAGGGGCCACAGCAGCCAGCCAAGCAGATCGAACAGCGGCGTGTGCTGGGCCAGCAGCAGCCCCAGCAGGCCGACGGACAAGATGGTGGGCACCACGGCGGCGGCCATGTAGAGGCCATCTTTGAGGTTGTCCTGCAACTGCCTCAGCACGGGATCCGCCTGGCTGGACTGGGTGAGCCCGGAGGCGAGCGCCGCTTGCCAGCGGCTCATGCCTGCCGGCAGCGGCTCGTCGGTTTCGCCTTGGTGCGCCATGGTGCTGATGGGGGGGACCCGGGCCAGGATGGCGGTGATGACGAAGGTGATCACCAGGGTGGACCAGAAGTAGAAGTTCCAGTGCCCCATCAGGTTGAGGGTCTTGGCCACTATGATCATGAAGGCGGCGGAGACGGTGGAGAAGCCGGTGGCGATGATGACGGCTTCCCGTACCGTGTACTTGCCCGCGAGGAAGACCCGGTTGGTGATGAGCAGGCCCACCGAGTAGCTGCCGACGAAGGAGGCGACCGCATCGATGGCGGAGTGGCCCGGCGTGCGCCAGAGGGGGCGCATCACCGGCTGCATCAGCACGCCGATGAGCTCCAGCAGGCCGAAGCCGAGCAGGAAGGTGAGGGCCATGGCGCCTATGGGCACGATGAGCCCCACCGACATGGCCAGCTTGTCAAAGAGGAAGGGCAGGCGATCCGGCGTCATCAGCCAGGCGGGGCCCCAGCCTGCCACATACATGATGGCCAGCCCCAGCCCGAGCAGCTTGAACAGGCTCAGCACCCTGTCGATGGGGCGGGCGCGCCAGCGACCATCCAGCAGCGGGCTGATGGCGCCATAGGCGATCAGCAGCAGGATGAGCCCCAGGGCGAGCGGGCGCTGCGCCATCAGGAAGCCCGCCAGGTGATCCACCAGTATGGTGCTGCGCCCCGCGAGCTCGAAGGGCACGAAAAAGATGGCGATGCCGAGCACACTGGTCAGCAGCAGTTTGATGCCAGCCCCTGAGCGGGCAGGGGCGGTAAGTGCGTGTTCAGGTTCCATTTCCTCTCCTTGTGATCCACATGGTTCAACTCCCTTGATGACTACATTTGTATATACAATATCGACGCAAGCTTAAAATGGAAACAATAAATACACCAAAAAGCAACATTCGATGAGGATGGAATCCGTATGAGGCTTTTCTATGGGAGAGGGCGATGGCGGCACTGTGAGCAGCTCTCTGGCCGTGACAGAGCGGCCGCGCAGGGAGAGTCATGGCAAGAGAGGCGAGGTGGCAGGAAGGGCAGGCAGGAAGCGGGTAAATAAAGCTTTTCCATAACGACCAAAAAAGCGGAAAACCTGAGCCCGGATTTAAACATTTTCACGGCCCTCATCGAGGGAGGCTTTCTTATAACTATTTATGAAATGGTCATAAAGCCTTTGTTCATTTGACTACTTTTCGAGTATCTCATTGCGGAGTAAGATGCCACTTCAATAAAAATAAGAATTAGGAGTTCGGGTGTGAAGGCATTAGAGAAAGAAAGGATATCGCCCTATATCAGCCAGTTATACGAGTGCGGTATTAATGATTCTGACATTAAGTTGGTGGTGGACCAATTTCGCGCCGACCTGTCCGGCAGTTCATCCCTGTTTTTATTGCGGGATGATGACAAGAGCGACGGAATAAAGCTCTTCTCCAGCGGTCTGACCGAGGCCCAGCAGCAATTTTATGTGCAACACCATCGCCAGGATGTGTGGTTCAATCATTATCTGGACAAGGGCTGCCAGGGGATCGTCAGTGCCAATACCATCTCCAGCTCGGTGGGGCTGCTGGCCAGCTTCGGTGCCCAGTTTGCGGCGGGTGGCGTCTGCCGGGTGAAGGGGCGGGGTCTCAGCACCCTGTGCAGTTACCGCGGCGCCACCCAGGATGACTTCAGCAGCCGGGATCTTACCTCGTTGACAGAGATCTATTCTGGTCTGGCCGCCTGGAGCCAGCATTATTGGAACCTGCTGGCCCTGGAAACCCAGAACTATCAGCTGCAGCAACTGGTGAAAAACCATAATAAACCCAGCGCCATCATAGATGACAAGGGGCATATTCATTATTCCAATGTGGCGTTCAACCGCATCGCCGATGAAAACGTCGAGCTGCGGGCGGTCAATGGTATTTTCTCTTTGCAAAATAAGGAGCAGCAACGCCAGCTCAAGGAGACCTTGAATGGCTTTGCCTATTTGCTGCCGGGCGCCAGCGCCTATATGTCCATTCCCCGCCAGTCCAACCTCAGGCCCCTGCTGATCCAGTGCACCCTGATGAGCGGGCTCAGTCGCTTCGAGCGTTATGTGGAAGTGGTATTGCGCGATCCCGAGCACTCCTTCAACCCGGACATAGAGGCGCTGGCCAGCCTCTATCCCTTGACCATTGGCGAGAAGGAGCTGCTGGTGCTGATGAGCAAGGGCTACAGCAGCAACGACATCGCCGAACTTCGCGGCGTCAAGGTGGAAACCGTGCGTTCCACCCTCAAGGGGGTGTTCAAGAAGACCGATTGCCACAGCCAGAACGAGCTGCTGCTGCTGCTGCAATCCATCTCCTGATAGGCACCAGCTATGCTTGGAGTGAGCTGGACATAGTGCCCGGCTCGTGCCTCCCGTCGGGAGGCCTGTCGGGGGAAGCGTCATGGAATCACTCAAGGCAAGGGATTATATGCAGACCAAGCCCATCACGTTCAGCGCGGACATGATGGTGCAAAATGCGGTCACCAAGTTTCTCAACAGCCATCAGCTCGGCGGCCCCGTGGTGGACAGCCTGGGGCACCTGATTGGCTGGGTGTCCGAGCAGGACTGCATTGCCGTCATGTTGAAAGAGGCCTATCACTGCGAACAGGTGGCCCAGGTCAAGGATGTGATGCGCAAGGAGGTGCTGGCCGTGGGGCCGGACACCAGCATCCTGGATCTGGCGGAGATGATGATGGGCCAGAAGCCGAAGATCTATCCCGTGGTGGAGGAGGGTCGCCTGCTCGGGGTGATCAGCCGCCACAACGTGATGCAGGCCATTCACGCCCAGCTTGGTACCTGCTTCGTGCATCAGGCCAGGGTCTGATCCGGTTTTGCCGGATCATCGGGAGCAGGCCGGGTGCCTGCTCTTTTTATTGCCCGCCGGGGCTTTGAACCTGGCAGGTGCCGCTTTAAGGCTTGCACCGCCCCCGCTCGCTCTTTAGGATCGCTCCCAGCTAATCGATATGGCCCCTCTGGGCACTTATTTAAGGAATTCCTACCTTGTCTCTCTCTATCGAGGCGCTGCGCCGCCGTCTCTCTGCCTGCATGAACCTCGACGCCCGTCGGATCGTAAGCCGTCTGCACGGGGTCAAGAAGCTGCCGGAGGGCAAACAAGCCGCCGTGCTTGAGACCATAGCCGCCGATCTGGATGTGGCCGAGGGGCGCTACCAGTCCCGTCTGGCCGGTGTCCCGAAGGTGACTTATCCGGACAACCTGCCGGTCAGCCAGAAGCAGGCGGAGATCGCCAAGGCCATCAGTGAACATCAGGTGGTGATCATCGCGGGCGAAACCGGCTCGGGCAAGACCACCCAGATCCCCAAGATTTGCCTCTCGCTCGGGCGCGGGGTCAAGGGTTACATAGGCCACACCCAGCCGCGGCGTCTCGCGGCCCGCACGGTCGCCGCCCGCATTGCGGAAGAGATGGAGTCCGAGCTCGGCCACTACGTGGGCTACAAGGTGCGCTTTACCGATCAGGTGAGCGAGCAGACCCACATCAAGCTGATGACAGACGGTATCCTGCTGGCGGAGATCCAGCACGACCGCATGCTGACCCAGTACGACACCATCATCATCGACGAGGCCCACGAACGCAGCCTCAACATCGACTTCATCCTGGGCTACTTGAAGCAACTGCTGCCAAAGCGCCCGGATCTCAAGGTGATCATCACCTCGGCCACTATCGATCCCCAGCGCTTCTCCCGTCATTTCAACCAGGCGCCCATCATAGAAGTCTCAGGGCGCACCTACCCGGTGGAGGTGCGCTACCGCCCGCTGTTTGCTGATAAAAAGAGCGGCGACAAGAGCGAGGGGTTGGAGGAGCGCGACGAGCTGCAGGGGATCTTCGATGCGGTGGAGGAGCTTGCCCGGGAGGGGCTGGGGGATATCCTTATCTTCATGAACGGCGAGCGGGAAATTCGCGATACCGCCGATGCCCTGCGCAAGCTCAACCTGCGGGACACCGAGGTGCTGCCGCTCTACGCCCGCCTCTCCAACGCCGAGCAGAACAAGGTGTTCCAGCAACACGCCGGGCGGCGCATCGTGCTGGCCACCAACGTGGCGGAGACCTCGTTGACGGTGCCGGGCATTCGCTACGTCATCGATCCGGGTACTGCCCGCATCAGCCGCTACTCATGGCGCACCAAGGTGCAGCGCCTGCCTATCGAGCCGGTCTCCCAGGCCAGCGCCAACCAGCGTAAGGGTCGCTGCGGCCGGGTAGCGGACGGTATCTGTATCCGCCTCTACTCGGAGGAGGATTTCAACAACCGTCCAGCCTTCACCGACCCCGAGATCCTGCGCACCAACCTGGCCTCCGTCATCCTGCAGATGCTGGCGCTTGGCCTTGGCAACATGGAGGCCTTCCCCTTCGTCGAGCCGCCGGAGTCGCGTCATATCAAGGATGGCCTGACCCTCTTGAAAGAATTGGAGGCGGTCAAGGAGCTGCCTGGCACCCGGGATCAGGAGCCCAGGTTGCAGCTGACCGAAAGCGGTCGTCAGCTGTCGCGCATCCCACTTGATCCGCGTCTGGCGAAGATGGTGATCAGTGCGGCGCAAACCGGCTGTCTGAGCGAGGTGATGGTGATCACCGCGGGCCTCAGCATCCAGGATCCCCGCGAGCGGCCCATGGAGAAGAAGCAGGCCGCCGACGAGCAACACAGACGCTTTGAAGACAAGGATTCCGACTTCCTCGCCTTCGTTAACCTCTGGAACTACCTGAAAGAGCAGCAGGATCTCCTTGGCAGCAATCCGTTTCGCCGCATGTGCCAGAAGGAGTTCCTCTCTTACCTGCGGGTGCGAGAGTGGCAAGACATTCACTTCCAGCTGCGCCAGACGGTCAAAGAACTGGGCTTCAAGGCCAACCATGAACCGGCAGATTTCAAGACGGTGCATTGCGCCCTGCTGACCGGCCTCTTGAGCCATATCGGCAACAAGGATCTGGAAAAGCCCGAGTTCCTTGGCGCCCGCAACGGCCGCTTCCACCTGTTCCCGGCCTCGGGCCTGTTCAAGAAGCCGCCCAAGTGGGTGATGGCCGCAGAATTGGTAGAAACCTCGCGCCTCTACGCTCGTATCAACGCCAAGATTGAGCCCGAGTGGGTGGAGCCGCTGGCTGGCCACCTCATCAAGCTGCACCACAGCGACCCCCACTGGTCGAAGAAAAATGGCGCCGTGATGGCCAAGGAGAAGGTGACGCTTTATGGCCTGACCCTGGTCAACGAGCGCACCATCAACTTCAGCCGCCTCGATCCGGCGCTGTGCCGCGAGCTCTTTATTCGCCGCGCGCTGGTGGAGGGGGATTTCGAGACCCGCCATCGTTTCTTCAGCGATAACCGCAAGCTGTTGGCCGAGGTGGAGGCGCTGGAGCACAAATCCCGTCGGCGCGACATTCTGGTGGATGACGAGGACTTGTTCCGTTTCTACGATGCCCGCTTGCCGGAGGAGGTGATCTCCGCCCGCCACTTCGACAAGTGGTGGAAAGAGGCGCAAAAGCAGGATCCCGAGCTGCTCAACTTTGAAAAAGAGATGCTGATGAAGGGGGATGCCGCCCACATCAGCGATCTCGACTACCCCAATTTCTGGCAGCAGGGGCGACTCAAACTCAAGCTGAGCTACCAGTTTGAACCGGGGGAGGCGGCGGACGGCGTGACCTTGCATATTCCGCTGCCACTCTTGAATCAGGTGGAGGTGAAGGGGTTCGAGTGGCTGATCCCCGGGCTGCGCCATGAGCTGCTGGTGGCCCTCATCAAGTCGATGCCCAAGCCGATGCGCAAGAACTTCGTACCAGCGCCGAACTACGCCGACGCCCTGCTCGCCACCCTCAATCCCGAACAGGGGCCGCTGTTGGACGAGATGGAGCGCCAACTGCGCCGCATGACCGGCGTCACTGTCCCCCGCGAATCCTGGGACTGGGCTGCGGTGCCCGATCACCTGAAACTCACCTTCCGGGTGGTGGACGACAAACACAAGAAGGTGGCGGAAGGTAAAAATTTGGAGGAGCTCAAGGAGTCCCTGCGCGGCAAGGTGCAGGAGACCCTCTCCCAGGTGGCAGACGATGATATCGAGCAGTCCGGCCTCACCCTGTGGAGCTTTGGCGAGTTACCGCAGGAGTACAGCCAGAAGCGCGGTGGTTTTGAAGTGAAAGCCTATCCGGCTCTGGTGGATGAGAAAGATTCGGTCTCCATCCAGTTGGTAGAGAGCCCGGTGGCCCAGCAACAGCTGATGTGGGCCGGCCAGCGCCGACTGGTGCTGCTCAATGTGCCATCTCCCATCAAATACCTGCAGGAGAAGCTGCCCAACAAGGCCAAGCTCGGGCTCTATTTCAACCCGTTTGGCAAGGTGGCCGAGCTGATTGACGACTGTATCGCCTGTGGTTGCGACAAGCTCATCGAGCAGCATGGCGGGCTGGCCTGGGACGAGGCCGGTTTCGAGGCACTCAAGGAGTATGTCCGCGCCGAGCTGAATGATGCGGTGGTAGAGGTGGCCAGGCAAGTGGAAGCCGTGCTGACCCTCTCCCATGAGATCAAGAAGCGGCTCAAGGGCAAGATGCAGCTCGACACCGCCTTTGCCATGTCCGACATCCAGCAGCAGCTCGGCAACCTCATCCACAAGGGCTTCGTGACCGAGACTGGCTGGCAGCGGCTGCCTGACTTGCTGCGCTACCTGCGGGCCATTGAGCGGCGTCTGGAGAAGCTGGCCATCGATCCCAACCGGGACAGGGTCCATATGCTCAAGGTGCAGAGTGTCGAGAGCGACTACAAGGCGCTGCTCGCCAAGATCCCGAAATCCCAGCCGATCCCCCCCGAGGTGGCCAATATCCGCTGGATGATAGAGGAGCTGCGAGTCTCCTTCTTCGCCCAGCAGCTGGGGACACCTTACCCCATCTCGGATAAACGGGTGCAGAGCGCCATAGCCCAGTGCTAAGCTGCTATCTATCTGTTTTATTGGATAGAATGAAAACAGACCGGGTTTGAAGGGAAGGGAGGCCGTCATATGCTGGGGATCTGGTTGGGGGTTGCGCTGGTCAACATCAGCGGCTATCAGCCCATTGCGGAGCAAACCTGGGTGCAGCTCAACCCGGAGTACTACCCGGTGCACAGGGCCGTGCCTCCCATCTTCGTGGCCTGGCGGGGCAACCAGTTCCCGCCGCTCGAACAAAAGAAGAAGAACGGCCACTGGCAGATCCTGTTTCCCGCTCGTCTGGTGCCCCCCTTCGATCTGTTTGAAGGGGAGGCCCAGCTCTCCAAGGCCTATCTGGCCAGGCTCAAGCGCATCGATGAGATGGCCTATGGCATGGCCCCCCATTCGGCCGTGCAGCCCGTCGCCAGTGGCTCTCTCGCCCCTGAGGATCAGGGAGGGGCGGCCTTTATCGCCGAGTTCTCCTTGCCGGGTTCGAATGCGGGGAGGGGACGGATGCCCCAGAGCGAGCCGCTGCTGGCCAACCTGATGGGGCGGGCTGCGCCCATCCCCCTGGGGGCTTCCGCTCAGAGCGGTGCCGTGCAGCTCGCCACCCTCGGCCAGGGCACCGAGGGAACCACGTTGACCCTGTCCGCGACTGCGGCGGGAGGGGCGTCGCTAGTCTGTCACCAGGTGGCGGCGGGGGAGACGCTCTGGCGCATCGCCAGCCAGCTCCAGGCACAGGTGGGCAGCGGGACTGATACCTACAGCTATCTGCTGGCGCTGGTGGAGGAGAATCGCCCCGGGATGGGCAAGGGAATCAGGGTACAGACGGGCCAGCGCCTCTACTGCCCCAAGGCCGAGACCCTGGCCCAGTTTGACGCCATGAGCCCGGCCCAGCGCCAGCAGCAGTTTGCTCGTCTGGAGCAGGGGCGCTGAGGCGCGTTCGGATAAGATCCGATGCCGCTGTGGGGAGGCGCGAATGGCGAGTCGTGCGTCCCTTGTATCCACCCCGGGCCCATGCTAGTATTCGCGCTCGTTTTGCGAGGTGCTGACCGGTCGCAGTCAACACCATATATTCATCTTAAAAGAGATAACCACTATGTCTTTCGTATTCCAAGCTGAAGTCCGTTCTGACCTGGGGAAAGGTGCGAGCCGCCGCCTGCGTCATGCTGACCAAGTTCCTGCCATCGTTTACGGTGCAGGCAAAGAAGCTGTGTCCGTTACCCTGGACCACAAAAAGCTGATCTTGGCCCAAGAGAAGCCGGAGTTCTACTCCTCCGAGCTGACCCTGGTCATCAACGGTGAAGAAGTCAAAGTGAACGTGAAGGCTATCCAGCGTCACCCGGTTCGCTACAAGCTGGTTCACCTGGATTTCGTTCGCGTCTAATCGACAACGAACTTTCCTGTAAAGAGGCCACCCAATCGGGTGGCCTCTTTGTTTTTACAGCATTTTTACCCACAAAAATAAAATACTCAAACAGCACTATTGGTCTTTACTTGAAGGCATGATTGACAGCAGGACACCCGTTGTGGTGCTCTGATGTCCACAAGGTACTCGGGCAAGTCCACTTTTTTGGGGTGATGTTGACCGTTATGAAGGGAATCGTACGGGCATATTTCCTGCTGTTTTCACCTATCCTGCTGTTGGTCTTGGCGGGGGGCTATCTGCTGGGCAATGCACTGATCGAGCGCGAGCTCTACCGTGTTCGCAGCGATGAGAGCACCTTCCTGGCGCTCGCCAGTGGCCGCCTTGACGACGAGCTGGCGGTGCCGCTGCGCCATGTGCGCAGCATCTCGGAAGAACCCATCCTGCTCGAGGCGGCGGGTCGCAATGACAGTGACACCATGGCCGTCCAGTTCACCATCCTGATGCACCGCAATCCCGACTATGCCCAAGTGCGTTGGCTGGCCCCGGATGGCATGGAGCGGGTACGCATCGATCGTCAGGGCCAGCGCCTGCAGCGTGTGGCGGACGACCAGCTGCAGAACAAGGGGGAGCGTTACTATTTTCGCGACGCCATGGCGCTGCCCTGGGAGCGAGTCTACGTCTCCCCGCTCGATCTCAACGTTGAACACGGGGTGATTGATCGCCCCTTCAACCCCATGATCCGCATTGCCAAGCGCCTTCGCCTTGGGGGACGAGATCTTGGCTTGCTGCTCATCAACGTGCAGGCCGCCCGCATGCTCAAGGAGTTTGCCAACAGCAGCGGCAAGGCGGCCGATCACACCATGCTGTTCAACCAGGACGGTTATTGGCTGCGCAGCCCGGACCCGTCCCAGGAGTGGGGCTTCATGCTCGAGCGCCCGGATCTCACCCTGAAGCACGCTTCCCCCAAGGCCTGGCAGGCGTTCTGGGACACATCGAGCGGCCAGATGGAGTCTGCCGACGGACTGTGGAGCTGGACCACCCTGTACCCGGCGCAGAATCACGATCAGCTGATCTGGAAAGCCGCTTCCCTGGTGCCACGCAGTGAGCTGCTGGCCATTCGCACTCACATCTGGGGGATCATCTCGGCCACCTGCGCCATGCTGCTGCTGCTGTTCGGTGCCGGGGTGGCCGCCCTGGTGCGCAGCCGGCACAGAGAGCAACTGGCGCAGCAGGAGGCGGGCAGGCTGGCGCAGGTCAAAGGGGATTTCATCGCCAACATGAGCCACGAGATCCGTACCCCCATGAACGCCATCATGGGGCTGACCTACCTGCTCGAGCAGGGGAGGCTCGACGATGGCCAGCATGCCCTGGTGCGCAAGATCCACCAGGCCGGGCAGGCGCTGCTCGGGATCATCAACGACATCCTCGATTTTTCCAAGATTGAGTCGGGCCGGCTCGAGCTCGAGCGGGTGCCATTCAGCCTGGAAGAGGTGCTCGATCATGTGGCGGCCATCATGTCCACCTGCGTTGGCGGCAAGCACCTCGAACTGGTGGTGAGCAGCGCCCCCGAGCAGGTTTCCCATCTGATTGGGGACGCCCTGCGCCTCGAGCAGGTGCTGCTCAACCTGACCGGCAATGCCATCAAGTTTACCGAGCGCGGGGAGGTGGAGGTCAAGGTCGAGCTGGAAGCCGAGCAAGACGGCATGGCCACCTTGCTGTTTCGGGTGCGCGACACCGGGATCGGCATTCCCCCCGAGCAGCAGGCCAACATCTTCAATGCCTTCTCCCAGGCAGACTCCTCCACCAGCCGCCGTTTCGGGGGCACCGGGCTTGGCCTGACCATCAGTCGCCGCCTGGTGAACCTGATGGGGGGGGAGATCGGCGTCACCAGCGAACTGGGCAAGGGGAGCGAGTTCTGGTTCCGTGTCCGGCTGGAGCAGGTGGAGCGGCCCGAGGCCTTGAACGAGCGTCTGCAGCACATCTCGCTGCTCATCGCCGACGACAATCAGGTGACCCGCGACGCCCTGTCGATGACGGTGGGCTCCCTCGGTTGGCAGTCACGGGTGGTGGAGTCCGGTGAGCAGGCGCTGCACCACCTGTTGCACCAGGGTGAGCGCTTCGACGTGATCCTGCTCGACTGGATCATGCCGGGCATGGACGGGCTCGAGACCTGTCTGGCCATTCGCCGTGCCTTCGAGCGGCAGGAGCGCTCACCCATCATCATCATGGCGACCGCCTATTCCCAGGACGAGCTGATGCACAGCCCCGGTTCGGAGCAGGTGGATCTGGTGTTGCACAAGCCGGTGACCGGCTCCAGCCTCTACAACGCGGTGGCACGCCTCATCCACGAGAAGCGCGAGCACGTGGAGCCGCTGGAGAGCGGTCAGCGCCGTCTGCGCCTGCCGGGTGTACAGGTACTGCTGGTCGATGACAGCGACATCAACCTGGAGGTGGCGACCCGCCTGCTGCAACGGGAGGGGGCAGAGGTGATCACCGCCATCGACGGGGAGCGGGCCCTGGCTTGTCTCGCCGATCCGGCGCGGCGCATCGATCTGGTGCTCATGGACGTGCAGATGCCGGTGATGGATGGCTATGAGGCGACCCGTCGCCTGCGCCAGCTGCCGGGACGGGAGGAGACTCCCGTGCTGGCCCTCACCGCCGGGGTGTTCAAGGATCAGCGCGAGGCGGCGCTGGCCAGTGGCATGAACGATTTCATCGCCAAGCCGCTCGATGTGGAGCAGCTCATCGCGACCCTGCTGCGCTATCTCCCGGACATCGTGCTGCCGCTCGCCGTGAGCGACGAGCCACTCGCCCGGGAGCCGGTGGCCGGCATTGATATCGATACCGGACTTCGCAACTGGGGCGAAGCCTCGGTCTATCTCAAGTACCTGCGCCGTTTTCGCGATGACTACATGACGGTCGGCACCGTGTTGCCGGACTACATCGCCCAGCACGAGACCGATGCGGCCGCGAGCCTGACACACAAGATAAAGGGGGTGGCGGGCAGCCTGTCGCTCACCGATGTGGCGCGCATCAGCGCCGAGTTGAACGAGGCCATCGAGCAGGGGGGCGACACCAGTCAGCTCATGGCTCCCTTCCTCGAGGCGCTGGAGCGGGCACAACTCTCCATCGACACCTATGCCGGGCGCGAGCCGGGCGCCGTCAGCTCCCCGCTGGCCCAGGGGGAGGCGCGGGAGGTGTGCTTGCATGCCCTGCATCAGGCCCTGGTGAGCGAGGATCTGGATCTGATTGAGCCGGCGCTGAGCCAGGCCAGGAGTTACCTGCCTGGCGAGCTGGTGAGCGAGATAAGTGCGGCCCTGGAGCTGTTCGATATCCCGTTCGCCACCCGCAAGCTGGAGGATTATCTGGAGGATCGGGAGGAGCCTGCACCATGAATCGACCGCGAGTGCTGATCATCGACGACGAGCCGAGCAACCTCGGGCTGCTGCGGCAAATCCTCAAGGAGGAGTACAACCTCTTCTTTGCCAAGGGGGGTGAGGAGGGGCTGGCTGCCGTGGGGCGCCACGAGCCCGCCCTGATCCTGCTTGACGTGCGCATGCCCGACATGGATGGCTACGAGGTGTGCCGTCGGCTCAAGGCCGATCCGGCCCACGCCGGTATCCCGGTGCTGTTCATCACGGCGAGCGACAACGCAGACAGCGAGAGCCAGGGGTTCGAGGCGGGTGGGGTGGATTACATCTACAAGCCGGTCTGCCCGAGCACGGTGCGCGCCCGGGTGCGCAACCACCTCTCCCTGGTGCGTCTCGATCAGCTCGAGCGCAGCTATCGCACCGCCATCGTGATGTTGAGCGAGGCGGGTCACTACAACGACACCGACACCGGGGTACATATCTGGCGCATGGCCGCCTATGCCCGAGCCCTGGCCGACGCGCTTGGCTGGAGCCCGGAGCAGTCGGATCTGCTGGAGCTGGCGGCCCCCATGCACGACATGGGCAAGATTGGTATTCCCGATCACATCCTCAAGAAGCCCGGTCCCCTCAGCGAGGAGGAGTGGGTCATCATGCGCAGTCACCCGCGCATCGGTTACGAGATCCTGAGGCGCTCCGACGCCCCCATCTTTCGCATGGCGGCGGAGATTGCCCTGCATCACCACGAGAAATGGGACGGCTCGGGTTACCCCGCCGGCGAGAGCGGCGAGGGGATCCCCGAGGCATCGCGGATCGTGGCCATCGCCGATGTGTTTGACGCCCTGAGCGTGCGTCGCCCCTACAAGGAGCCCTGGCCACTGGACAGGGTGCTGGCCACCATGCGCGATGGCGCCGGCCAGCACTTCGATCCCCGGCTGCTCGCCTGCTTTCTCGAGATCATGCCGGAGATCTTGCGCCTCAAGAGCCAGTGGGATACCCGCGAGGAGCGGGGGGATTACCAGATAGGCTGTGTCAGGTAGGGATTGCTCACCTTCTCGCGACCCAGGGTGGAGCTGGGGCCGTGACCGGGCACGAAGACGATGTCATCCCCAAGGGGTAGCAGGGTCTCGGTGATCGACTTGATCAGGGTTGCGTGATCACCACGGGGAAAGTCGGTGCGGCCTATGCTGCCGGCAAAGAGCACGTCTCCCACCCAGGCGAGTCGCTCGGCCTGGCTGAGCAGCACTATGTGTCCCGGGGTGTGGCCCGGGCAGAAATAGACCTCCAGCTCGCACCGCCCCACCTGCACCTTGTCACCTTGCTCAAGCCAGCCATTCGGTGTAAAGGCCGGAGCATGGGCAAAGCCGAACATCTGGCTCTGCTGGGGCAGCATGTCGAGCCAGAAGGCATCCTCCCTGTGGGGCCCCGTGATGGCCACGCCGGTTTTCTCGCGAAGCTCGGCCGCCGCCCCCACGTGATCCAGATGCCCGTGGGTCAGCAGTATATGGGTCAGGGTCAGCCCCCGCCTGGCGATGGCCGCCAGCAGCTTCTGTGCCTCGCCACCGGGGTCAATCAGCGCCGCCTGATGGGTCTCGTCACACCAGATGAGGGAACAGTTCTGGGCGAAAGGGGTGACCGGGATCACCTCGAACTTCAACATGTGGGACTCTCCTGATGGGTCTGACGGGCGTGCTGCTCGGCGAAGTAGGCGAGGCAGGCCTGCTTGTCACCGCGAAACTGGATCCGCTCGCGCTTGTTGTTCAGCTGATAGAGGTACATGGGGTCATAGTATCGGGTCAGCAGCAGACGGATCCAGGCGAGGTGCAGCGCCGTATCCCCCGTGCTGGCCTGCTCCTGGAGGGCGGCCTGCATCAAGCCATCCAGCTCCCGGTGATCCTTGTCCCCGAGGCGGCGCTTGAGCCGGGCCAGGGCATCGGTCAGGTAGCCGGCAAACAGCGGCCAGCCCGTCTCGCTGTCGTACATCTCCAGATAGCGTTGCCAGAGATCCTGCACGTAATCCACCCGGATCTGCTCTGCTCGCTCCTCCTGGGGCACCTCTACCACCACCAGGGGGGCCTGGCACATGGCCTCATAGAGGTTGAGAGGCAGGGCGCAGCGACCGATGAGGCGGCTCTCGTCTTCCACCACGAAGGCATGTTCGCCCCTGTGCCGGCGCTTGAGCAGCTCTATGGCCAGCCGGTTCTCGAAGTTGATGTTGCTGGGCTGGCCCCCAGGCAACTGACCAAAGGAGGAGCCCCTGTGGTGGGCGTGTCCTTCCAGATCCACCGACTGGGCAATGTCGGCCAGCATGTGGGTCTTGCCTGAGCCTGTCATACCGGTCAGCACGTGCCAGTGGCACTGGGCGCTGGCGCTCTCCTGGGTATCGATGAGAAAGCGGCGCAGCTCCTTGTAGCCGCCGGCCACCCGCGGGCGGGTGACCCCGACCTCATGCAGCCACTGTTGCACCGTCTGGGAGCGCAGGCCGCCACGGAAACAGTAGAGCAGGGCATCGGGCTGCTGGCGCAACTGCGCCAGCCATCCTTCGATACGGGCGGCGCGCACGGCGCCCCCCACCAGCTTGTGGCCGAGTTCGATGGCCGCCGCCTGACCCTGCTGCTTGTAACAGGTGCCCACCTGGGCGCGTTCGTCATCCGTCATCAGCGGCAGACTGACGGCGTTGGGGAAGGCCCCTTCCTGGAATTCGACGGGGGCGCGCAGATCGATGAGGGGCACGTCTTCCAGGAAGATGCGCGCCAGGTTTGTTTCGAGCGGCAGCTCACTCATCGCGCAGCCCCCTGAGAGATCAGAACCGTCCGGGCAACAAATCGCAGGGCACTCATTGGATGACCTCGATAAAGCGCGCGCCATCGAGAGCCTGCAAGCGGCCAATGGGGGAGAGGCTCAGCCCGGCCTGCTCGGCAATGGCGAGGAATTCGGCCTCGGTTTCCTGACCGACGGCCACCAGCAGGCCGCCGCTGGTCTGGGGATCGCACAGTATGTTGCGGGTGCGATCGTCCATGGCATCGAGCTTGTGGCCATAGGAGTCGTGGTTGCGCAGGGTGCCGCCCGGCACACAACCCTCATTCAGGTAGTGATCCACTTCGTCCAGCAGCGGCAGCGCCTTGAAGTCGAGGCGGGCGCACACCCCTGAGCCTTCGCACATCTCCAGCAGGTGGCCGGCCAGCCCGAAGCCGGTGACGTCCGTCATGGCGTGCACGCCGGGCAGGGCCGCAAACTGCTGGCCAATCTTGTTGAGGGTGCACATGGCCTCGGGGGCCAGCTGCTCATGCTCGGGTTTGAGCTTGCCCTTCTTCTGGGCCGTGGTGAGGATGCCGATGCCAAGGGGCTTGGTGAGATAGAGCACGTCACCCACCTGGGCGGTGTCGTTCTGCTTGATGGCACCCAGCGGCACTATGCCGGTCACCGCGAGGCCGAAGATGGGCTCGGGGGCATCGATACTGTGACCACCGGCCAGGGAAATACCCGCCTCGTGACACACCTGACGACCGCCGTCGATCACCTGCTGGGCCACTTCAGGCGCAAGCGTGTTGATGGGCCAGCCGAGGATGGCGATGGCGACGATGGGCTTGCCGCCCATGGCATAGATGTCGCTGATGGCGTTGGTGGCGGCGATGCGGCCGAAGGTGAAGGGATCGTCGACGATGGGCATGAAGAAGTCGGTGGTGGAGACGATGCCCTGACCGTTGCCTATGTCCACCACGGCGGCGTCATCCTTGCTGCTGTTGCCGACGATCAGGGTCGGATCGTCAAAGCCCGGGATCTGGCTCTTCAAAATGGTGTCGAGCACCTTGGGGGAGATTTTGCAGCCACAGCCAGCGCCGTGGCTGTACTGGGTCAGACGAATGGAAGACATGCTTACCCCTTGTTTGTGCAAACAGTGCAGAGGCTCTGTTGAGCCGTCAAATGCGCGCTCAAGCGCGTGAAATTCGGGTGGCCCTGGTTGCCTTGGGAGGCTGCGATGTCACGCAAGGCTGCCGGACAGGACGGGGAAGGAGGGGCGACATGGTGCGCCAGCGCAGCCCCGCCAAGGGCCACAGGACGGGGCATTATGCCACAAATGCCCTCTCTGGTTCGAACTGGAATTCACACATAACGCAGGGGATTGGTGGGCAAAAAAGAGAGGGATCGGCCTTATGCCACGAGCTGGCGGCAAGGGATCTCCCCCTGTGTTGCCCCGAGGGCGAGCCATGCTCCCCCATCGGGGCAACGTGTGCGCAAGTGCCTTACCCGGCTTGCTCCATCGCTGGCTGGCGAGCCTTGCCGAGCCGGCGCAGGCGCCGCTGCAGTGGCCGCTCCAGCAGGGTGTAGCTCAAGGCCGAGAGGCCGATCAGCACGGCGAGCATCAGCAGGGTGGCCAGCACCCCCAGCAGCGGGCTGGTCTGGGCATACCACCACTCGGTGAGCTCCGGCGCCAGATAGTGGACAAGCTCGCAGCCGGTGAGCAGCACCAGCGCATGGAGCAAGTAGATGGAGTAGGAGAGATCCCCCAGCCAGTTGGTGATGCGGTTATCAAGCAGGCGCAGCAACGGGCTCTGGCGCTCCCTCTGGGCGGCGGCAATCCAGATCAGCAGCACGTAAGCGCCTATCAGCAACAGGGTCAGCAGCGGCGTCATGGTGAACTGCATCAAGACGAAGGGGAGGATAAAGGCGAGCAGCAGCGGCAGATCCCGCTGCATCATGGGCAAGGATTGCGCGGCTTTGACCCTTGGCAGCAACCAGAGCCCGAGCACGAATTCACTCACTCCCCGTCCCACCGCCAACACGCCGCTGGTGACATCCAGGGAGCCACGACTGTGCACGATAAAGGCCAGCACCGTCAGCGCCAGCAGGGGGGCGAGATGGCTCCAGCGACTGCGGGTGACGGCGAGGGGAATAAGCAGCGGGAACAGCAGATAGCTTATCCACTCCACGCTCAGGGACCAGGCGGCGAAGTTCCAGGTCAGCCCCTGATCCGTCACCACCTGCAGCAGCAGGAAGGAGCTTGGCAGCGCCTTTGCCGGGGTGAAGGGGGAGCCGAAGGGAGGCATGCCCTCCCACTCCCACATCTTGAACAGGGGGCCGGCATAGAAGCCCACCCCATGCCGGGCCTTGTAAAGCTCCCAGCCCACCAGCAGCAGCAGGGTCACCAGATAGAGGGGATAGACCCGGGTCAGCCGCAGCCAGAGGAAGCGGCCATAACCGATAGCGCGGGGCGTGCGGGCGAAGGCCTCCCCGTAGACGTGGGCCAGCACCAGTCCGCTCAAAATAAAGAAGAGATCGACCCAGAGGTAGCCGTTCTCGATGAGTTGGGTGTGGCCTGCGATGGACTCCATCCACTGGGGAAAGAGCAACAGGCGGGCATGGAACAGCACCACCATCAGGGCAGCTATGCCCCGCAGCGGCGTCAATAGCGGCAATGATTGATTCATGACGGGATCCTTGTGATGTTCAGCTTGGCCTGACATCGATTTTTTGTTGTGGTGCCGCCCCTCAACCCTGATGGGTCGGCTGCCTCGGCTTGGCTGCCGCAGGCGGGATCACCCTACCCAAAAGAGAGCCATACGGGTGTGACTGTCGTCATGAATGTGCGTTTATCACGCAAAAATCGCCTGCTCTCTGGGGGAAGATCAGGAGCAGACACGGGGATCTAGACTAGGAAGGTCGCCCACATGAATGCAAGGAGCACGCCCGATGAAACTCTATGCCCATCCCTTTTCGTCCTACAGCCAGAAGGTGCTGATCGCCCTCTACGAGAATGATGTCCCCTTCGATTACCTCAACCTGGAGGCGGCGACGGTGAAGGAGGAACTCGCCAGCCTCTGGCCCCTCAAGCGCTTTCCCTTGCTGGTGGAGCAGGGGCGCACCCTGATAGAAAGCAGCACCATCATCGAATATCTCCAATGCGCGCATCCCGGTCCCCGTTGTCTGGTGCCCGCAGGGGAGGAGGGGATCGAGGTTCACATGCTCGATCGCCTGTTCGACAACTATGTGATGACGCCGATGCAGAAGGTGGTGCTGGACAGGATGCGCCCGGCGGGGGATCACGATGGTTACGGCGTCGCCCAGGCCAGGGAGCTGCTGGACAAGATCTACCCCTGGC
Organism: Aeromonas genomosp. paramedia; assembly: GCF_023093515.1. NCBI lineage: Bacteria > Pseudomonadati > Pseudomonadota > Gammaproteobacteria > Aeromonadales > Aeromonadaceae > Aeromonas > Aeromonas genomosp. paramedia. The sequence goes on from NZ_JAAROG010000011.1 coordinate 20,938, forward strand.
TGGACCAGCGCCTCACCGGACGCACCTGGGCGGCAGGGGAGGCGTTCACCCTGGCCGATTGTGCCGCCGCCCCTTCGCTCTTCTATGCCGACTGGGCCCATGAGATCCCGCACTCACTCACCAGGCTGCGTGCCTACCGTGCCCGTCTGCTGGGTCACCCCTCCATAGTCCGGGTGGTGGATGAGGCGAGGCCCTACCGCCACTACTTCCCCCTGGGGGCGCCGGCCCGTGACTGAGGCGGGCGCGTGATCCCGGCAGAAGGCAGCGAACCCAGCACTGAAACCGGACGGGGAATGGTCGGGAGGGGGAAGCGTGTTTTATGCATAGAAATGAGTTTTGATGCGTTTTTTTCTGATATTTTCCCGAAGATTTTCCAAGTGTCGTGATTTTATTTTCATATTTTTGCATAAAGTTAGTGGTCATCTTCACCGCTGGTGAGTGCCATCTGCCGGTGAGCATGAAGCTTGGCGAAAGGCGAGGGGGCGGGAGGAGTGGCGGCCAGTTAAGGAGAGCACAGACGGAGTGAGCCTCGTTATCTCGTGGGCGCACAAAACAGAGAAGGCCCGCTATCGTAGCGGGCCTTCTCTGTGATAGGGCTTGTCATCAAGCCCTGGTCTGGCACTGTGCCAGCGCGGGTTGGTGCGGCTTAGCGGGCACGCACCACCAACCCCTTGAGGTAGAAGCCTTCCGGATAGGCGGTCCCTATGGGGTGATCGGAAGCCTGGGACAAGAGCTCCAGGATCTGAGCATCGCGACCGGCATCGAGCGCGGCATCGGCCACTATCTTCTGGAACAGGCTCTGCTCCATCAGGCCGGAGCAGGAGTAGGTCAGCAGTACGCCACCCGGCGCCAGCAGCTGGAACGCCAGCATGTTGATGTCCTTGTAGCCGCGGCAGGCACCCAGCAGCTGGGCCTTGCTCTCGGCAAACTTGGGCGGATCCAGCACGATCACATCGAACTTCTCGCCCTTCTCGCGGTATTCCCGCAGCAGCTTGAACACGTCGTGGCGCACGAACTGGGTGGTGCTGGTATCCAGGCCGTTCAGCTCGGCGTTCTGGTGGGCGATGTCCAGGGCGTTCTGGGAGAGATCGACGTTGACCACTTCCCTGGCGCCGCCCTTGAGGGCATAGACGCCAAAACCACCGGTGTAGCAGAAGCAGTTGAGCACCCGCTTGCCTTCGGTGTATTTGGCGGCCGCCTGGCGGTTGTCACGCTGATCCAGATAGAAACCGGTCTTGTGACCGTTGCGGATGTCCACCAGGATCTTGACGCCGCCATTCTCCTCGATCACCACAGGCTCGGTCGGGGTCTCGCCATGGATGACGCCGGTGCGCTCTTTCAGCCCTTCCTTCTTGCGCACCGCCACGTCGGAGCGCTCATAGATGCTGCACTCCGGGTAGAGGGTACGCAGGGCCTGGGTGATAAGGTCCCGTTGGAACTCGGCACCGGCAGAGAGGATCTGGCACACCAGGAAGTTGGCGTAACGGTCTATGGTCAGGCCAGGCAGGCCGTCGGATTCGGCGGCGCAGAGGCGATAGCCGGTGAGGCCCTGACGCTTGATCAGCGGATCCCGGGACTCTTGCGCATATTTGAGGCGGCGGATGAAGAAGTCGAGATCGACGGTTTCGTCCTTGTCGAAGGTCCAGACCCGGGCACGGATCTGAGAGCTGCCTGACCAGGCGCCCCGGGCGAGCCACTTGCCATCGTTTGAGTAGATCTCGACGGTATCGCCATCGATGGGGTTGCCCTGTACCTTGTCGATCCCCTTGGAGAAGATCCAGGGGTGACGGCGCAGCAGGGATTTTTCGCGGCCTTTGACGAGATAGATGGAAGCGCTCATGGGTAGTTGCCGATGCTAAAAAGAGAAGGGGGCATATAGTAGGGGCTGTTGCGGTTGGTGCGCAAGCCGCGTCGCAGCGATAAATGCATAGGCGCAGCTGCTGTGGCGCCAGGCGCCATGTACCGAAGCGCCTTGTATTGCCCCGAGGGGCCTGGAAAGGGGATGAAAAAAGGCCATCTGCGAGATGGCCTTTCTGTGACACTGGGCTGGCGTCAGATCCGCAGGCCCGTCATGGCCTGGCCGAGCTCGGTGGCGGTGGCCTTGAGGCCAGTGGTGCCGGCGACCGAGGCGCTGGCGGACTCTTCCACCCGGCTGGCCTCGTGGCGCACCTGATCCAGGTTGCGGGTGATCTCTTCTGCTACCGAGCTCTGCTCTTCGCTGGAGGTGGCGATCTGGGTGCTCATCTCCAGCACGGCGTCGCTGTGGCTGCTCAGCTTGTCGATGTCCTGCCCCACTTCTGTGATGAGCTGCTGGCTGCTGGCGGCGCGTCCGACCGTCTTCTCCATGATGTCGTTGAGCGCCCCTGTGCCGGCCTGCAGCTCTTCAATCATCTGCTGGATCTCCACCGTGGCCTGCTGGGTACGGCTGGCGAGGGTGCGTACCTCGTCTGCCACCACGGCAAAACCGCGGCCCTGTTCGCCGGCCCGGGCGGCCTCGATGGCGGCGTTGAGCGCCAGCAGGTTGGTCTGCTGGGAGATGGCGTTGATGACGTTGACCACCTCGTTGATGCGGTTGGCATTGTGGGTCAGCCGCTCGACGGCGCCTGAGGCGTTGCCTATCTCGTCCGCCAGGGTACGGATGGCGGCTATGGTGCGAGCCACCCGCTGGGCGCCGTTGGCTGCCTCTTCGCTGGACTGGCGGGTCTGCAGCAGGGTGTCGTTGGCGTTGCGGGCCACTTCGCGGATTGCCGCCGACATCTGTTCCATGGCGGCGGCCAGGGAGTCCATGTGCTGGCGTTGGGCGCGGGCCAGGGTCTCTCCGTCGCTGGCGTGCTCGCGGAACTCGTCGGCGGCCATGGTGAGCGCCTCGGCGGACTCCTCCACCAGTTGCACTATCTTGTGCTGGCGATCGGTGAAGCGGTCTATGCTGCCCGCCAGGATGGAGAACTCGTCCCGCACCGGGAAGAAGTTGAGGCGGAAGGTGAGATCCCCGTTCGCCACCGTCTGCAGCGCCTTGTTGGTGGAGTAGAGGGCTCCGGAAACGAAGGTCATCAGATAGTGGGTGATGAGGGCAAGCAGGGCGGCCAGCACGGCTATGATGGTGAGGGTCGTCCCCTGTCCATCCCACATGGAAAAGTTGCCGGCATCCAGGGTGCCGCTGACAAAACCGGCCTGACCGGCCTGGGCACTATATTGAAAGCGATCGCCCTGCTGGGTCAGACCGGCACTGCCGGAGGGTGTCAGGGTGAGCTCGGCCGGCAGGGTGAGGGTGGGCTGCTGGGTGATCAACTGGGCCGTGGTCTCTACCCGTTGCTTGAGTTGATCCAGCCGGATCTGCATCTGCTGATCATGGCCGTCGGCCAGCAGGTACCAGGTGAGAAAGGCGATGAACAACAAGGGGCACCAGAAGGTGATGAGAAATTTTTCGCTGATCGTGAGGTGAATGAGATAACGGTCAACCCACCGGAATTTAACTTCTTTCATAATGGTATTGCGTCCTGCAAGGGAGAGAGTGTCGTGCTCATTATCGCCTTGGGGGAAAATTTCTTAAGGGGAAGGTGTGATAAATGGGAGAGCAATCGTTTGTCGTGCGAGTGTGGGGCCAGGTACAGGGGGTGGGGTTTCGTTACTTCACCCGGGAGCGGGCACTGCAGCTGGGGCTCAGGGGGCATGCCTACAACCTGGAGGATGGCTCTGTGGAGATCCTCATCGCCGGCCCTGAGCAGAAGGTGCAGATGATGCTGGGCTGGCTGGAGCACGGGCCCCGAACGGCCACTGTGACCAAGATGGAGTGCACCCGGGCATTGCCCCCCACGGGCTCCGGTTTTCATACCAACTGAGCAGGCAGGAGGCCGGCAGATGATGGATCAGGGCAAGGGGCTAGAGCAGGTACGCCGTCTCATGGATCAATACTGGGCCGCCACCCTGGCCCTGCGCCAGCGGGCGGGGCAGGAGGAGGTCCATGCCTACCGGATTGCGACCCGTCGCCTGCTGGCCCTGCTCGCCCTCTGGCGCCCCCTGATCCATGAGCCCGGGCTGGAGCGGCGACTGATGCGCGCGGCGGGCAGACTCTCCGCCCTGCGGGATGCCCAAGTCTATGCGGCGCACTTTGGTGGCAAGCCCCTCCCTGAGGCCATTCCCCGGGTGCCCATGCTGACGGTGCGACTGGCGCGCTGGCTGGATCGGCTGCTGCAAGTCCCTGCCGACTTCAATCCCCTGCCGCTTTTTCAGATGCATCTCGCGCTCGGTCTGGCGGATTGCCTGGCCGAGCCCGGGCTGGAGATACCCTCGGCCGGCAACAGGCTGCGGCTGCGCCACTGGCACAGGTTGCGGCTGGTCCTGAAGCAGACCCGTTATGGGGTGGAGCTGCTGGTGGGACAGGGGGAGGGCGATCCGACCTGGCTCTCCATGCTGATCGAGTGGCAGGACAGGCTGGGTCAGTTGCAGGATGCCCGGCAATGGCGCAGGCGGCTGCGTCGCCAGAAGGGGCGGAGCAAGCAAGTGCGCGCCCTGCAGGAGGCGATACGCTGCCAGTTGCGCCAGCTGGACTGTCGGCAGGCAGAGCTGATTGGGCTGCGGATGGCGTTGCTGCGCCAAGGTTAGCGGGAAGAAAAAGGGATAAAAAAGAGAGGCGCCGGGCCTCTCTTTTCAATGGGATGTCGGCTGCGCTTACTTGACGCGCATGCCTGGCTGGGCGCCTTCCTGGGGCTCCAGGATCCAGAGATCCTTGCCACCCGGGCCTGCGGCCAGCACCATGCCCTCGGACATGCCAAAACGCATCTTGCGCGGGGCCAGGTTGGCCACCATCACGGTCAGCTTGCCTTCCAGATCTTCCGGGTTGTAGGCGGACTTGATGCCGGCAAACACCTGACGGGTCTCACCGCCGATGTCGAGCTGAAGTTTCAGCAGCTTCTCGGCTTCCGGTACCGCTTCGGCCTTCTTGATCAGCGCGACGCGCAGGTCAATCTTGGCAAAATCCTCGTAGCTGATGGTCTCGCTGATGGGGTCATCTGCCAGCGGACCGGTTGCTTTTGGTGCCTGCTCCTTGGCGAGATCTTCCTTGGAGGCTTCCACCATGGCTTCCACCTTGGCAGGCTCGATGCGAGAGAACAGCGCCTTGAACGGGGCCAGCTGGTGGTTGGTCAGCGGCTTGGCCACCCCTTCCCAGCTGAGGGTCTCGCCCAGGAAGGCTTCGGCGCGCTCGGCCAGGTGCGGCATGACGGGTTTGAGGTAGGCCATCAGCACCCGGAACAGGTTGATGCCGACGGAGCAGACGTCCTGCAGCTGGGCGTCAGCCCCTTCCTGCTTGGCGATGACCCAGGGGGCCTTGTCGTCCACGTAGCGGTTGGCCTTGTCGGCCAGCGCCATGATCTCGCGGATGGCGCGGCTGAACTCGCGGGCCTCGTAGGCATCGGCGATGGCGGCGCTGGCGCTCGCGAACTCGCTATAGAGCTCGGGCTCGCTGCACACATCGGCCAGCTTGCCGTCAAAACGCTTGGCGATAAAGCCGGCGTTGCGTGAAGCCAGATTGACCAGCTTGTTGACCACGTCGGCATTGACCCGGGAGACGAAGTCTTCGAGGTTCAAGTCCAGATCGTCGATGCGGCTGTTGAGCTTGGCGGCGTAGTAGTAACGCAGGCACTCGGGATCCAGGTGCTTGAGGTAGGTGGAAGCCTTGATGAAGGTGCCCTTGGACTTGGACATCTTGGCGCCGTTGACGGTCACATAGCCGTGCACGTTGACCTTGGTCGGCTTGCGGAAACCAGCCCCCTCCAGCATGGCCGGCCAGAACAGGCAGTGGAAGTAGGCGATGTCCTTGCCGATGAAGTGATAGAGCTCGGCGTCGGAGTCCGCCTTCCAGTAGCTGTCGAAGTCGATGTCGCCGCGCTTGTCGCACAGGTTCTTGAACGACGCCATATAGCCGATGGGGGCATCCAGCCAGACGTAGAAGTACTTGCCCGGGGCGCCCGGGATCTCGAAGCCGAAGTAGGGGGCGTCGCGGGTGATGTCCCACTGCTGCAGGCCGGATTCGAACCACTCTTGCATCTTGTTGGCCATCTCTTCCTGGATGGCGCCTGAGCCGCGCACCCAGTCGGCGAGCCAGGCTTCGAACTGGGGCAGATCGAAGAAGTAGTGCTCGGAGTCCTTCATCACCGGGGTCGCACCGGAGACGGCGGATTTCGGATCGATAAGCTCGGTCGGGCTGTAGGTGGCGCCGCACGCGTCGCAGTTGTCACCGTATTGCTCCGGGGACTTGCACTTGGGGCAGGTACCCTTGACGAAGCGGTCCGGCAGGAACATGGACTTTTCCGGATCGAACAGCTGGGAGATGGTGCGGATCTTGATCTTGCCGGACTCCTTGAGGCGGCCATAGATAAGCCCGGCCAGCTCGCGGTTCTCGTCGCTGTGGGTCGAGTGATAGTTGTCGAAGCTGATGTTGAAGCCGGCAAAATCCCCCTGATGCTCCTGGGATACGGCGGCGATCATCTCCTCGGGAGTGATCCCCATCTGCTGCGCCTTGAGCATGATGGGGGTGCCGTGCGCGTCATCGGCACAGACGAAATGCACCTGATGGCCACGCATTCGCTGATAACGAACCCAGATATCGGCCTGGATGTGTTCCAGCATGTGGCCAAGATGGATGGAGCCGTTGGCATAGGGGAGGGCGCAGGTTACCAGCATTCTACGAGGATCAGTTGCCATAATACGTTCTTGATGTGCCTGTTGGGATGATACAGTGCCGAGCATGTTACCCGAATTGGGGGCGGCCTGCCTAGGGTTGTGGCCCCTGGGGCCTTGGCTGACGGCATCAGCAAGGCGTCGGCAAGCCACTGATTTGTGTGCGGTAACCGTTCACCTCAGGATAACGACAACATAATGGGGAGTTAATGGTGATTGATTCAGTAAAACAGATCCTTGCCGAATTTAAGCCGGCTGGATGGGGCCAGGATCTGGTGGCGGCCGGTTTTGTACGTGCCGTCGAGCAGCATGGGCAGACCCTGACCATCAAGCTGGTGCTGCCCTTTGCCGGCCAGACCCTGTTTGAACAGATGAAAGAAGCATTCGATGCGCAGATCAGGGCCGCCACGGGGGCCGCCATCGTCGACTGGCAGTGCGACATCGAAGTGGCGAGCATGCCCCGCGCCCAGCAACTGGCGGCGGTACAGGGCATTCGCAACATCCTGGTGGTGGCCTCCGGCAAGGGGGGGGTGGGCAAGTCCACCACCGCCGTCAACCTGGCGCTGGCGCTGCAAAAGGAGGGGGCGCGGGTCGCCATTCTGGACGCGGACATCTATGGCCCCTCCATTCCGACCATGATGGGGACCCTCAAGGAGCGCCCCCACAGCCTGGATGGCAAGCTGATGGAGCCCGTCATGGCCTGCGGTCTCAAGACCAACAGCATCGGTTATCTGGTGGCGGAGCAGGATGCCACTATCTGGCGTGGCCCCATGGCGAGCAAGGCGCTGGCACAGATCCTCCACGAGACCCGCTGGGGCGAGGTGGATTATATGGTGGTGGACATGCCCCCGGGCACGGGGGACATCCAGCTCACCCTGGCCCAGCAGGTACCCACCACGGCGGCGGTGATCGTCACCACACCGCAGGATGTGGCGCTGGCGGATGCCCGCAAGGGGATCGCCATGTTCAACAAGGTCAATGTGCCCGTGCTCGGCATCGTCGAGAACATGAGCTATCACGTCTGCAGTGCCTGCGGTCATCACGAGGCGCTGTTCGGTACCGGCGGCGGCCAGAAGATGGCAGAACAGTATCAAGTGGCGCTGCTTGGCCAGTTGCCGCTGCACATCGACATCCGCCAGGACATGGACGATGGCTGTCCCACCGTGTTCGGAACACCGGAAGGCGCTCTGGCTGAGGCCTATCTGAAACTGGCTCGTCGGGTGGGGGCCGAGCTCTATTTCAGCGGTAAACCGATTGCGACCCCGCTCTACACGGTGGCGCTGGACGAATAATCGGCTGTCGGCCGGTTGCAACAGATTTAGGGTGGGCATGGCCCACCCTTTTTTATATAATGGATCGGTTTAAACAATCCCCAGTGCTCTTCTCTTTAGGTATTTTCAATGTCTGATACTCAACATTCGTGTGTGATCATCGGTATTGCTGGTGCATCCGCATCCGGCAAGAGTCTTATCGCTCAAACCATCTACGAAGAGCTGGTGGCCGAGCTGGGCGCAGGTCAGATTGGTGTGATCACCGAGGATTGCTACTACCGTGATCAGACCCACCTGACCATGGAAGAGCGGGTCAAGACCAACTATGACCACCCCAATGCCCTGGATCACGATCTGCTGGTGCAGCATCTGACCCAGCTGGTGCAAGGGGATGCCGTCAATATTCCCCAGTACTCCTATACCGAACACACGCGCATGAGCGAAGTCACCACCTTCGCACCGCGCCGGGTCATCATCCTGGAAGGCATACTGCTGCTGACCGACAGTCGTCTGCGTGAGCTGATGGATGCCTCCATCTTCATGGATACCCCGCTCGACATCTGCCTGCTGCGCCGTCTGGTGCGTGACGTGCAAGAGCGCGGCCGTACCATGGACTCCGTCCTCAAGCAGTATCAGAAGACGGTCCGCCCCATGTTCATGCAGTTCATCGACCCGTCCAAGCAGTATGCGGACGTGATCGTGCCCCGTGGCGGCAAGAACCGCATTGCCATCGACATGCTCAAGGCGCGTATCCGCCACATGTTGATTGGTTGATATGAAACAAGCCGGGTGATGCCCGGCTTTTTTAAATGAAACTTTTGTCAGGAGAGTCGCCGAATGCGTCTTTGTGATATCGATATCGAACGCCATCTGGATGAAGGCAAGATCGTCATTGAGCCGAGGCCCGGTGTTGAGCGGATCAGTGGCGTCAGCGTCGATGTGCTGCTCGGCAACGAGTTTCGGGTGTTTCGCGATCATACCGCGCCTTATATCGACCTCGGCGGCACCAGTGCCGAGATGGCCGATGCCATCGAGCGGGTGATGAGCGAGGAGATCCACATTCCGGACGGGGAAGCCTTCTATCTGCACCCGGGTCAGCTGGCGCTGGCGGTGACCTACGAGTCCGTGACCCTGCCTGCGGACATCGTCGGCTGGCTGGACGGACGCTCCTCTCTGGCACGGCTCGGCCTCATGGTCCACGTGACCGCGCATCGCATCGATCCGGGCTGGTCCGGTCGCATCGTGCTGGAGTTCTACAACGGCGGCAAGCTGCCGCTGGCACTGCGTCCCAAGATGAAGATAGGGGCGCTGAACTTCGAGATGCTCTCCGGCGCCGCGGCCCGTCCTTACAACAAGCGGGAAAACGCCAAGTACAAGAGCCAGCAAGGCGCGGTGGCCAGCCGCATCAACCAGGACTGATGTCCGCCTTCATGCTGCTTATATAGAGGGTGCTTCGGCACCCTTTTGCCTTTTCTGCAAAGGGGAGGGGCGTGCGATACGGCGGCCAACGACCTGGAAACCTGATGGTAAAACGTGTGTAAAATCGCCAGCTTGGCGGTACGATGAGGGATGGTTGGTGTTGATTGACACCTACCCATGAGGTCTGAACGGGCTTTAATTAATCCGCGACAAGCCCGATCCCTGCTGGGCCTAAGTCATTTTCTGTCGGAATGCCCTTTTTTTTTCTTACTGAAATATTTCAACAACGGGTATGGCGCACCGAGCCTTCTGGCATAATCCGCCGCAACTCATAAACAGGTTCGTTTTTATGTTTGAAATGTTTAGTGGTTTGGGTTTGTGGTGGTCAATCGGTTTGGTATTGGCCGTTTTTTTTGTGCTGGCCTATGAGTTCATCAATGGCTTTCACGATACCGCCAACGCGGTAGCAACGGTTATCTATACCAAGGCCATGCCCGCGCACACCGCGGTAGTGGCTTCCGGCCTGTTCAACTTTGCCGGGGTCATGATGGGGGGATTGGGGGTGGCCTATGCCATTGTCCATCTGCTGCCCATCGATCTGCTGCTCGGGATGGATTCGACCCAGGGTCTGATCATGGTGTTCTCCCTGCTGTTCTCGGCCATCGTCTGGAACCTGGGAACCTGGTACTTCGGCATCCCGGCGTCCAGCTCTCACACTTTGATCGGCTCCATTCTGGGGGTAGGCGGTGCCTATGCCCTGATCAGTGATCAGCCTCTGAAAGAGGGCATCAACGTCGGCAAAGCGATCGACATCATGCTCTCCCTCATCATCTCTCCCACCGTGGGCTTCATCATTGCCGCCTTGCTGCTGTTCGCCATGAAGCGAGTCTGGCTTGGCAGCAAGATCCACAAAACCCCGGAAGAGCGACTGCTGGTGGATGGCAAGAAGCATCCGCCGTTCTGGGCCCGCCTGACCCTGGTGGCGTCCGCCATGGGGGTGAGCTTCGTGCACGGCTCCAACGATGGCCAGAAGGGCATAGGTCTGGTGATGCTGGTGCTGATCTGCATGGCGCCCGCCTACTTCGCACTGGACATGAGCAGCCGCTCCTACGATCTGGACCGCACCCAGGATGCCAACCAGCGCATCATGGAGATCTACCAGCGCAACCAGGAGCAGGTCTCCACTGTCGTGAACTTCAGCGTGCCTGCCCATGCCCAGGAAGAGTTGATGACTCACTGCGAGGCCGGTGAGGCCCTCGAGGCCATGGCCACCCTGGACAACCGTCTGGGCCAGGTGCGTACCTACGAGGAGATGAGTCTGACCGATCGCCGCGAGGTGCGCCGTCTGCTGCTCTGTATCGACGACACTGCCCGCAAGGTCTCCAAGCTGCCGCTGCCGGCCAAGGAGCTGACCGATCTCGCCAAATGGCGCAAGGACCTGACCGCCACGGCCGAATATGCGCCGACCTGGGTCATCGTCTCCATCGCCCTGGCGCTGGGTTGCGGCACCATGGTGGGCTGGCGTCGTATCGTCTACACAGTGGGCGAGAAGATAGGCTCTTCCGGCATGACCTACAGCCAGGGGATTGCCGCCCAGATCACGGCTGCTGCCTCCATCGGGGTGGCCAGCTTGACCGGCATGCCGGTATCCACCACCCATATCCTCTCTTCTGCGGTGGCGGGGACCATGGTGGCTAACAAGTCGGGCCTGCAGAGCCAGACCATCAAGACCATCTTGCTGGCCTGGGTGCTGACCCTGCCGCTTACCATGCTGCTCTCCGGCGGGTTGTTCCTGATCAGCAACAACCTGTTTGGTGGCTGATAGCCAACACATTGCATCAATGACAAAGGGCCTGCGGGCCCTTTTTTCATGGCTGGGATCCGGCCGCTGCTAGCCGTCATGCTCGGCAACCGGCAAAAACAAGCCTCATATGCCATCAAACAAGAGTGCTGATCTACTGCTAGTTCCCTGCCAACTTTCATCTTCCTCATTTACCCTCCTTGTCAGCAGGGAGGGTAAGCCGCAGCCCATCTCGCCTGTCAGGGGCTAAGCCATCGTCTCACCCTCTCATCAGGGCTTCGGCTCTCGTCCTTCATTCCTTGAATCCAGCAGTTCATGACGCTCGCCGTCGGTATGAGCGACCATGATTCCTGGCTGTGTTGCGGATGCCTTGCTTGTCCAGTGACAGGCTGGGCTTTGACGACCCTTGTCACTAAGCAAAAGGTCCGCATAGGGGGGCAAGGGCGACGCTTCCTGGCATGGCCCCTGGGGGCTTGGTTGCCCCAAGACCAAGAGGCGAGGGCGGAGCTGGCAGAGAGTATCGGCTCCCGCGTCTGCCTCGGTCTGCCGCTTGCGGTGCCTGCAAGGAGGAAGTAGAGGAGGGGGGGGGAGGATTGAGGGGCCGACCCTAGTGGCAAAAAAAAAGAGCCACACAAGGTGTGGCTCTTTTATCAGACCAGACAGGCTAGGGGATCAGGGACGACCCGCCGGGCTGGTTGCTACATTGACGGCGGCTGTGCTGCCACCGTGGCGGCCTGAGCTCGCGACTTCGCTACGCTCCAGCGGGGCCTGCTCAACCGGCTCACGGGGGGCCGGTGCGGGCACGGCTGCCGGCGTTGCCATGGGGGCAGAAGCTTTGCGGGCACGAGCCAGTACGCCAGCGCCTTTGGCAACCGGTTTGGTGGCCGGGGCGACGACAGGCTCGGGCTGTGCAACCACAGGGGCAACAGGCTCGGCGGCAGGAACGACTTCCTGCGGGGCAGGAGCAGGCTCCACCATAACGGGGACGGCTTCTACCACAGCCTGGTCAGCGATGCTGGCCTCGACCACAACCGGAGTTTCCTCGGCAACCACTTCGGCCACCGGCTCGTCAGCGACAGGCGCTGCTTCGATTGCAACAGGGGCAGGCTCGATGGCGGCAGGAGCCGCTTCGACTGCAACAGGAGCCTCAACCACGTCGGCGACCACAGGGGCGGCGACCTCGGCCACAGCCGCTTGAGCCTGCTCATGGGCCTCTTCGGCCACGGCTTCGGCGACCACGTGCTCGGTCAGGGCGGCAGAGGCTTGCAGCGCGGCTGCAACGGCCTCGGCACTCGGGATGGTGATGACAGGCACGGCGGGCTCTTCCACCTTCACCTGAGCAGCATCCGCCTGGGCGGCTGTCGTCAGTTGCACTTCGGCCTGAGGTTCATCATCACGCTGGCCACGGGCATCTTCGTTGATGCGCTTGCGACGCTGGCCTTCGATCCGCTGGCTGCGCGGAGTGCGGCGAGAGCGGCGCTGACCTTCGGTCTGCTCCTCTTGCTCACCGACCACGACCGCAGTTTCGACCAGATCAGGTGCCTGCTCGTCTACCGGCAGGGCAGGAGTGTCGGTGGCGGCGACATCGACCCGAACCTGCTTGCGCAGTTGGCGACGTTCGCGGCGCTCGGCCACTTTCTGCTCTTTTTCCTGACGCGGCTCGGCGCTGACGGCGGCGGTCTCGACGGTTTCTACCGCTTCAACCACGACCTCGGCACGGGGCTCGCGCGGAGCACGAGGTTCGCGAGCCGGGCGCGGGGCGCGGGGTTCACGTTCCTGACGGGGCTCACGGGGTTCACGGGGTTCGCGATCCGTACGCGGCTCGTTGCGTGCTTCGCGGGGCTCACGTTCCATGCGCTGTTCGCTGCGCACTTCACCACGGGCTTCACGTTCCTGACGAGGCTCGCGCTCTTTACGCGGACGACGGTTGCGGCTCTCGCCACCCTCGCGGTTGGCGGCGCCTTCACGCTTCTCGCCAGCGTCGGCCGGGGTGCGGTTGCCGCGGTTGTCATCGCGACGACCACGCTGGCCACGGCTGCGGGTTTCGTCACGTTGATGACGGTGACCCTCATCCTTGCGCGCTTCTCGTTGTGCGGCCGGTTTCTCGGCAGCAGCCTTCACGTCCGCCGGGGCTGCGTCTGAGCCGAACAGACCGGAGATGGCCTTGAACAGCTTGCCAAACAGACCCGCTTCGGCGGCGACCGGTGCCGGTGCTGCGACGGGGGCCGGGGCGGCAACAGGGGCGGCCGGTTGAGGCGCCTGGACGAAGCCTTGCAGCAGCGGTTGCTCGCGCTCGATGACCTGAGCCTGCTTGGGCTGGTAGACCGGCTTGGCAATCTCGGTCTTCAGCTCGTAGCTGGCCGCTTCCGGGATCTCGTTCTGACGGATGCGGGTCACTTCGTAGTGCGGGGTTTCCAGATGCTGGTTCGGAATGATGTAGACACGGACATCATTGCGCTGCTCCAGACTGGCGATGGAGGCACGCTTCTCGTTGAGCAGATAGGCGGCAACATCGACCGGCACTTGAGCATGAACCTGCTCTGTGTTGTCCTTCATGGCCTCTTCTTCGATGAGACGCAGGATGGACAGGGCGAGGGATTCGTTGTCACGGATGACCCCTTGACCCTGGCAACGGGGGCAGATGTGGCTGCTGGACTCGTTGAGGGAGGGGCGCAGACGCTGGCGAGACATCTCCAGCAGACCGAAACGGGAGATCCGGCCCAACTGGATGCGTGCCCTGTCCTGGTGGACAGCTTCACGCAGACGGTTTTCCACTTCGCGCTGATGGCGAACCGGCGTCATGTCGATGAAGTCGATGACAATCAGGCCCCCCAGGTCGCGCAGACGCAATTGACGGGCAATTTCGTCGGCCGCTTCCAGGTTGGTCTGCAGCGCCGTCTCTTCGATATCGCCGCCCTTGGTGGCGCGGGAGGAGTTGATATCGATGGAGGTCAGCGCTTCGGTCGGATCGATGACGATGCTGCCGCCGGAGGGCAGACGCACTTCACGCTGGAAGGCAGACTCGATTTGGCTCTCGATCTGGAAGTGGTTGAACAGGGCGACATCACCCTTGTACAGCTTCACGCGATTGAGGAAATCGGGGCGAACCAGCTCGATGTGCGACTTGGCACGCTCGAAGATGACCGGATTGTCGATCAGGATCTCGCCCACATCGCGACGCAGATAGTCACGAATGGCGCGCACGATGACGTTGCTCTCCTGGTGGATGAGCACGGGCGCGGAGCGATTCTGTGAGGCCTTGTGGATGGAGTCCCAGTGGTTGAGCAGGACGTTCAGATCCCATTCCAGCTCTTCCGGGGATTTGCCCACACCGGCGGTACGCACGATGAGGCCCATGCCGTCCGGCACGGTCAGTCCGCTCAGGGCTTCTTTCAACTCGGTCCGCTCGTCACCCTCGATACGACGGGAAATGCCGCCAGCACGGGGGTTGTTCGGCATCAGCACCAGGTAGCTGCCGGCCAGACTGATGAAGGTGGTGAGGGCTGCACCCTTGGTGCCACGCTCTTCCTTGTCAATCTGGACGATCACTTCCTGGCCTTCGCGGACCACTTCTTTGATGTTGGGACGACCCTGATAGGAGTAACCGGAGGGGAAGTAATTGCGGGCGATTTCCTTTAACGGCAGGAAACCGTGGCGCTCGGCGCCATAGTCAACAAAAGCAGCTTCAAGACTGGGTTCTACGCGGGTGATCTTACCCTTGTAAATGTTCGCTTTTTTCTGCTCGTGTCCCGGACTTTCAATATCCAAATCGTAGAGCTGTTGTCCGTCAACCAGCGCTACGCGCAACTCCTCTTCCTGAGTCGCGTTGATTAGCATTCTTTTCATTGAGTTCTCATTATTTTGTCATTTTGATTCCTCCACAGGATCCTGCCGGTGCCGGCCTCGGGTCTTCAGCATGCTTGGGCAACCTCCCGGTTGGGACATGCATGAGGCGCAAACTAAGGGCACTCTGGTTCAGCCTTCTCGAGAAGGCATGAATTAAGGATACCGGTGTGGAGACAATTAAATCGGTTCTGTTTGCGTTCTCCATGCGTTGTACCTCGCACCCGGGAACCGTCATGTTCTTGTATACACGGTGTTTCGGGATTGGGTGGCATACTTTTTGGCCACTTAGTACAAGGCTTGAACACAATGACAAAACCTTGTTTATTATCCCATTTAAACCACTTTTATAGCAAGACGCCATTTTTTAACAAAGCATGCAGCCAAGGGCTGCCAGCGGTGTTAAAATCCGCGCCATGACACAGATACATCAACAAGTGCAGCTGCTCACCATCGAAGCTGAGCATGAAGGGCAGCGCATCGACAATTTTCTCAAGACTCAGTTAAAGGGCGTCCCCAAGAGCCTGATCTATCGCATCCTTCGCAAAGGAGAGGTGCGCGTCAACAAGAAACGCATCAAACCGGAATACAAGCTCTGCTCGGGCGACGAGGTGCGGGTCCCCCCCGTGCGCGTGGCCGAGAAGAACGAATTGCCCTCTGCCAACCTCGGCAGCATCCAGCGTCTGGAGAGCCAGATCCTGTTTGAAGACGAGGCCATGATAGTGCTGAACAAGCCGTCCGGCATGGCGGTGCACGGCGGCAGTGGCTTGAGCTTTGGCGTCATCGAGGGGCTGCGTGCCCTGCGCCCGGAAGCTCGCTTCCTGGAGTTGGTGCACCGGCTCGACCGCGACACCTCCGGCGTGCTGCTGGTCGCCAAGAAGCGCAGTGCCCTGCGCAGCCTGCACGAGCAGTTGCGGGTCAAGACAATGCGCAAGCAATACCTGGCGCTGGTGCGCGGTCAGTGGCAGTCCCACGTCAAGGTGGTCAATGCACCGCTGCGCAAGAACGATCTGCAATCCGGCGAGCGGGTGGTGCGGGTCAGCAGTGACGGCAAGCCCTCCGAGACCCGTTTCCGGATTGCCCGTCAGTTTGCCGAGGCCACCCTGGTGGAATGCAGCCCGATCACCGGTCGCACCCACCAGATCCGGGTTCATACCCAGCACGCCGGTCATCCCATCGCCTGTGATGACAAATACGGTGAGGCGGCCTTCGATGAGAAGATGCGGACCTTGGGGCTCAAGCGCCTCTTCTTGCACGCCTGGAAGCTGAGCTTCACCCATCCGGCGGATGATCGCGAGATGCAGGTGGAAGCGCCGCTCGCCCCCGAGCTCGATGCCTTCCTGAACAAGCTGGCACGCTGATGCAGCACATCCGACTCGCCATTTTCGATTGGGACGGTACCCTGATGGATTCGGTGGGGCGGATCGTCGCCTGCGTGCAAGCGGCCGCCCGCGACTGCGGCGAGGGAGTGCCCGCGCCGCCGTCAATCCATCAGATCATCGGGCTCAGCCTGGAGGTCGGCATTCCCCGCCTGTTCAACCTGGCAGAGGGGAGTGAGCGAGCCCAGGCCCTGATCGCCCGGTATCGTCACCACTATCTGCATGACAAGACACCCAGTCCGCTGTTTGCCGGTGCTCGCGAGCTGCTTCATGGCTGGCAGGCGCAGGGCATTGGCCTCGCGGTCGCCACGGGCAAGTCCCGCAGGGGGCTCGACAGGGTGCTGGATGAAACGGGTTTGCGTCCTCTCTTTGCCGCCAGTCGCGGTGCGGATGAAGCCAACTCCAAACCCGATCCCCTGATGCTGGTTCAGATCCTGGCGGAACTGGGCTGTGAGCCGGCGCAGGCGGTGATGATAGGGGACTCTATCCATGACATGGCGATGGCCGAGGCCCTGCAGATGCCCCGCATCGGCGTGACCTGGGGCGTACATGACAGAGAACGCTTGCTCCGGCATGCTCCTCTTGCCGTGGTCGATACCATGGACGAGCTGAAACAACTGCTGGGCTAGCACGCACCGGGTTGATGAACACTGAGACAACAATGGGAGCCTTGGCTCCCATTGTTGTCTCTGCTTCCTGCTTCCTGCTCAGGGCAGATTGAGGCCGTGGCGCGCCAGCAGCTCGATCAGGCCGATCAGGGGCAGGCCGATCAGGGCGTTGGGATCCCGCCCTTCCAGCCCCTTGAACAACATGATCCCCATGCCCTCGCACTTGAAGCTGCCGGCGCAATCGAGGGGCAGCTCCGCCGCCACATAACGGCGCAGGGCCGCCTCGTCCAGGGAGCGAAAATGCACGGTGAAGGGCTCCACTAGCTGCTCGGCCTGGCCATTTGCGGCATCGAGTACGCACAGGCCGGTATAAAAGGTGATGCTCTTGCCCTGGGCCATCATCAGCTGCGCCACCGCATTATCCACAGTGCCGGGTTTGCCGAGGATGCGGCCGTCACAGACGCACACCTGATCCGAGCCTATGATCAGCCCCTGATCATGTTGGCGGGCGATGGCGCTCGCCTTGGCATGGGCCAGGCGGCTGACCAGTGCGTCGGCCGACTCCCCGGGCAGCGGGGTTTCATCGACCTCGGGGGAGGCACATTGGAACGGCAGGCCGAGTTTTTCCAGCAGCGCCTTGCGATAGCGGGAAGTGGAGGCGAGGATCAGAGTGGTCTGCATGTGTTGATGATATCCATTTATAAATCAATTGGTTGATTCTAACTGTGGCAGAAGGCCCACGCAAACCACCCCGAGCGCCCGTGTGCTGGCCTGGGTTTACCACGAAAAAACCGACGACATGCTGGCGACCCGAGCGCGGCGTAACAGAGGTTGATGGGGCAGGAGTGCGACATGACAAGATACGGTGTGCTGGCCCTGATGCTGCTCTCCCTCGCGAGCTGGGGACAGGAGTGGCAGCCAGAAAAGGGGGAGGGCGGCGTACAGCTCTGGACCCAGGCACGTCCTCCGTCCCCCTTTCTGGCCTTGCGCCTGGAGATGCGGGTCAAGGCGGATCCCATGGCGTTGCTGGCCGTGCTGCGAGACACGGCGCGCCATCGGGAGTGGTTGCCGTCCAGTCGCGAGGTGCGGCTGCTGGCAAGATCCGGCCCCGATGATGACCTGGTTTACACCCGCCTGGCGTCCCCTTGGCCGGTGCAGGACAGGGAGCTCATCACGCGCTCCCATCTGATCAGGCGGGCCGGTTGCGCGCTGGTGCTGGAGGTGTGGGCCGAGCCGGACGCCCTGGCGCCCCGCCCGGGTCTGTACCGGATCCGGGAGAGTGCCGGTCGCTGGGAGGCGCTGCCACAACGCGATGGCAGCACCCTGATCAGGCTCGAAAGCCATACCAACCCGGGCCGCCATTTGCCGGGCTGGCTGGTCAATCCGATGGCCATCAAGGCGGCGTTGGGCAGCTTTCAGGCCATACGCCGCCTGATGGAGGCCCAACCCAGAGCCGCGCCTCGGCAACAGTTGTTCGGTGGCGGAGGCTGTCCTGCCACGCCCTGAATCCGGTAAGAAGGTCAAGCCGGGTGCCGGGTGAGCGGGGTACGGGATGGGGGAGGGACGTGCAAGGCATAAAGGGCGCACTGATCCCGCGTTCCTGACCAAGGGGGATGACGGTACAGGATCCTGTGCGGGATCCTGCGGTTTATGGCATAATCGGCCACCGATGAACACAAGTTCCTGCATGCAGGGGCTTGTGCAGGTAAAATCATCGGCGGTAAGGACTTTTTCCTTTGACTATCCCTTGTTGGACCTATAATATTCGCGCCCTATGCAAAAGGTGAAGTTGCCCGTTAAGGTTGATCCAGTCCGTAATGCCTTGAAGCTACTCGATTATGTCGGGATAGTGGAAAAGTCGCAGATGCCCAGACTGGAAGCATCAACCGAAGGCTTGCGAAGTGATGTGGACGTCACTCTGCAGTTTGGCAAAGATGTCCAGAAGTTGACCGTTATGAAAGGCACTGCCCATGCCAAGGTCGACCTGGTTTGCCAGCGTTGTGGAGAGGCTTTCGAACACCTTTGTGAAGCTAGTTTTATTTACACTCCGCTGTTCGAGAGAACAAACGAGGAAGAGCTGCCGGAAGCTTATGAGCCCATTGAGTTGGACGAAAACGGCGAGATAGATCTTCATCAAATCCTGGAGGATGAACTCATCCTCTCGTTGCCTCAGGTGGCCATGCATCCCATGGATGTCTGCCCCAGAGGAAACATGGAGATGACCTGGGGTGATATCGAACCTGCTGATGAGCGGCCGAATCCCTTTGCAGTTCTTGAAGAGCTCAAACGTAAGTGAATTTTAGGAGTTAGCCTACCATGGCCGTACAACAGAACCGTAAAACCCGCGCCAAGCGTGGCATGCGTCGTTCCCACGATGCGCTGACCACTGCAGCCCTGACTGTTGATCAGACCAGTGGCGAAATTCATCGTCGTCACCACGTGACTGCCGATGGTTTCTACCGCGGTAAAAAGGTAATCGCTTAAGGATTGCCTTTGTCTACGCAAACTGTCGCGCTAGACATAATGGGGGGAGATATTGGCCCCTCTGAAACAGTGCCTGCCGCCGTGCAGGCACTGTCTCTTCTGCCTCAACTAAATCTTGTTCTGGTCGGTGACCAACACCTGATCGCCCCTCTGTTGCAGCAACACGGCTTGCTGACTCATCCCCGAGTTCGTCTCGTACATGCCTCCCAGGTCGTCGGCATGGGCGAAAAACCGATCGTGGCGCTGCGTACCCTGAAAGACTCCTCCATGCGGGTTGTGCTCAATCTGGTGAAAGCCGGTGAGGCCGATGCCTGCGTCAGTGCCGGCAATACCGGTGCCCTGATGGCCATGGCCAAATGCGTGCTCAAATCCCTGCCCGGGGTCGACAGGCCCGCCCTCATCAAGGCGCTGCCGACATTGAGCGGAAAGCGCACAGTGATGCTGGATCTGGGGGCAAATGTGAGCTGCGATGCCGACACCTTGCTGCAATTTGCGGTGATGGGCTCCGTCGTGGCCGAGCAGGTCGAGGGGATAGCGTCCCCCCGGGTGGCGCTGCTCAACGTGGGGGAGGAGGAGATCAAGGGCAATGACCTGGTACGCCACAGTGCCGAGTTGTTGCGCCAGTGCGCCGCGCTCAATTTTGTTGGTTTCATCGAGGGGGACAGGATCTTCAGCGGTGACAGCGACGTCATCGTCTGTGACGGTTTCGTCGGCAACGTGGCGCTCAAGACCGCCGAGGGCGTGGTGCGAATGATGGCCGAACTGGCCGGATATCCTCGCAAAAAACGCAGTTTTCTTGGTCGACTCGCCGGATTTATGTTCAAACGGCGTTTTTCTTACCTGAACCCCGACCAGTATAATGGCGCGAGTCTGTTAGGATTGCGCGGCATTGTGGTAAAAAGCCATGGGCGGGCCGAGCGCCGCGCTCTGTGTCATGCGATTCTGCTGGCCGCACAAGAAGCCAAACACCAACTTCCATTGCAAATTGCAGATCGCCTTGAATCTGTCTTTTCCGACAGGGATTTATAAAACTCTATGCATAGCAAAATTCTGGGTACTGGCAGTTATCTGCCGAGTTCGGTTCGTACCAACGCCGACCTTGAGCAGATGGTTGAAACCAGTGACGAGTGGATCGTGGAACGTACCGGGATCCGTGAACGCCGCATCGCCGGGAGCGACGAGAGCGTCGCGACCCTGTCTCATCAGGCGGCCTTGCGGGCGTTGGATGCCGCGGGTCTGACCGCCGCCGATCTGGACATGATAGTGCTGGCGACCACCAGCGCCGAGAACGCCTTCCCGGCCGCAGCCTGCGAACTGCAGGGGCTGCTCGAGGTTCCGGGGATCCCGGCCTTTGACGTGGCGGCGGCCTGCGCCGGTTTCACCTATGCGCTCTCCATTGCCGATCAGTTCGTCAAGTCCGGCGCCGCTCGCCACGTCCTGGTGGTCGGTGCCGACGTGCTCTCCCGCATGTGCGATCCGGAAGACAGGGGCACCATCATACTGTTCGGTGATGGGGCTGGGGCCGTGGTGATAGGGGCGAGCGAGACGCCCGGTATTCTCTCCACCCACCTGCATGCCGACGGCCGTTATGGCGAACTGCTCAAGTTGCCGCAGCCTCGTCGTGGCATGCCGGGGGCCGAGCTCGAAGCCTACATGTACATGAAGGGCAACGATGTCTTCAAGGTCGCGGTGACGCGCCTGAGCGAGATCGTGACCGAGACCCTGGCTGCCGCCAACATAGCTCCGAGCGAGCTGGACTGGCTGGTCCCGCATCAAGCCAATTTCCGCATCATCAACGCCACCGCCAAGAAACTCGGCATGGGGCTCGACAAGGTGATCCTGACCCTGGATCGCCACGGCAACACCTCCGCCGCCTCCGTGCCCATCGCCTTCGATGAAGGGGTACGTGACGGCCGTATCAAACCGGGCCAGCTAGTATTGCTGGAAGCCTTCGGCGGCGGTTTTGCCTGGGGTTCGGCGCTGGTTCGCCTCTGATACCAAGCGGCGCCGCGAGTCTCGGGCGCCCGCTTACCGATTTCGTCTTACCTTAAAGGAATCAATGATGACCCGATTTGCCATTGCCTTCCCGGGACAAGGCTCCCAGAGCGTCGGCATGCTGGCGGAGCTCGCCGAGCAACACGCCGTGATTAAAGAGACCTTCGCCGAGGCGAGCCAGGTGCTGGGTTATGACCTGTTTGCCCTGGTATTGAACGGTCCTGCCGAGGATCTGAACAAGACCTGGCGCACCCAGCCGGCACTGCTGACCGCCTCCGTCGCCCTGTGGCGCCTGTGGCAACAGCAGGGTGGGGCAACCCCCGCCGTCATGGCCGGTCACAGCCTGGGAGAGTATTCCGCCCTGGTGTGCAGCGGCGCCCTGGCCTTTGCCGATGCGGTCAAGCTGGTTGAACTGCGTGGCCTCGCCATGCAGGAAGCCGTGCCGGAAGGCACCGGCGCCATGGCCGCCATCATAGGTCTGGACAACGACTCCATCGCCGCCAACTGCGAGAAAGCGGCGCAAGGCCAGGTGGTCTCTCCGGTCAACTTCAACTCCCCGGGCCAGGTGGTCATCGCCGGTCACAAGGAAGCGGTCGAGCGTGCCAACGTGCTGATGAAAGAGTCAGGCGCCAAGCGTGCACTGCCGCTGCCGGTCTCGGTGCCTTCCCACTGCGCCCTGATGAAACCCGCAGCCGAAAAACTGGCCGCCGCGCTGGATGGGATCGAGATCAAGGTTCCAACCATCGCAGTCATCAATAATGTCGACGTCTCCTGTGAACAGGATCCGGCCGCCATCAAGCAAGCCCTGGTGCGCCAGCTGTTCAGCCCGGTCCGTTGGACCGAGACGGTCGAGCGGATGGCAAACGACGGCGTCACCCTCGAGATCGAGATGGGACCGGGCAAGGTGTTGACCGGGCTGGCCAAGCGCATCGACCCGCGCGTGGAAGGCATTCACGCCAACGATGTCGCCTCTTTCGAGCAGGCCCTGGCCCAAGTCAAATAAACAGGAGCAAGACATGAGTTTTACCGATAAAGTTGTGCTGGTCACCGGCGCCAGCCGTGGCATTGGTCGTGCGATTGCCGAAACTTTTGCGGCCCGTGGCGCGAAAGTGGTGGGAACCGCGACCAGCGAGAGCGGTGCCGAGGCCATCAGCGCCTATCTGGGTGAGCAGGGCTGCGGGATGGCACTGAACGTGACCAGCCAGGAATCCATCGAAACCGTCTTTGCCGCCATCAAGGAACGTTTTGGCGACATCGACATCCTGATCAACAACGCCGGTATCACCCGCGATAACCTGTTGATGCGGATGAAGGATGACGAGTGGAACGAGATCATCGACACCAATCTCACCTCCCTGTACCGTCTGAGCAAGCCGGTGTTGCGTGCCATGATGAAGAAGCGCCATGGTCGCATCATCAGCATCGGTTCCGTGGTCGGTACCATGGGCAACGCCGGTCAGGTCAACTATGCTGCCGCCAAGGCGGGCCTGGTGGGCTTTACCAAGTCATTGGCCCGTGAAGTGGCTTCCCGTGGCATCACGGTGAATGCGGTGGCCCCCGGTTTCATCGAAACCGACATGACCAAGGCGCTCAATGAAGAACAGCGTGCCGGCATCATGAATCAGGTGCCTGCCGCCCGTTTGGGTGATCCGAAAGAAATTGCTGCCGCTGTGGTATTCTTGGCGTCTGACGACGCTGCCTATATCACCGGCGAAACCCTGCATGTTAATGGCGGGATGTACATGGTGTAATCAATTTGTCGTGAGATCTGTTCAAATTTGCGATAGTACGCCGAAGTTTGGCGAATTTCGTGGTTTGACCAGCGGCAAGTCACTTGCAAACTCACGTCAATTGAATACACTACCCCAACCAGACGCAATAGCGTATTTTTAAAGGAAAATTCAGGTCATGAGCAACATCGAAGAACGCGTAAAGAAAATCATCATCGAACAACTGGGTGTTAAAGAGGAAGACGTCAAGAACGCTGCCTCCTTCGTCGACGACCTGGGCGCTGACTCTTTGGATACCGTTGAACTGGTAATGGCGCTGGAAGAAGAATTCGATACCGAAATTCCTGATGAAGAAGCCGAGAAGATCACCACTGTTCAAGCGGCCATCGACTACATCACCGCTAATCAGGAATAAGTTCCTGTTCTGAAAGAAGCGGCCCAAGGGCCGCTTCTTTTATGTTTACTCCCTTTCAAAATACCTCTCGGAGACTAGCTCAGTGTCAAAACGCAGAGTCGTGGTAACCGGCCTGGGGATGCTTTCCCCTGTGGGCAATACTGCCGAATCCAGCTGGCAAGCCCTGCTCAACGGGCAGAGCGGCATTTCTCTCATCGATCACTTTGATGCCAGCGAGTTTGCGACCCGTTTCGCAGGCCTGGTCAAAGAGTTCGATCCCGAACAATACGGCATCAACCGCAAAGAAGCCCGCAAGATGGATCTCTTCATCCAGTACGGCGTGGCGGCGGGGGTGCAGGCACTGGATGATTCCGGCCTCGTCATCAACGAAGAGAATGCGGAGCGGGTCGGCGTGGCCATCGGTTCCGGCATCGGCGGCCTGGGTCTCATCGAGCAGAACCACAGCAGCCTCGTCAACGGCGGCCCGCGCAAGCTGAGCCCCTTCTTCGTGCCATCCACCATCATCAATATGGTGTCCGGTCATCTCTCCATCATGAAGGGGCTGCAGGGCCCGAACATCGCCGTGACCACGGCGTGCACCACGGGCACCCACGCCATCGGCATGGCCGGCCGGATGATCGCCTACGGTGATGCGGACGTGATGGTCGCCGGTGGCACCGAGAAAGCCTCCACCCCCATGGGGATGGGCGGCTTTGCGGCGGCCAAGGCGCTCTCTACCCGCAACGACGAGCCGCAGAAGGCGAGCCGTCCCTGGGACAAGGATCGCGACGGTTTCGTGCTGGGTGATGGCGCCGGGGTACTGGTGCTGGAAGAGTACGAACACGCCAAGGCCCGTGGCGCCAAGATCTATGCCGAGCTGGTTGGCTTTGGCATGAGCGGCGACGCCTACCACATGACGGCCCCTCCCTCCGATGGCAACGGTGGCGCTCGCGCCATGAAGAATGCCATCAAGGATGCCGGCATAGCGCCGGAGGCGATCGGTTACATCAATGCCCACGGCACCTCCACCCCGCTGGGGGATGTGGCCGAGTTGCGTGGCATGAAAGAGGTGTTTGGCGAACATGCCAGCGCCCTGATGATCAGCTCCACCAAGTCCATGACCGGCCACCTGCTGGGGGCGGCGGGGGCCATCGAGGCGATCATCACTGTGTTGGCCCTGCGCGATCAGGTAGCACCGCCCACCATCAACCTGGACAACCCGGATGAAGAGTGCGATCTGGATCTGGTGCCCCATGTGGCCAAACCCGGCCAGTTTGAATATGCCCTCTCCAATTCGTTTGGTTTCGGCGGCACCAATGGCTCCCTGATCTTCAAACGCGTATAATTCGCTTTGGGCGAAATGATAAGGCCCGATACGACTGTATCGGGCCTTTTTTATCGGAGGGATCCCCTTGCTGATTAATGGAATACCGACAGAAGCAGTGTCCGCCAGGGATAGAGGGCTGGCATACGGGGACGGCCATTTCACCACCATGCTGGTGAAGCAGGGTGAAGTGGTCTGGTGGCCGGCACACCTGGCCAGGTTGCAGCATGCCTGCGCCAGGCTCGGGTTTGCGGAACTTCCCTGGGAGACCCTGGCCACCGAGGTGGCGCAATTGGCAGCAGGGCAGACGCAGGCTGTCGCCAAGATAGTGCTGACCCGTGGCAGCGGGGGACGGGGCTATGATGGCGCGGGATGCAATACGCCCACCCGTATCGTCTCCCTGTCACCATACCCGGACCACTACCTTGGCTGGCAGCAAAACGGCATCGCCGCCCTGGTCTGTCAGCAACAACTCGGCGATGCTCCCATGCTGGCAGGGCTCAAGACCCTGGGCCGTCTGGAACAAGTTCTGCTCAAAAGCGAACTTGCCGTGCGGGGCGGGGTCGAAGGTATAGTATTGAACAGCCGTGGATTTCTGGTAGAAGGAGTCAGCGCGAATCTGTTTTGGCGTCGTGGCAAGACGGTGTTCACACCGGATCTCACCCGCGCAGGGATAGATGGCATCATGCGCAAGCGCGTGATCATGATGCTTAAACAGATGGGCATTGAACTGCGTGTCGTGGAGGCTCCGCTGGAGTCACTGTGGCAGGCCGAAGAAGTCTGGTTGACCAATACCCTGATGGGCATAGTGCCGGTCACCAGCATTGGGGATGTGCATTATCCCAGCCCGGTATTGATCCGCCGTTTACAGGAGCGTTTGGTCATTGAAGTTTAATCGGCTCTACACCCTGCTCGCGGGGGCAGCCCTGACCGTTGCCGCCGCCGGGGGTTATGTGTATTACAAATGGCAAGAGGTGGAAACGCTCACCAACAAGGGGCCGACGCGCCTCTTTACCGTCGAAAAAGGCGCCCATGCGGCGCGCCTGATTGCCGAACTGGGGGAGGGGGAAACCAGCCCCTGGGCGGTGCGGCTCTGGCTGCGTGGCCACCCCGAACTGGTCGCCATCAAGTCTGGTACCTATGAGATCAAGGAAGGGGCCCCGCTCAAGGAGACCCTCTCCCTGTTTGCCTCCGGCAAGGAGTTTCATTTCAGCCTGACCTTTGTCGAGGGTTCCCGTTTCGAGGACTGGTTGAAGCAGCTCTCGAGCGCCCCTTACCTGGAGCGGCTGACCGTGGAGCAGAGCGAGACCGAGCTGGCGCAGGAGCTTGGCATCGACAACGGCAAGCTGGAGGGCTGGTTCCTGCCGGAAACCTACGCCTACACCACCCATGCCAGCGACATCTCCATCCTGCGCCGTGCCTATCAGGACATGAAAGCCTTCCTGCAGGAGTGCTGGGAGAAGCGGCAGGCCAATCTGCCCTACAAGACGCCCTATGAGGCGCTCATCATGGCCTCCATCATCGAGAAGGAGACAGGCCAACCGGACGAGCGGGCGCAGATCGCTTCCGTGTTCGTCAATCGGCTGCGCCTTGGCATGAAGCTGCAGACAGATCCCACCGTCATCTACGGGGTGAAGGATCGCTACGATGGCAATATTCGCCGCAGCGATCTCACCGATGTGAACCCCTACAACACCTATGTGATCGATGGCTTGCCGCCGACCCCCATCGCCATGCCGGGCAAGGCCTCCATCGAGGCGGCGCTCAACCCCAAGTCGACCGACTATCTCTATTTCGTCGCCAAGGGGGGCGGGGCCCACTATTTCTCCAAGACCCTCGATGAACACAATCGGGCGGTTCGCGAATACATATTGAAGAAACCCTAATGTCTAAATTTATTGTTATTGAAGGTTTGGAAGGGGCAGGAAAGAGCTCTGCCGTACGTTACGTCACAGACTATCTGCAACACCACGGCATCGATCGGATCGAGTGCACTCGAGAGCCGGGTGGTACGCCGCTGGCCGAGCGGATGCGCGCTATCGTCAAGGAGGTGCACGACGAGCGCCTCACCATAGAAGCCGAATTGCTGCTGATGTACGCCTCCCGGGTGCAACTGGTGGAGACCCGGATCAAGCCGGCACTGGCCGAGGGCATCTGGGTGGTGGGTGATCGCCACGATCTCTCCTCCCAGGCCTATCAGGGGGGCGGTCGCGGCATCGATGCCCAGCTCATCGGCGCCATCAAGCAGGCGGTGCTCGGCGACTTCAAGCCGGATCTGACCCTCTACCTCGATATCGATCCCGCCCTCGGTCTGCAACGTGCCCGCCATCGCGGCGAGCTCGACAGGATTGAGCTGGAGCAACTCAGCTTCTTTGAGCGCACCCGCGCCCGCTACCTGGAACTTGCGGCCAGGGATGACAGCATACTGGTTATCGACGCTAGCCAGACGCCGGATCGGGTCAAGGCCGCCATCGAGGCTGCACTGGACAGCACCCTATGTATCCCTGGCTGATCCCGGACTGGCAGGCCCTGAGCCAGACCGCCCAGGCCGGTCGCCTGGGCCACGCCTGGCTGCTGCTCGGGGATCCCGGCCTTGGCAAGGAGCAGCTTGCGGAACGATTGGCGCGCCTGCACCTATGCCAGCAGCCGGATCACGGTGAACCCTGCGGTCACTGCCACGCCTGCCAGTTGTTCGACAAGGGCCATCATCCGGATCTCGGCACTATTAGCGCCGACAGCAAGAGCATAGGGGTCGAGGCGATTCGCGAGATCTGCGGCCGCCTGCAGAGCACCTCCCAGCTGGGGCGCGGCAAGGTGGTGATCATTCCGGACGCGGAGCGGATGACGGAGTCCGCCGCCAACGCCCTGTTGAAAACCCTGGAAGAGCCGGCCGGCGACAGTCTGTTGTTGCTGATCGCATCTCAGGTTTCTCGCCTGCTGCCCACCATCCTCAGCCGTTGTCACAAGCATGTCTGTCAGCTGCCGACGGAGGGGGAGACCCTGAGCTGGCTGAGTGAACAGGGTCATCAGGCCACCCAGGCCCAGGTGCGGATCTGTCAGGGGGCGCCGCTTCGGGTACTCAGTTACCTCGAAGAGCAGCAGGATGGGGCCAGACGGACGCTGCTCGAGAGCTTCATCTCCCTGTCGCAGACACCGACCAGGGCGGCGAGTGTCTGCTCCCAGCTGGCGGAGGAGAGCCAGATCAGGTTGCACTGGTTGCAACTCTTCCTGTGCGATGCCCTCAAGACCCAGGCGGGCTGTGGCCATCACCAGCTGGCGATGCCGGATCTGGCCGTCCTCAGCGAGCAGCTGGCCGAGCGCCACTCCAGCGAAAGATTGCTGGAGGCGGAGCAGCAGCTCGTCGCCCTGAAAGCCGCCTGCCAGCCGGGTCAGCTCTCCAATCCCACCATCCATCTGATGAACTGGCTCAATCGCTGGTTATGACAAGATACAAGGTTGTCTATGTTACTCGTTGATTCCCATTGCCATCTCGACCGTCTCAGCTACGGCAGCAAGCAGACCGACATGGCCGATGTCTTGGCCAAGGCCGCGAAACTGGATGTGGGATACTTTCTCTGCGTCAGCGTGACCCAGGCGCAGTTCCCGTCCATGCTGGCGGCGATCGCTCCTTATCCCCAGGTGTTTGCCTCCTGTGGCGTCCACCCGCTCAATCAGGATCCCGGTGTGGATGCCCCCTTGCTGCTGACCCAGGCGGCGGATGAGAGAGTGGTGGCCATAGGCGAAACCGGGCTTGACTACTTCTATTCGCCGGAAAACAAAGAGGTACAGCAAGCCTCCTTCCGGGAACATATCCGGGTAGCCCGGGCATTGAACAAGCCCCTCATCATCCACACCCGGGATGCCCAGCAAGACACCTTGCAGATCATGCGCGAAGAGGGGGCCGAACAGGTGGGGGGCGTGCTGCACTGTTTCACCGAATCTCTCGAGATGGCCCAGGCAGCCATGGAGATGGGCTTTTACATCTCCATCTCGGGGATAGCCACCTTCAAGAATGCCTCGGCACTGCAGGCCGTGGTCAAGGCACTGCCACTGGAGCGATTGTTGATAGAGACGGACTCTCCGTATCTTGCCCCCGTTCCTCACCGGGGGAGGGAGAACGAGCCCGCCTTCGTGCGAGACGTCGCGCAATTTATTGCCGATCTGCGGCAGATATCGCTGGCCGAATTGGCAGAGGCCACCAGCCACAATTTCTTTGAGCTATTCAAGCTGGCGAAAAAATAACCCCAAGGAGCCCCGACAGACGGGGCTCTTTATTTAAAATCATCAGCCTGATTATCCCCGGCAATATCAATTACCCACCTCGTTATCTCTCACTCAATATCCGATACAGATCCATCTTCTGGATAACGTCTTCTCCGAATATAGAGCGAGCCTGCTTATTATCTCCGGGAGGCTGGAGGCATTGAATCAATACCCTATAAGTATCGATAATATTCATTATCGATACTTGATGGATCTGAAAGATCCTGTAAGATCCTCCTAAACTCCATATCGAATCATAGACTTACGTGGCCTATCCAACCATTTCACCACCTGCTCATCAGTCACTGCAGACGGTATTCGATCCTGCGCTCAATAGCCGGGCGCGGCGTTTCCTGCGCAGCGCAAAAGCGGATTCCACCCTCAATGCCTATCAGGCAGACACCCGTATCTTCGTATTCTGGTGCCAGTTGCATGGGCTGGATCCGCTACAAACCAGCCATCACGACATCATGAACTTTTTGGCAGATCAGGCTGACGGCATATTGGCGGACTGGGTATGGCTGGATAAAGAGGAGGGGGAGCTGCGCAACGGGGAACCTCGAAAACCGGCCACCCTGGTGCGGCGGCTCGCCGGCATCCGCTATGCCTTCAAGCAGAAGGGCATTCATCCCATGCCGACCGAGCATGCGGAAATAAAGGAGATGATGCGGGGCATAGTTCGCCTCGGGGATAACCGCAAACGCAAGACGGGAGCCCTGACCCTGCAACCCCTGACCCGGGTGCTCGACGAGATAGACACCTCCTCCCTGGCGGGGCTGCGGGATCACACCCTGCTGCTCTTGATGTTCAGCGGTGCCCTGCGCCGTTCGGAGGCGGCTCGTATCGAAGTGGGCGATCTCGACTTCGTGGGGCAGGGGATCCGGCTCCGGCTCAAGCCGAGCAAGCATCAACTCCATGAAACCGAAATCGCGCTCATTCCCGGCAAGCACTATTGCCCGGTAACCGCCCTCGGCCGCTGGTTGAAAGCGAGCCGCATAAGCCAGGGCCCGCTGTTTCGCCGCATGACCCGCTGGGGGCAGCTCACCGCAGATCCCCTGGGGCCGCAGGGCATCAACCTGATGATCAAGCGGCGAACCGGCCAGGTCATCGACGATCTCTATGTCAGTGGCCACAGCCTGCGCCGAGGCTTCATCACCTCGGCGGTGACCGCGGGCAAGCCGATGAACAAGATCATCGAGGTGACACGGCACAAGGACATGCGTACCCTGCAGGAGTATTTCGACGATGCGCACAAGTTCTCCGATCATGCCCTCGCAGGCTTGCTGTAAGATAACCGCGTCTAAGCATTTTTTATGTTAAATGCTATCTGATTGATTTGATGATATATTTCTCGCACCCCGACGCTGTGCCGGTGAAGGGTCACCATTAAGGGAAATGAGCCAGGCTCAGAAGGCGGCTCTCACCCCTGACAGGGGAGTGTCATTCCGGCGCCCTCCAGAGTGAGAGATAACAAACCCCACTCTCTTATTTAGCAAGGTCATATGAGCCAGGAAATGAAGATGAATGTGGCGCAAGACAATGCCGAGCGGCAACGCCAACACGTGAAACGCAAGCAGGAGACCCACAGCAGGCTGCAATGCTGGATCAGCAATCGCCACGCCGAGCGGTTGCAAGAGCTCGGTCAGCACCTGGAAGACAATCAGGCTTCCCTCATCGAGCAGGCGATCGATCTGCTGTACCAGCACGAGCTGGTGCCCCAGGGGAGACAGGAGAAAGCACTCGCGGAGATCAGCGAATAAAAAAAGCCAGGTACGAATTCCTTGTACCTGGCATAGGGGAATTGGCTCCTTGCAGAGCCGTGCGCTAATTGATAGGCGGATTGCCTTAAGCTTAGACAAGGCGCGAGGCATTTCAAGAAGTGACTAAAAGTTCAACCAGAGTGTGGGTTTTCCAGACTCGAACAGGTGTCAGTCCTTGAAATGGCCGTCAGCATCTCACTCGTTGAACAGGTTGTTGTCCCGCACCAGCTCACGGGGCAGGGCATTCTTGATGCGGCTCCCGACCCATTTCCCCATCCCAAGCGGGTAACCCTGATAGCGGACGATCACTTCCCCCGTTCCCGGGGCCAGCTCGGGCCAGACATCCCGTCCCATCATGAATTCACGCCCGTTGGCGGCATCCAGCTCGACACATCCCCGGGTGGCCAGGCTGCCATAGGCCAGCGCCCATTCGTGGGTGAGGCGATAACCCTTCTTGAAGGTTTCCGCCAGCTTGATGCCGATACGATCGAAGCGCAGCTTGCCCTGCACCTGCTCGAAGGCGTGGGGGAAGAGCCAGATCTCGCCATTGCGGCCAAACAGCTGGCCCCGCGCAGCGACCCCGAAGCTCGCCTCTATCTCCCGCAACATGGGCTCGGCCTCTTTCGCCGGCAGAGGGGAGAAGGGGAACTTGCCGAGCTTGCCCGGCTTGAACATGGTGTTGGGCACTGAGTGATGCTTGCTGATCCTGGCGACGAAGAAGCCCTCGCTGTCAAAGATCTGGGGCCAGACATGCAGGTAACCCTCTGGGGTGCAGGCCTGCCCGGCACCGGGGAAGAGAGAGGCCAGGGAGTCGACGCTCAGGGCGTCGCCGAACTTCTCTTGCAGCGACTGACAGACCGCCTGGTTCTCCTGCAGGCTCAGGGTGCAGGTGGAGTAGACCAGCACGCCACCGGGTTTGAGGGCGTGGAAGGCACTCTCCAGCAGCCCTTGCTGCACAGCGGCAATCTCCTCGATGCTCTCGAGACTCCAGTTGCGCAGGGCATCTTCATCCTTGCGCACCGTGCCTTCCCCCGAGCAGGGGGCATCGAGCAGGATGGCATCGAAGGTTTCCGGCAACCACTGGCCAAACACCTTGGCATCGAAATGGGTCATGCCCACGTTGGTCACGCCACAGCGCTGGATATTGGCGCTCAGCACCTTGAGCCGGCTGCTGGAAAACTCGTTGGCAACCAGCATGCCCTGGTTGTCCATCAGGGCCGCTACCTGGGTAGTCTTTGAGCCGGGCGCCGCCGCCGCATCCAGCAGCATGCCATCGAGCTTTATCCGCTCGCTGGCAAAGAGCGCCGTCACCGGCAGCATGGAGCTCGCCTCCTGGATGTAGAAGAGGCCGCACAGGTGCTCGGCGGTGTTGCCAAGGGGCACGCTCTCGTCGGCCCGGGTCAGCCAGAAGCCGGTCTCGCACCAGGGCACGGGATCCAGCTGCCAGCCCAGTGGCGACATGCGTGTCACGAAGTCGGGCACGGAGATCTTGAGGGTGTTGACCCGGATGCTGCGCCGCAGCGGCCGCCGACAGCTCGCCACGAACGCATCCATGGAGAGATGGGCCGGCATAATGTCCGCGATATGACGCAGGAAGTGTTCGGGAAGGTAGGTATTGTCGTGCACAGTGCCGTCTCGCTGACCCAAAAGAGGGGCGACATAGTACCACAGGGGTCGGAATATTCTGAATGGGCGATGGGCAAAACGAACAAGCCCGGCACTGGGCCGGGCTTGGGTCAAAGGGTCAGGACAACATCAGGGCTGGATGCGGGGGCTCCACTCCAGCCACTCCTTCTCCGCCTTGCCATAGAGCGGGTAGCTGTGGCCTGCCTTGACGGTCGGCCCCATCTCCCGCTCCGGGGTGTTGAAGGCGATGCCGCCGGCCAGCAGGCTCTGTACGGTTTCCACCTCTATGGTGCCGCCGGTCAGGCCGATGTCGGCCTTGACCCCGGACACGTTCCAGAAGCGGCTGTTGGCGCGCACCAGGTGGGCGTATTCCTGAGCGACGTTCACCTCGATCAGCACCTCGCTGCCATCCCGTGCCAGTGCCACATCGCTGACGCTGCCCACCACCATCTTGCGAAACAGCAGGGGGCTGCCGACGCTGATGCCGCTCACGGAGGGGCTCTTGAGGGTCAGGGCCAATCCAATGGGGGCGCTCTGACTCAGGGGGAAGCGCTCCTTGCCCGCGCCCTGGCCCGGGCTTGCCTCCACGAAGGCGCCCTTGATCAAGGTGTCCAGGTGGGAGACGCCCCCCAGCCCGAGCTTGGCCTGTACCAGGGTGTAGCGCGCGCCGCTCTGCAGGAAGCGGGCGGCGTACTGCCCATCCAGCTCGGCTCTGAAGCTCACCTGACCCAGGGCGGGATCCAGTTCAATCTGCTCCACCTTGCCGATGTCCACCCCACGGTAACGGATGGGGCTGCCCACCCCGAGCCCGGGGTTGCTGTCGGCGGTCAGGGTCAGGGTACGCACCTGGGTGCTGGCCTGCTCCTTGCTGTCAAACAGCTGATGACTGCTGCGGCCGGTGCCGAGCCGGTCAAATTCGATGGCCCCCCGCAGCAGGGTGGCAAGGTTGCCCATCTTGACCTGCACCCCGTCGAGCCGGATCTTGCCGTCGATGGCGGCCTTCTTCCAGAACTGGGGCTGCTGCCTGAGCAAGGGGGCGTAGACGGCGTCTATCTCCAGGGTGATGGCCACCCCGCGCTCCTCGGCTTTCAACGCCTTGACCTTGCCCGCTTCCAGCCCCAGATAGAGGACGGGGGAGCCTACACCTATCCCGTCCGCTTGCTCGGCGCGCAGTGTCCAGCGCTCGGGTCTTGCATCACGACTGCCGAGCAGGGCCAGCTCCTGACTGGGATAGAGGCGGTCGATACGCTCTCCCACGGTGGCCTGGACAAGCTTGATCCCGCCAGCCAGCCAGGCGCTCGCCGGGCTGGTCTCCACCTTGAGGCCGCTCAGATCGGCCTGGACCTGCAAGGGGGCGGCGCGATAGAAACGGGCCCGCTTCAGCAGGTGCTGATAACGCTCGTTCACCACCAGGCTGACGCTGGCATTGCCGCCGGCATCCAGGGTCAGTGCCCCCAGCTCACCTATCTGCAACCCCTTGAACCAGAGCGGGGCCCCCTCATTCAGGCCGGTGAGATCGTCCGCCTGCAGGGTCAGCTTGATGCCATCGCGCGGCTCCTGGCTCGCCAGCATCATGGTGCTGACCTTTTCCCCTGCCACATAATCGAGACGGATGGCCGGTCCGGCCAGCAGGCGATCCGCGTGCTTGACCCCGGTGGGGGAGAGGGAGACAGTCTCCCAGATCAGACGGCTCTTGCCGGTCATTCGAAATGCCTGCTCGGGGTTGATCAGCGCAGTGACGACCCGGCCCTGCTCGGTCAGGCGAATGGGGTCTATCCTGCCAATCTCTATCCCTTCATAGAGGATGGGCATGCCTTCCTTGACTGGCAGGGATCCCGCCTGGATGGTGATGCGCTCCCCTCGGGCCGCCTCGGCCAGCCCCTTGTAGAGGGTGAAATTGAGCCCCTTCTGCGCGACGGGCGACGCCTTGGGGGAGTCGAACGCTATGCCGCCGCTCAGTATGGAGGTGAGGCTGCCAGCCTCCACGCTGACACCGGCCAGACTGAAGGAGCCCTTGATGCCGCTGATGTTCCAGAAGCGGGTATCCACCTTGACCAGGTGCTCGAAGCGCGGCTCTATCACCAGATCCAGGATCACATTCTGGTTGTCCTCCCCAAGACGGGTATTGATGACGCTGCCGACCTCAAGCCCGCGGAAGTAGATCTTGGCCCCGATGCCGACCGATCCCAGGGAGTCGGCGGTCAGGTGCAGGGTGCGCCCCTGGGCCTGATAGCCGGGGGGAGGGCCGTCCAGGGCATCGAACTCGTCCTCCAGCGGGTTGTTGTCCCGACCGGGTTGCAGGTTGATGTAATTGCCGGAGACCAGGGTATCGAGACCGGAGATCTCGGTCAGCGACGCCTTGGGGCTCACCAGCCAGAAGTCGGAGCCCTTGCGGATGAGCGGGCGGGCGCGGCTGTCGACCTTGGCGAGCACGGCAATCTTGCGACCGTCCTGTGCCAGCTCCAGATCCTGGACCACCCCTATGGCCACCCCCTGATAACGCAGCTGGGTCTTGCCCGGCAGGATGCCATTGCCCTGGGCAAAGTTGATGCGAATGAGTTGACCGCTGCTCGTCCACTGCTGGTAGATGAAACCACCCGCCAGCAAGAGGGCGATGAAGGGCAACAACCAGACTGGGGATAACCAGCGATGTTTCTCAATGACGGGTTCAGCCCCGATCATACCGACTCCTTAAATTGGCTGTGATGCACAGCACATCCGATACAGAAAAAATGCATTAACGGGCCGCCTTGTCCCACAGCAGACGGGTGTCGAGCATCCGGGCCGACATCATGGTGAGGATCACCACGCCGGCGAAGGCGGTTGCCCCGGGCCCGGCCCGCACGTTGAGCAAGACCCCGCGATCTACCAGGGCCACCATCAGCGAGATCACGAACAGGTCCAGCATGGACCAGCGACCGATGAAATCGATGATGCGATACATGATGAGCTGACGCTTGCGCCGCACCGGCTTGCTGCGCTGCAACTGCCAGCAGATCCAGCCCAGCCCCAGTATCTTGCCGATGGGGACTATGATGCTCGCGGTCAGCACTATGGTGGCTATCCCTGACATCTTGCTGCGATAGAGCGCCATGATACCGCTGAAAATGGTATCGGACTGCAGTAATCCCTTGTTGTAGAAATGGGTGATGGGCAGCAGGTTCGCGGGCAGCAGCATGAAAGCGGCGAGCGCCAGCAGGCCCCATGACCAGGCCAATGAGCGGGGGATCCGCATCTGCAACGGGCTGTGGCAGCGGGGGCAGCGCATGGCTCTCTGGTAACGCACCAGCAGTCCGCAGGTGTGGCAGCGGCAGAGCCCGAGTTCACGGGCGCTGGTCGGTATCATGATCCGGCTCCTGCGAGGCGCTTTGCAGCGGTATCCGCTCCCAGTAGGGGGCGGGGTCGAAGAGGATGAGCAACGTCATGTTGAGCAGCATCAATATGCCCAGGCTGAGCAGACCGCCCCCCAGGCGCACGTCGGCGATGTCGATGAGCTTGAACAGGGCGACCAGCAGGCTGACGATGTAGACCTCCAGCATGGCCCAGTGCCGGAACACCTCCACGGCCTTGAGCGTCGGGGCCAGCATGTGCCAGCGCTTGGCAAGGCCGGAGGCGAGCGCAAAGATGCCGAGCAGCAACCCCACCGGCGCCAGCACGGCGCACCAGAGCACCAGGCTCGCCACCCAGAGCTCGCCCTCCTCAAACAGCATCAGAATGCCTTTGAGCAGGTTGGCATCGGAGTTGACCCCCGCCAGGCGCAGGTAGAGCAGGGGTTCGAAGAGGGCGGAGGGGAGCAGCAGGAAGCCGGTGATGGTGAGGGCCATCAGCTGGGAAGGACGAAAAGCATAGCGCCCATAGAGATGCTGGTGACAGCGTGGACAATGGGCGTGACGACGCAGGGGCAGCAGCTTGCGTTCGATCAGCAAGTCACACGCCGGGCAGACGATCACGGAGTGGGGATCCGACATACGATTCAACCTGTTGAAGGAATTGATAAAATTTACCCTAAAACGCCTTCGCTGTCTTGCCGCAGCTCTGCCTCTGGCCAAGAAAAGATGGCCCGGCCGGCCAGCACCCAGGGCCATGGAGAGAAACACGGGACCTTGTTGCCACATAAGGGACGCCCGATACGGTGATGGGCGCGGTGGCGGATCCTGAGTGTTATTTGCAACACTGTATATTCATACATATACTTGCAGTCACTATCATGAGGAGGACGCCACTATGGCCGTTGAGATCAAGTATGTTGTCGTGCGTGGGGGAGTGGAGAAGATGACCTTTGCCAGCAAGAAAGAGGCGGATGCCTATGACAAGCTGCTGGATACCGCCGATGAACTGATGACGCTGCTGGCCGGGGCACCTGTCCAGCTGGCGCCCGAGCAGCAGGAGAGCCTGGCCTTTTACCTGGCCGAGCAGCGGGATCTGCTGCAGAACGTGTTGCGCGGTGGCAAGGGGCAGGGGATCAGCCCCAGGGAAGACAAGGTGGACGCCGAGAAGCCCAAGGGAAAATCCCTCAAGAGCGTGGCCTGACAAGGGAAGGGCGGGGCAGGGCGTCCAGCCCTGGGCCCCGCACCACAATATTCATACAGGGTACATTTCAAGTCACTCTTGTCGCTATTTACCCCGAGAAATTTCCAACAAGAGTGCATATACATTGAATAATAACCATATTCTATCCTGAGCTGTGTCCGACAGGGGAAGCCTTGACGACTGATCCCCGGACCATCTGGCATCTCCTGATGCCGATAACCCCATTTATCGGCATCAGGATTGCGCGACACCAGGCCAGCCTCACTCAACAAGACTCACAAGCACCATCATGACTCATCCGTCACTGCCGCCCGCCATGCCGCTATTCGACAATCTGCTCCATCTGGAGGCGGGCAATCCTCAGGTCAACCAGTATCTGTCCACCCTCAGCCTGGGCAATGTCCCCGATGCCGGCCTCGTCTATGAGCTGGCCGTCGACTGGCTGCTGGAGCAACGCCACAGCGAGAACAACTACAAGACCTACCGCAGCGAGCTGACCACCTTCCTGCATTGGTGTTTCTGCGAGGTGGCCATCAGCCCCAAGGATCTCACCAGGCGCATCATGATGCGCTATCTCGACTACTGCCAGGCACCGCCACAGAGGCTTATCGCATACCGAAACGTGGCTCAGTTTGTGCTCGACAAGGAGTGGGGAGAGCGGTTGCCCAACCCCTTGTGGCGACCGTTTCTCGGCAAGCGGGAGCTGGGCCGCGAGTTGCCATACCGCCTGAGCGAGCAGGCGATGAAGACCAAGCTCGCCATACTGTCGGCCTTCTTCCAGTTCCTGATCCAGGAGGAGTACATGGATCGCAATCCGGCGCTCCTGCTGCAGCGGATCAAGCGACCGGACAATCAGGATGCCGGTGAAGAGGCCCAGTCCTTTACCGAATTGCAGTGGTCCTATGTGATGCAGGCCGCCGAGCGGCTGGCAACCGAATGCCCGGCCCAGCATGAGCGCAGCCGGTTTCTCATCTGCCTCATGTACGCCTGTTATCTGCGTATCTCCGAGGTGGCGGCCAGACCGGGCTTCAGCCCCGTCATGAGCCAGTTTCGCCGCGACAGCAAGACCGGGGTCTGGGGATATGACATTCCTCGCAGCAAAGGCGGCAAGCGTCGTACAGTGGCCGTCTCCCAGGCGTTGCTGGATGCATTGGCACGCTATCGCACCTTTCTTGGGCTCTCGCCGCTGCCAACCCCGGGCGAACAGACGCCGCTCTTCGTTCGCCACAAGGCGGCGGCCCATGGCCGGGAGCAAGGCGAGCTCAACGCCAATCTGGGGATCCGCCAATTGCGGGATCTGGTGATGGCGGTCTTTGAGCAGGCCGCCAACCTGGCCGAGCAAGATGGTTTTGATCAGGACGCCGCCGAGATGCGCACCCTGACGCCGCACTCCATCCGCCATACCGGCATCACCCACGACATCAACCTGCATGGCCGGCCGCTGTCACACGTACAGGCCGACGCGGGACACGACAGCATAGACACCACATCCAAATACCTGCATACCGGCAACAGCGAACGCCACGAGAGTGCCAGCCATAAGCCGCTGGATCGCCTGCATGAATGAGTACCCGTGTACAGACTGTGCAAAGTGTGGCCAAGTGCATCAGTTAAGCGTGAGGTGGCGGGAAAACATGCCCGCCAGTCGCCCCAGACAAAACCGCGCATAATGTATATTATGTTAAATGACATGTGCTTGTTTCCTGTTACCGCCAATTGAACTGTGTATAATGGAAACAATTGATCCTATCCCCGACCGGATGTCTTAAGTGGCTGAATTAACATCAGAACAATTAAAACCCGCTTTCACTATTGAGCAGTTCCCCACACTCAGCGAGCTCGAACCCATCCCTTTTGCCGCCCTGCAACCCAGAGCCATTTCCGGCATCAAGCGACTGGCCAGTTTTGATGGTGACTGCCTGGTCATGCTGCTCAACGGCTTCCCGGGTGCGGATTATGAGAGCGTCTGCCAGACCTTGATCGCCTCTTCCAATGGCAAGGATGGCGACCTGTTCGATCTCTGCTACACCGAGAACCTCAACAACCCGTTCAAGCCTATCTGGCTACGCCTGCAACCCGGTACCGGGTTTGAATTCTGCGAGATGGTTGGCGAGCTGCTCAAGCTGATGAGCCATCATCTGGATGCCGAGCGCCTGGTCACCCGCATCATCCGCAAGCAGGAAAATGACCCCAAGATCGTGGACTTTCTCTCCGATCTGGCGGCGCACGTGGCCCAGGGGCTCGAATTCCAGCACCCGGTGCTCATCAACCTGCTGATCCATCACGAAGAGCAGCAAGCGCCCGTCATCTATGGCCGGGATTTGAACTGGGACACTCTGTTTGGCTCCATCAACTACCAGACCGAGCAAGGCTCCGTCTATGCCAACCAGCACTTGCTGGAGCCGGGGCTGCTGCGGGAAGCCAACGGCGGCTACCTCATCTTGCAACTCGACGAGCTGCTCGATCAGCCCCATCTCTGGTTCAAGCTCAAGAACGCCATGCAAAAAGGCGAGCTGGACTGGAATGCCTATCAGGAAGGCAAGACCCTGACCCCCTTCTTCACCCCAGAGGCCACGCCTATCCGGTTCAAACTGATCCTAGTGGGTGACCGGCTGGATGTGGCCGAGTTCCAGATGCTGGACAGGGACATGTCCGAGCGTATCTTCCTGCGCGCCGATCTGGTGTCCGAGGTGAACATCGAAGAGGACTTGCCCGAGTTTCTGCAATACCTGGCCTGGCTGCGGCTGCGCTGGAACCTGCTGGACTTCACTCCGGGTGCCCTCCTCGCCCTGTGTCGCCATGCCAGTCGTCTCTGTGACCATCAGGAGTGGCTCTCCCTCTCGGAGGTGCAGCTCAGCGCCATCATGCGCATGGCTGACAGCCTGGCCCGGGAGCTGGAGGCGGAGAAGGTGACCGACGAGCACATACTGCTCGCCCTGGAGGAGCAGGATTACCGTCTCAACTACCTGGTGGAGCAATCCGATCAGGGGGTCATCGATGGCCAGATCCTGCTGCAGACCGACGGTGAAGAGGTGGGGCAGATCAACGGCCTCTCCGTCATCCAGGTGGCCGGTCATCCCTATGACTTCGGTGAACCGGTGCGACTGACCGCCACTGTGCATCTGGGGGATGGCGATGTGGCCGACATCGAGCGCAAGGCTGAGCTCGCCGGCCACATTCATGCCAAGGCGATGATGATCATCCACGGCTATCTCTCCAACAAGTTCGGCGCAGAGAACCCCTCGCCGCTCTCGGCAAACCTGGTATTCGAGCAGTCCTATCACGAGATTGACGGCGACAGCGCCTCCCTGACCGGTCTGTGCGCCCTGCTCTCTGCCCTCGCCCGCCAACCGATCTCCCAGCGTTTCGCGGTGACCGGTGCGGTCGATCAGTTCGGCAACGTGCAGGCTGTGGGTGGCGTCAACGAAAAGATCGAAGGCTTCTTCCGGGTGTGCAAGATCCACGGCATCACCGGCAAGCAAGGCATCATACTGCCCGGTACCAACGCCCAGCAGCTCAACCTCTCCGATGAGGTGATTGCCGCCGTCGAAGCGGGCCAGTTCCATATCCACCCGGTGGATCATGTGGAAGAGGCCATCGAATTGCTGACCGGCTGTGTGGCCGGCGAGCCTGACATGCCGGACACCCTGTTTGGCCGGATCCAGGACAGACTGGATGAACTCAATGGCACTGCCCCCAAGAGTGGCGTGCTGCGCAACCTGCTGGGCCGTCTATTCGGCCTCTAAATAAAGTGATCGGAGTTGTTTAGCGAACAACTGTAAGCTAAATTGGCCCGGCTTTGACCCATATGAAGGATAAACAGCGTGACCCTAGATAACGACACCACTAATACCCACCTCTCCCTGTGTGAACAAGGTAAAGAGTCGTTTACCCGTGAAGAGCTGCTTGCCTGCAGCCGTGGCGAATTATTTGGTGAGGGTAACAGCCAACTGCCCGCCCCCAACATGCTGATGATGGATCGCATCGTCAAGATCAATGACAACGGTGGTGAACACGGCAAAGGCGAAATCCTGGCCGAACTCGATATCACCCCGGATCTCTGGTTCTTCGACTGCCATTTCCCTGGCGACCCCGTCATGCCGGGCTGTCTGGGGCTCGATGCCATGTGGCAGCTGGTCGGTTTCTTCCTGGGCTGGAAAGGCGGTCCGGGCAAGGGACGCGCTCTGGGCGTTGGCGAGGTTAAATTCACCGGCCAGATCCTGCCGACCGCCAAGAAAGTGACCTACAAGATCACCTTCAAGCGCGTCATCAACCGCAAGCTGGTGATGGGCATTGCCGACGGCGTGGTCGAGGTGGATGGTCGTCCCATCTACAGCGCGACCGACCTGAAAGTGGGCCTGTTCAAAGACACCACCGCATTCTGATCTGCTCTGACCCTGTCAGAGAGTGACAACGTAAAGGGGCCGCCATGGCCCCTTTCCTTTTGTAATGAGTGATGAAGTCTCGGTTACTTCATGAAGAGGCCTGAGCCTCGCCCCTCCATGGCGTCGCGCCAACCACCAAGCCAGTGCCCTCTGGCATCCAGGCATTGATACGGACACGCTTCTTTCTGTTTGCCGACTACGCCAGCCTGATAACCACGAGCGCGAGCTCTCTCCAGACGGTCCCGTTTCTGTCTCTTCATCATCTACGACCCTCTTCGTGGAACAAAAAAAGCGACCAAGTTTTCACCGGTCGCTTTCATCTTTACCCCAGGGGGGGAGCAGGGTCAAACAAAAAATTCCATGCTATTCAGACGTTGTGACACAAGATACTGAACTGCATTAATTTTTGATGACACATTTTTATCGCTGGTAACGGCGCAGCCAGGCGAAGGGCAAGGCCAGCAGAGTCAACCAGAACAGGCTGCCACCACCGCCATCTTCACCATCCTGACCGGTCTGGTTGTTGACAGGCGCATTGCTGACCACGTAGTTGGCCGGCGTGTTGCCCTGATAGTCCGCCACGGCCGGCGTCAGCTTGACGGCGACCACGGTCGCGTTGGTGCGCAGGTTCAGATCGCTCTCGCTGTTGTAGCGATAGGCGGTGGCGGCTATGGTGCCATCACTGCTGATGCCGCTGGCATAGGC
Source organism: Aeromonas genomosp. paramedia (assembly GCF_023093515.1). NCBI lineage: Bacteria > Pseudomonadati > Pseudomonadota > Gammaproteobacteria > Aeromonadales > Aeromonadaceae > Aeromonas > Aeromonas genomosp. paramedia. The sequence continues at coordinate 63,133 of NZ_JAAROG010000011.1, forward strand.
GATGTGGTAATACTTGCCATTCTGGGCACACTGCTTGGCGCCGGCATCATCCAGACCACAGATCAGGTCGTTCAGGTACCAGTTGTTGCTCGGGGACGCCGCATTGAGCAGGAAGGCTTCCTGCATGCGGTTGGTGCCGTTTGCCACAGGCTGGGTCTGATGACGGGAGTCACGCCAGCCGACCACCATGTTGTGATCGTTGATGGCCGCGCCCTCTGAGCCGGAGCCGGAGAGCGGCTTGTCCTGCAGGGGGATGCTGGCTGCCGTGCCCGGGTTGTTCAGATTGAACAGGAACATCTCGGTCGGCCGGTTCTGACCCTTGTTGATGCTGTAACGCTGGTTACCGATCACATAGCCATTCTCGTTGACAGACACGGCCCAGCTATTTTGCAGCACACCGTCATCCTTGCCCGGCTCGCCATCGGGCAGCGGGATGATCTTGGTGGCTCCCACAGTGCCGGCATCGAGGTCCAGGGTCCAGTAGCTGGCCAGGTTGCGGCCGTCGAGATCCCCCGACCCTACCTCACCGGTGGAGCTGTAGCCCACGCCGTACAGGGTGCCATTGAATGTCGCCGCACCGAATGCAGAGGCGGTCTGCAGCACTTCGTCGCGCTGACGACCATAGTCGGGGGCCTGTATCAGCTTGTTGAAGCCACCCGAGCCATTGAGCAGCCAGAAGCTGGCCTGGGTATCGACCCCGGGGCAGTAGCGGAATTCACCATACTCATCGTCATTGCCGGCGAAACACCAGTTATAGAAGTCACCGCCCACGTTGTGGCGGTACTTGCCGCTGGCGGCAGTCCCGGTCACCAGGTACTGGCCGTTGTCCAGCTTCTTGATGCTGGTCGGAACGCTCAGGCTGTGGGTGCCGGCGGCATCTTTCAGCTCGACCGGGTTGCCGTCATTGACGATGGCAAAGGCGGTGCGCATCTTGCCATCCATCTTGTAACCCGCGCGATCGGTCGGGGCATCCCCCAGAGCCGTCACCAGGCCATCGGTCTGAGTGGTGGCGACATAGCCGATGCCGCTGCGCTGATCGACACCATCGAGGAAATCGCGGCGCCACTGGTAGGCAAATCCGGGGTTGTCATCCCAGAAGGAGTCACAGACAGAGCTTGAAAGGAAGCAACCCTGCTCGAAGCGGAAGCGATCGACCAGGAAGTCGGCAGAGCGCACGGTCGAGAAGTACTCGGCCATGTTGTTCTTGGTGTTGATCCCGATGAGTCCGCTGCCATCGGTACTGATCCCGCTGGCATATCCTTTGACTTCGTCATCGACAATGGTGAAGAAGGAGCTTTGTGCCGCCTGCGCGTTGAGGCTGGCGCCGACCAGGATGGCCAGCATGGATAATTGCTTTTTCATCTACTTCCTTAGTCTTGATGTTTCAACGCTTCCAACTCCTCCCAACGGGAGAAGGCGTGTTCCAATGCGGACTCTGCCGCATGCAATGCATCCAGTTTGGACTGGGTCTGCTCCGCCGGCAGGGAGAAGAACCCGGGATGGTTGATCTCCGCCTGCAGGGCATCGAGTTCCGTTTCCAGCTGTTCCAGCCGGGCTGGCAGATTATCCAGCTCCAGTTGCAGCTTGTAAGAGAGTTTGCGTGTTTTTTTCACCGGCTCAGCCGCCAACGCGACAGGCTCTGCCACCTTGGCCGCAGCCGCCTTGGTCGCCTGTTGCTGACTCTGCAGAGCCCGGGTGGCCATCATGTCGGCATAGCCGCCCACGTAGTCGCTGATCCGCCCGTCCCCTTCAAACAGCCAGCAGCCGGTCACCGTATTGTCGATGAAGCGGCGATCGTGGCTGACCAGCAGCAGGGTACCGGGGTAATCGGTCAGCAGCTCTTCCAAAAGTTCCAGCGTTTCGACATCCAGGTCGTTGGTTGGTTCATCCAAAATCAACAAGTTACTGGGTTTGAGGAACAGCTTGGCCAACAGTAGACGGTTTTTCTCGCCCCCTGACAAGGCCTTGACCGGGGTCCGCGCCCGTTTGGGCTCAAACAGGAAGTCCTGCAGATAGCCCAGGATGTGGCGGGAGCGGCCACGCACCATCACTTCCTGCTTGCCCTCCCCCACGTTGTCCACCACGGTCTGCTCGGGATCGAGCTGCTCGCGGTACTGATCGAAATAGGCCACTTCCAGGTTGGTGCCGCCCTTGACCCGCCCGCGACTCGGCTCGAGCTGACCCAGCAAGAGCTTGATGAGGGTGGATTTGCCGCAGCCGTTGGGGCCGACCAGGGCAATCTTGTCGCCCCGCAGCACCTGCAGATCCAGCCCCTGGAACAGGGTGCGATCGCCAAAGTCCAGGCCGAGCCCTTCGGTCTCGAACACCAGCTTGCCGGAGCGGTTGACGTCGTCCAGCTGCAGCTTGGCCTTGCCCTGCAGCTCGCGGCGCTGGGAACGCTCCATGCGCATCGCCTCGAGGGCGCGCACCCGGCCTTCGTTGCGGGTGCGGCGGGCCTTGATGCCCTGGCGTACCCACACCTCTTCCTGGGCCAGCTTGCGGTCGAACTCGGCGTTTTTCAGCTCCTCGACCCGCAGCCACTCCTCCTTCCCTTGCAGGTACTGATCGTAATTGCCGGGCCAGGAGGTGATGGCGCCCCGATCGAGATCGATGATCCGGGTCGCCAGCTTGTGGATGAACTCCCGATCGTGGGAGATGAAGACGATGGCGCCGCGAAAATCCTTGAGGAACTCTTCCAGCCAGTTGATGGCGTCGATGTCCAGGTGGTTGGTCGGCTCGTCCAGCAGCAGCAGATCGGGGTCGCAGGCGAGCGCACGGGCCAGGGCCACCTTGCGCAGCCAGCCACCGGATAAACTGTCGAGGGTCACGTCGGGATCCAGCCCCAGCAGGGTCAGCACCTGATTGATGCGGGTCTCGAGCTGCCAGCCGTTCTGGTAGTCGAGCTGCTCCTGCAATTCGCTCATCTTGCGGATGTTGGCGTCGGAGGGATCGTGCCCCAGCTCCAGGGAGATGTGGTGGTACTGCTTGAGCAGCTCCCCCACCCCGGCCAGCCCTTCGGCGGCATAGTCGAACACGGTCAGCTCGCTCGAGGCGGGAGGATCCTGCTCGAGACGGGTCACCTTCAAGTCCTGCTGCAACACCAGACGGCCGTCATCCAGAGACAATTCGCCCGCGATGACCTTCATCAGGGTGGACTTGCCCGCCCCGTTGCGTCCCACCAGACAGAGGCGCTCGCCGCGCTCTATGGTCAGCTCGGCATTGTCGAGCAGCGGGAAATCACTGAACGACAGACAAGCGCCGTGCAATGTCAAAAGTGCCATGTTTGTTCCTTGTTACTTATGAAAAAACGGGCGGCAGACTCTGCCCCCGTTTCATCGTCAAATCAGTCTCACCCCTGATGGGCAAGCCAGTCCTTGAGCTGTGTCAGGGTGAAGGGCCAGCCCAGTTCGCGGCCGGCGTCATCCCGCAGCACCGGGATGCGCACCCGGTAGGCCGCAAGCCACTGCTCGTCCTCCAGAATGTCACACTGGCGAGTACTGGCGGCAAGGCCGGCCTCCTCCACCAGCGCCCAGGCCTGTTCGCACAGGTGGCAGCCGTCGGTGTGAAACAGGGTCAGCATCAGGCCTGCGTCTCGGCGTGGGTGATGATCCAGCAGTTGTGGATATGCTGGTTGCGCTCGAAATCCTTCGGCCGGGTCTTGCCGGTGATGTTCTGGGCCTTGAGGCCAGCGGCCTCGAGACCGGCCAGATCCATCTTGAAGTGACGCTTGTTGTTGGAGAACACCAGGGTGCCGTCCGCCGCCAGCAGGCGCTTGAGGTGCTGCATCAGCAGCAGGTGATCCCGCTGCACGTCGAAGCTCTCGTCCATCCGTTTGGAGTTGGAGAAGGTGGGCGGATCGATGAAGATGAGATCGTACTGCTCATCCGCTTCCGACAACCACTTCAGGCAGTCGGCCTGGACGAACTTGTGCTGGCGGCCCACCAGCGAGTTGAGCCGCATGTTGTCCTGCGCCCAGTTGAGGTAGGTGTGGGACATGTCCACCGTGGTGGTTTCGCTCGCCCCGCCAAGGCCTGCGTGCACGGTGGCACTGCCGGTGTAGGCGAACAGGTTCAGGAAGCGCTTGCCGCGGGCCATCTGACCCAGCATGCGACGGGTCTGACGGTGATCGAGGAAGAGGCCGGTATCCAGGTAGTCGTAGAGGTTGACCCACAGACGGGCGCCGTACTCCTGCACCTCCATCCGGTGCTGCTCTTCGGAGAGCTTCTGGTACTGCTGCTTGCCTTCCTGACGCTCGCGCACCTTGAGGATCACCTTCTCGCCGTCCATGCCGGTCACCTTGATGGCGGCCTGCACCATATCGAGCAGGCGCTGACGGGTCTTCTGGGCGGGGATGTCCTTGGGCGCGGCGTACTCCTGCACCACCAGGTAGTCCCGATAGCGGTCGATGGCGGCGTTGTATTCCGGCAGGTCGGCGTCATAGAGGCGATAGCAGTCGATCCCCTCCTTGCTGGCCCACTTCTCCAGGGTCTTCAGATTCTTGCGCAGACGGTTTGCAAAGTCCTGGGCGACCTCTTTCTGGGAGGCCACGGAGTCGAGGGCAATCTGGTAGTTGCGCAGCTGGCACTCCAGCGCTCCGTTGAACAGACGATACTGCTTGTCCGCCCGCAGGCGCAGGCAGCTCAGCAGCTCAGGGGAGGCAGACAGTATGGTGACCTTCCAGCCCTGGAAGCTGCGGCGCAGGGCATCGCCCAGGGCCTGGTGCACTTCCAGCAGGGCCGGGAACTCCCCCAGACGCTCGCCATAGGGCGGGTTGGAGATGAGCATGCCGATCTCGCGGGCCTCCCCTTCCACGGCAGACATCGGCAGCGGGTTCTCGAGCGCGGTCACGTCGGCCTGCTTGAAGGTGATGAGGTGGGCCACCCCGGCCGCCTTGGCGTTGTCACGGGCCTTCATCAGCACGCGAGGGTCGGCATCGCAGCCAAACAGCTTGGCTTCGCAGCGCTGCATGCCGCGCTTGGCACGCACCTGGGCTTCCATCATCAGGCTCTGCCACAGTTCGCCATCGTGTTGCAGCCAGCGATCGAAACCGAAGCGTTCCCGGCGCAGGGCCGGCGCCATGTCGGCGGCGATGAAGGCCGCTTCGATGAGCAGGGTACCTGAGCCGCACATGGGGTCCATCATGGGCTCGCCGGTCCAGCCGCTGCGGGCGATCATGGCGCAGGCCAGGTTCTCTTTGAGCGGCGCCTCGCCTGTGCCCTGACGGTAGAAGCGCTGGTGCAGCGCCGGGCCGGACAGGTCCAGGGTGATGTTGGCCTTGCACTTGCCCAGGTGCGCCATGATGCGGATGTCCGGCGACTTCTTGTCGACGTCCGGGCGCACGTGGCCACGCTTGGTGAAGCGGTCGACGATGGCATCCTTGATCTTGAGCGCGCCGTACTGGGTGTTGCGAATGGCCGGGTTGGTACCGGTGAAGTCCACGGCTATGGTGGCGGTGCCGGGGAAGTGCTCTTCCCAGGGAATGGTGTGGGCGCCGAGATAGAGATCCAGATCGTCGTTCATCTGGAATTCGGAGAGCACCAGCACGATGCGGGAGGCAAAACGGCTCCACAGGCAGGCCTTGTAGCCAATGGCCAGTTCGCCTTTGAAGTGGACGCCGGCCACGGTCTCACGGACCTGTTCCGCGCCCAGGGTGGTCAGCTCGACGGCCAGCAGGTTTTCCAGCCCCTTGGGGCAGGTTGCAAAAAATTCTTTCATCACGCTCACGGGGATGCCATAAAAATAGTGCCGCATTATACCTTATCGGCCCGCACTCGGCATCCGAACCTTGGGGTTCGCGCGAATATAAAGGGGGCTGGCCGGCGCAATTCCCCCCGTCCTTGCTCTTGTTGCAGGCACAGAGGGCGCGGGCAAGACGATGCAACTCAATATCCAGTGCAGAAGGGATCACGTCAAACGGCGACGAAGTGACCCAGGGAAGCTGCCGCAACGGTATGGGAGAGATGAGCAATAAATAACCGGTTTCGGTTATTTCGAGGGCGTATGAATATCAACCAAAAATAACGTGCAGAGGCAGTATCAGCTGACCTGTCGATATTGTGCCTGGGCACGGGTCCTGGTCTGCATCCGGTTATTCATCACCTTGATCACCGCGAACCTTGGCAGGATCTTGCTGGCGGTCAGCACCAATTCCTCGGTCAGGTTCAGGCAGACGCTCGCCTGATCGCCGGCCTCGATGACCATGAACTCTCCCCTGCCATGGGGAGTCTCCATCCACACCAGGGAGCCCATATCAGTCAAGCAATGAGCCTGCTGTTCATGAAAGAACCAGCTTTGTGGCATCAGGGGTTTATAAAAGCGGCTGACGGCGATGGCATTGAGTACCAGCTGAACCTGATGGGGAACACTCCAATCGAGTTCGGCGGCCTTGTCCATCAGCTGATAATAGAGGGCAGCATCGTCGACACAAAAAGGCTGGGTCGTGAAGGAGCTGGGGACGAGTTGTCGCCCCTTATATTCGGTGGCGAATATCATGCGATCGGATAAATCCAGCATCAGACGGTCATCCTGAGCATCATAATGCCACTGCCAATTGTCATTGGGTTGGATACACATGGAGTTGCCCTTACTTAAGCCGTTTCTCGACTTTATTCCATGTCGAGAATTTGAGCAACTTTAAATAAGGGCAACCGGTTATCTTTTAAATATGGGTAACGATCTCTTTGACCAGACTCGGGCCCTTATAAATAAAGCCACTGTAAATCTGGACCAGACTGGCACCCGCCGCTAATTTCTCCCGGGCGGCCATGGCGCTGTCAATACCGCCCACCCCTATGATAGGCAGAGCCCCATTGAGGGCCTTGGCCAGCAGGCGGATCACCTCTGTGCTCTTGTGCTGGAGCGGACGACCACTGAGACCCCCTGCTTCACCGGCATGGGGCATGTCATAAATCATGTCGCGCTCCAGGGTGGTATTGGTGGCGATGACCCCATCGATCCCGTTTTTGATCAAGGAGGCGGCAACCTGATTAATTTCATCCAGGCTGAGGTCGGGGGCAATTTTAACGGCTAGCGGCACGTACTTCTTATATTGCGCGGCCAGCTCCTGCTGGCGAACCTTGAGGGCAGCCAGCAATTCATCCAGCGCCTCGCCATATTGCAGCGAACGCAGCCCCGGGGTGTTGGGGGAAGAGATATTGACGGCAATATAACCGGCATGATCATAAACCTTGTCCATGCAGATCAGATAATCGTCCTTGCCCTGCTCGAGGGGGGTGTCCTTGTTCTTGCCGATATTGATGCCGATCACCCCCTGATATTTGGCCTCTTTCACCTTGGCCACCAGATGATCGACACCCTTGTTGTTGAATCCCATGCGGTTGATGATCCCTTCCGCCGGAATTACCCGGAACAACCGCGGCTTGTCATTTCCGCTCTGGGGCTTGGGGGTCACAGTGCCTACTTCAATAAAGCCGAACCCCATGGCACCAAATGCGTCGATACACTCCCCGTCTTTATCGAGGCCGGCCGCCAGTCCCACCGGATTGGCGAAATTAAGCCCCATGACAGTGACGGGGCGTTGGGGGAGTGAATGACGGAAGAAACAATCGAGCGGTGTACCGAGAAGGCGGGGCAAATACTTGATGGAGAGATCGTGTGCCTGTTCGGGATTGAGTTTGAACAGAAAATGCCTGGCGAGGGGGTACAGCATGTTTGCTCCTTAAAAAAGCCCCGGCAACTGGCCGGGGCTTTTGGGGTTATGCCGAGGTTCGGCAATTCAACTGGAGCAGGTTCAACTCTCGCAAGGCCACCGAGAACTTGGCGAACTCGTGGGTGCTGGTGGTCTTGAAGTCGGCCAACATATGGGTCCAACGGGACAAGAGTTGCTCATGCTCCGAAATCCAGTCGGCCAGTATGGTAGCGCATTCTCCCTGCTCTTTGCACCCTTCCAGTACCACTGAGGTGAGGCTGCGTTGCTGCCAGTCCAGATCCTCGCGGAAGGAGGCCCGCGCCATCGCCTGCCAGTGGTTGCCCACCGGCTGATGGTTGATCTGCTCGAGGAACCAGTGCAGATCCAGCTTGGCGCCGAGGCGATAGTAAACGTTGGCGGCGCGCAGGATGTCGGTCTTGTGCTCCGCGGCAATCTGCGCCAGATCCAGGCTGGAGAACAGGCTGCTCATGTGGGCCACCCGACGGGCGATGGCTTCCGGTACCTGTTTGGCCACCAGGGCGGCGACGGCCTGGCGATGCTCGGCCACTTCGCTCTCGTCCATCACCTCGTAGAGGTGCTCCCCCAGGGTCTCGAAGGCCGGGCGGAAGAAGGCGATGTTCTCGCCGATGCTCCAGCTGCGGTTGCGGGCACGCAGGAACCAGCGAGTGGCCCGGCGCACGATGCGGCGGCTGTAGAACATCAGCTCGAGCTGGGTGTTGGCGTCCACCAGGTTGTCACAGCCTTCGATGTCGCGCCACAGGGTACCCAGACCGAACACCTCCCGGGCCATGGCGAAGCAGCAAGCCACTTCGGCCACCGAGGCACCGGTCTCGTCCTTCATCCGGCTGGCGAAGTTGAGCCCCATGTCGTTGACCAGTATGTTGGCCACCCGGGTCGCGATGATCTCGCCCCGCAGCGGGTGCTGAGCCAGCTCGGCACCGAACTGCTGCTGCAACTGGGCCGGGAAGCTGGTGACCAGCATGTTGGCGAGGAAGGGCTCCTCGGTCACTTCCGGGCAGTTGAGCTGCTCTTTCAGTACCATCTTGCCGTAGGCCACCAGCACCGCCAGCTCGGGACGGGTCAGCCCCTGCCCTGCCGCCATCCGCTCGGAGAGCTCCTCGTCGGAGGGCAGGAACTCCAGCGCACGGTCAAGCTTGCCTTCGCGCTCCAGCCCCTGGATGAAGCGTTGCTGCTCTTTCAACTGCTCGGCACCACGGAAGGCGGTGACCGAGATGGACTGGGACTGGCGATAGGCGTTGGTGATGACGATCTGGGCCACGTCGTCGGTCATCTCGCACAGCATCTGGTTGCGCTGCTTGAGGGTCATGTCTCCTGCGGCCACCAGCTGGTTCAGCAGTATCTTGATGTTGACCTCGTTGTCGGAGCAATCCACCCCGCCCACGTTGTCGGTGAAGTCGGTGTTGATGTGACCGCCCTGGCTGGCGTACTCCACCCGGCCAAGCTGGGTGAAGCCGAGGTTGCCGCCCTCGCCCACGATACGGGCACGCAAGTCACGGCCATTGACCCGCAGCACGTCGTTGCTGCGATCCCCCACGTCGGCGTCGCTCTCGCGGGCGCTCTTCACATAGGTGCCGATGCCGCCGTTCCAGAGCAGGTCGACATTGAGGCAGAGCAGCGCCTTGATCAGCTCGTTCGGGGCCATGCTGGCCTTGTCGGTGCCGAGCAGGGTCTGAATTTGCGGGCTCAGCTTGATGGACTTGGCGGAGCGCAGGAAGATGCCGCCCCCTGCCGAGATGAGCTCCCGGTTGTAGTCATCCCAGCTCGAACCCGGCAGCTCGAACAGGCGCTTGCGCTCGACGAAGCTTTTGGCCGCATCGGGAGTCGGGTCGATGAAGATGTGCATGTGGTTGAAGGCGCCCACCAGCTGGGTGTGCTCGGAGAGCAGCATGCCGTTGCCGAACACGTCGCCGGCCATGTCACCTATCCCCACGCAGGTGAAGTCGGTGGTCTGGCAGTTGACGCCGATCTCGCGGAAGTGACGCTTGACCGATTCCCAGGCGCCGCGCGCCGTGATGCCCATCTTCTTGTGGTCATAACCGACCGAGCCGCCTGAGGCGAAGGCATCGCCCAGCCAGTGGCCGTATTCCTGGCTTATCTCGTTGGCGATGTCGGAGAAGGTGGCGGTGCCCTTGTCGGCGGCCACGACCAGGTAGTAGTCATCCTCGTCGTGACGCACCACGGATTTGGGCGGGATCACCTCCCCCTTGATGATGTTGTCGGTGACATCGAGCAGGCCGCGAATGAACAGGCGATAGCAGGCCTTGCCCTCTTCCTGGATGACGGCACGGGGCGCCCCCGCCGGCATCTGCTTGCAATAGAAGCCGCCCTTGGCGCCGACCGGCACTATGACGGTGTTCTTCACCTGCTGCGCCTTGACCAGACCCAACACCTCGGTGCGGAAGTCCTCCTTGCGATCGGACCAGCGCAGGCCGCCACGGGCCACCTTGCCCCAGCGCAGATGCACCCCTTCCACCCGCGGCGAGTAGACGAAGATCTCGAATTTCGGCAGCGGCAGCGGCATGTCGGTGATGCTGGAGGGGGCCAGCTTGAAGGAGATGTAGGGCTTGGCCTGACCCTCCTGATCCGGCTGGTAGTAGTTGGTGCGCAGGGTGGCGTCGATCATCTCCATGTAGCGGCGGATGATGCGATCGTCATCCAGGTTGGCCACCTGATCCAGCTTGGCGGCGAGCTGCTCGTGCAGCTTGGCCTGTACCTTGGCATCCTGCTTGATGGCGGGATTGAGGCGCTGCTCGAACAGGGTGAACAGCAGCTCTGCGATGTCGGGGTAACGGGTCAGCGTCTCCTCGATATAGGACTGGCTGAAGGAGACGCCGGTCTGGCGCATGTATTTCGCATAGGCGCGCAGCACAGAGACCTGACGACCGGTGAGGCCGGCCCCCAGCACCAGACGGTTGAAGCCATCATCTTCCAGGGTCTTGTTCCAGATGGCGGCGAAGGCCTGCTGGAAGCGCTGCTGGCTCTGGGCCAGATCGAATGGCTGATCGCCGCGCAGCAGCATGGAGAAGTCGAGGATCCAGAAGATCTCGCCGCTCGGGGTCCGTACCTGATAGGGCGTCTCACCGATGACGCGCAGCCCCATGTTTTCCAGCATGGGCAAGACGTCCGAGAGGTGGATGGGCTCGGTGCGGTGGAACAGCTTGAGGCGCACCCGGCGATCGTTCTCTTCTTCCTGGGCGCGGTAGAACAGCATGCCGAGGGGTTCGGCTTCACTCAGGCCATCGAGGGCCATGATGTCGGCCACGGCAGAGCCCGGCAGCACGTCTTCCTTGTAGGCGCGGGGGAAGGCGGTGCTGAAACGGCGGCGCAGTTCGTTGCCACGGGCCTCCCCATAATGGGAGAGCAGCACGGAATCCAGGCGGTCATCCCAGCTGCGGGCCGCTTCAATCAGGTTGTTCTGTACTTCGTTCACATCTACATCCACGTTGTTGTTGTTGACCCGCACTATGTAGTGGGTCCGAGCCAGCACGCCTTCGGTGAAGTAGACGTTGAACTCCACCTCTTCGCTGCTGCCAAAATACTTCTGCAAGATCTGCTGGGTCTTGATCCGCAGCGCCGTGTTGTAGCGCTCCTTGGTGACATAGACCATGCAGGAGAAGAAGCGGCCGTAGACATCCCGGCGCACGAACAGGCGCAGCATGTCGCGCTCCTGCATCTCCAGCACCCCAAGACCGGTGGCCAGCAGCTCCTCTTCCCGGGCCTGGATCAGCTCGTCGCGGGGATAGGTCTCCAGCACGTTGAGCAGCGCCTTGTAGGCGTGGGAGCCCTTCTCGTGACCGGAGGCGGCCATGATGCGCTCGAGGCGGTGGCTGATGAGGGGGATCTGGGTGGCGCTGGTGTTGTAGATAGAGGAGGCGTAGAGACCGATGAAGCGATCTTCCCCCACCACCTTGCCGTGTTCGTCGAAGCGCTTGATGCCGATGTAGTCCACATAGGCCGGGCGGTGTACCCGGGACTTGCTGTTGGACTTGGTGAGGATCAGCAAATCGGAGCTCAGGGCGGCGTGACGGGCGCTGGCGGGCATGTTGCCAAGGCGCTGCCCCTCGTCCTTGATGGAGTTCTTCATCAGCCCCAGGCTGGAGTCCGGCAGCGGCAGGATCTCGTGATCCCCCTCCACCGCCTTGACGTCATAACGGCGATAGCCCATCAGGGTGAAGTTGTGGGCGGCGACCCATTTCAGGAAGGCGACACAGGAGTCGACGTCTGCCTGACTGACCGGGTTCTTGCGCTTGGGCAGCTCCTCGATGATCTCGTTGAGGCGACCCAGCATGGGCTGCCAGTCCCCGACCGCCAGGGCCACTTCCCTCGCCACCGAGTTGAGCTCGGCGGTCAGGGCATCCATCTGTTCCTCATCCGTCAGATGATCGATCTCGATGAGGAAGGCGGTCTCGACCGAGGTCTGGGAGGCCGTGTTGTCGAGATCCAGGATGGCGCCTATCTTGCCATCGCCGCCGCGAATGAGGTGCAGCGGCTGGTGCAGCATCATGTGGGCCGTGATACCCCGGCGCTTGAGCGCCATGCGGATGGAGTCCACCAGGAAGGGAGAGTCCTGCAGGATGATCTCGACGATGGTATGGGGAGACTGCCATCCGTGGCGGGTCAGCTCGGGGTTGTAGACCCGGATATAGGGCTCTGTGCTGGTGCGCTGGTTGAGCGCATTCCACAGGCTGAGCGCCGCCCCGTAGAGATCGCTGTCATTGCGATCGTGCAGGTCGGTGCTCGCCATGTTGCCGTAGAACTTGGCGACGAAGCACTCGACCAGGGAGGCACTGTTCTTGGGCAATTTCTGATGGATCAGGCTGAGAACGTTTTCGAGCAGAACTGAGGTAGGGGCGTCTTTCAATGCCATTGCTAGTTTCCTTATCGGACGACATCACAGACACGGCGACATCCACCCAGGATGCGCGCCGGTACAGAGTTGCTGCGAAGTGTAATGACTTGGATCGCGGAAGGCGAGCAAAGGTGATAACGGGATGTTAAAAACAAGGGGCAGATCACGGCTTGGGTTGTGATAAATTTTGCCAAGTCGCTAAAATTTAGAAAATCGCACTGGTTGTAAGGCAATTTACCGGATAGATAGTGACTTAAAGCAGATATTTACCCGGAATATTGTTCATGTTTTGTTAATTTATGCGTTTTGGGCTGACGGAGCGCTCATCGTCCTGTATTTGGCGTCGCAAGCAGGCGTATTCCCCTCTACAGGAGGCTTACACGAGCGGTTCGACTACGGCAAGCGACCCTTTCGAGGCAGAGGCCACCGGGATGAGCCGAGAAGGGCGCCGCTCCCTTCGACTCGCCTCAGGCGAGCCTCTCCAGGCGAACAAAGCGGTGATCTTCCTGGGTGACCAGCCGAAAGTGACCGTGCACCCCGTTGACGCTGACGAAGGAGCGGATCTTTTCCAGGCCCAGCTCTATGGTCAACCCCTGCTCGGTGCGCACCACCAGGCGTCTGGCCTGGCCCTGGTACATCAGCATGATCTCGTCACGGCTGAGGGCCAGCCGAAAGGTGTACTGCCTCATTCCCCCTCCTCTTGATGAAAAACGGGCAGGAGAGCCTGGCTCCCCTGCCCGTGACCGGCACCCTTATTGCGCCAGTGCCTTGCTTACCTTCTCGAACAGATCCCGCGCCAGCCCCTCGAGGTTGGCCAGACGGGTCAGCTCGGCCCGGACGAGCGCCTTGCGCCCCTCATCCAGTCGCTTGAACTGGATGAGCGGGGTGATGAGGCGGGACGCCACCTGGGGATTGACCTCGTTGAGAGCGATCAAGAGATCGGTCAGGAAGCGATAGCCGCTGCCATCCACCGCGTGGAACTGCACCTGGTTGTTCATGGCGAAGCTGCCGATGAGCGCCCGCAGCCGGTTTGGGTTGCGGATGCTGAAGGTGGGGTGGCTCATCGCCTGTTTCACCTCATCCAGCACGTCGGCGGCAGGCTTGCAGCCCACCAGGCGCAGCCAGTTGTCCAGCACCAGGCCGTCATGGGCCCACTTGCCCTCAAAATCGGCCAGCAGTGCGGCGCGGCATGGCAGCAGATAGCCGTTGGCCACCTGCAGCGCCGCCAGGGTGTCGGTCATGTTGTCGGCGGTGGCATACTGCTCGCGCACCAGTGCATCGGCCTGCTCCGCATCCAGCGCCGCCAGATAGCCGAGCACCACCCCCTTGAGGACGCGCTTGGCGGTGTCGGCATGGATCACCCTGTACCCCGTCAGGCGCAGGCTCTCATAGGTAGCCGCCAGACGCGCGCCGAAGGCCTCGGCGAGCTGGCCATGGATGGCATCCCGTACCCGATGGATGGCATCGATATCGGCCACCTCGAACAGCTCGGCCAGGGTCGCCTCACCGGGCAGCGCCAGGATCTCCGCCTTGAGGGCCGAGTCCAGCTCGGCCTCGTCCAGAATGGCGACGAAGGCCGCCAGCAGGGTTGGGGAGAGCACAACCCCCTGCCCTTGCTGCACCCGTGCCACCCCGTCGATGACCGCCTTGTTGATCAGCATCTGGGCCGCATCCCAGCGGGCAAACTCGTTGCGGGCATGGCGCATCAGGAAGGCCAGGGCCTCGTCGCTGTAGTCATAGTGCAGCTTGACCGGGGCGGAGAAGTCCCGCAGCAGGGAGGGCACCGGCTTGACCTGCACCCGATCGAACAGGAAGGTCTGCTCTTCTTCCAGCACGTCGAGCACGTTGCCGATGGCCTTGCCCTGGTACTGCAGCGCAATGACGTCACCCTGCTCGTCATAGAGTTCGATGTCGAGGGGGATATGCAGCGGCAATTTTTGCGGCTGATCCTGAGTCGGCGGCGTGTGCTGACGCACGTGCAGGCGATAGACGCCACTGGCGGCATCGTAGTCGTCGGTCACGGTCAGCTCGGGGGTGCCGGACTGGCTGTACCAGCGGCGGAAGCGGCCGAGATCCACCCCGGAGGCATCCTCCATCGCCTGCACGAAGTCATCGCAGGTGGCGGCCGAGCCGTCGTGACGCTCGAAGTAGAGGCGCATGCCGGCCTGGAACTTATCCTCCCCCAGCAGGGTGTGCAGCATGCGGATCACTTCAGAGCCCTTCTCGTAGACGGTCAGGGTGTAGAAGTTGTTCATCTCTATCACCACATCCGGGCGAATGGGGTGAGCCATGGGGCCGGCATCTTCGGCAAACTGCGGACCGCGCACGGTACGCACGTTGTTGATGCGGTTGACGCCGCGTGAGCCCAGATCCGAGGAGAACTCCTGATCCCTGAACACCGTCAGCCCCTCCTTGAGGCTGAGCTGGAACCAGTCGCGGCAGGTGACACGGTTGCCGGTCCAGTTGTGGAAGTATTCGTGGGCGATGACCCGCTCTATGCCGTGGTAGTCGCCGTCGGTGGCGGTGGCCGGGTTGGCCAGCACGAACTTGGAGTTGAAGATGTTGAGCCCCTTGTTCTCCATGGCGCCCATGTTGAAGAAGTCCACCGCGACAATCATGTAGATGTCGAGGTCATACTCGAGGCCGAAACGCTGCTCGTCCCAGCGCATGGCGTTGATGAGGCTCTCCATGGCGAAACCGGCTCTGTCCAGGTTGCCCTTGTCGACGAAGATCTCCAGGGCCACCTTGCGGCCGCTTTGGGTGGTGTAGCTACCCCGCTCAACGTCGAAGTCGCCGGCCACCAGGGCAAAGAGGTAGCTCGGCTTGGGGAAGGGATCCTGCCACTGCACGAAGTGGCGACCGCCATCCAGCTCGCCGCTTGCAACCTTGTTGCCGTTGGAGAGCAGATAGGGGTATTTCGCTTTGTCTGCGGTGATCCGGGTGCTGTAACGGGCCAGGATGTCGGGCCTGTCCAGGTAATAGGTGATGCGGCGAAAGCCCTCCGCCTCACACTGGGTGCAGTAGGCATCGCCGGACTTGTAGAGCCCCTCCAGCGCCGTGTTGGCGGCCGGATCCAGATCCGTGACTATGGTCAGCACGCACTCGGCGGGCAGGTTGAACAGGGTCAGGCTGCTCTCCCCCTGCTCGAACCGGGTGAAGGGGACGCCGTCCACGCTGACGCTGTGCAAGACCAATCCTTCCCCGTCCAGCACCAGGGGCTCGTTGTGCTCGCCGCTGCGACGCAGCCGGGAGATGGCGGTCACCCTGGTCAGGGGCTCCTGCAGCTGAAAATCGAGATCGAGGCTGTCGATCCAGTAGAGGGGCGCCCGGTAATCCTGGCGATACTTGGCCGTCATGGCCTGGGAGTGATCGGTCATTATTGTCTGCTTCCACGCATTGTTATCAACGTGTCAGAGGCTGTCACAAGGATCCCGCAGGGTCAAATAGTTTGCATTCAGCCAAAAGAGAGGGCGACCTGAGTCGCCCTTGCATTCATGTGGATGTCACCCTGGACACTCAGCCCTTGCTGAGTCTCGCCAGATCCGCCGTGATGTTCGCGGCTTCGATCTGATACTCGTCGGGGGCCTCGAAATCGGCAGGCAGTTCATCCAGGCTCTTCACCGTCGGCTTGCCAAGGCGGGTCAGTCGCTCGTTGGCTCGCGCCAGCGCCTTCTCGTCCTGCTTGGCTTGATCCGCCAGTCGCTCGGCTTCGTTCAGGGAGACCGACTTCTTGTCCTTGTCCTCCTGATACTCCTTGATGTCCTGCATCACGTAGGCAAATTCAGGATCCTTGGCGATCCGTGCCTCGTGAGCCGACTTCAACCTGGGCAGCAGACTGGAGAAGTCCCCCAGCTTGTCGTAACTGGCCGAAGCTATCTTGTCCCAGGGCAGGGCGTTGAACTCCCGGCTCTCCCCGGTCTCGTCCGGCGAGACGGCGGTCGGGAAGTCTATGTCCGGCGCCACCCCCTTGTTCTGGGTGCTGCCGCCATCAATCCGGTAGAACTTGGCGATGGTGTACTGCACGTGACCCAGCGGCTGCTCGTAGAAGTCGTAGACCTTGGCGAGGCTGCGATGCTGCTGCACCGTCCCCTTGCCGAACGAGTTCTCGCCGAGGATCAGGGCGCGGCCGTAATCCTGCATGGCGGCGGCGAAGATCTCGGAGGCCGAGGCGCTGTAGCGGTCGATCATCACCGACATGGGACCGCCGTAGTAGACGTTGCCGTCATCGTCACCGTTGACGGTGATACGACCCATGTGATCACGAATTTGCACCACGGGACCACTGGCGAAGAAGAGACCGCTCAGGGCGGAGGCTTCCGTCAGGGCACCGCCGCCGTTACCGCGCAGGTCGACGATGAGACCATCGATCTTCTGCTTGTTGAGGCTGGAGAGCTCCTTGATGACGTCGTCATGGAGATTGACGTAGAAGCTCGGGATCTCGAGTACCCCTATCTTCTTGCCTTCGGCGTTGATCACCTTGGACTTGGCGGCCCTGTCTTCCAGGCGCACCTTGTCGCGGGTCAGCTCCACCAGCTCGGTCTTGGCGGTCGCGCCCTTGCCGCGCTGGATCTCCAGCTTCACCTTGCTGCCCTTGGGTCCCTTGATGAGTTCGACCACGTCATCGAGACGCCAGCCGATCACATCGACAATCTTGCCATCGTCCTGCCCTACCCCGGTGATCTTGTCATCGGGTTTGAGGTGGTTGGACTTGGCCGCCGGGCCGCCGGGCACCAGGGAGCGGATGACGGTGAAGTCATCTTCCGCCTGCAGCACGGCACCTATGCCCTCCAGCGAGAGGTTCATCTCGGTGTTGAAGCGATCGGCGCTGCGCGGCGAGAGGTAGCTGGTGTGGGGCTCGATGGCACGGGCGAAGGAGTTCATGAAGAGCTGGAACACATCCTCGCTCTCGGTCTGGGACATTCGCTTGATGGCGTTGTTGTAACGCTTGCCAAGCAGCTCCTTGATCTCGGGCCACTCCTTGCCGCTGAGCTTGAGGCTCAGGGCATCGAACTTGACCCGTTGACGCCACAGCTCGTTGAGCTCGGCCTCGTCTTTGGGCCAGGGAGCCCCTTCCCGATCGAAGATGTAATTGTCAGGCTGGGTGAAATCCAGGGGAGTGTCGAGCAGTTTGAGGGCGTATTCGAACCGCTCGTAACGCCGCTGCTGACTCAGGTTGAACATCTCGTAGGCCGGAGCCAGGCGCCCTCTCTCGAGGTCGGTGTCAAAACCGGTACGGTACTTTTCAAAACGACTGATGTCAGAGGCCAGAAACAGGTTGCGGCTGTAGTCCAGATTCTCCAGATATTTGTCAAATATCACGGAGGAAAAGGCATCGTCCAACTTGAACTGTTTGTAGTGAGAGCGGGTAAACAGATTGGCAATTCGCTTGCTGGCCGTAGCATGTTGGCTCTCCTGAGCCAACACAGGCAAATCACTTTCCTTGAGCACCGGCTCGATGGCCTGTGCGAGCCCGGCGAGCGCCAGGCTACAGGCAACGAGGGAAAAACGAATCACGCCATGCTTCAACATTCGTCTCCTTAGAGAACCAGATGCTCGAACTTGACCCGCAACATCATGCCGGTCTGCAATTGAACCTGTACGTCATCCTTGGTCACTTCCTTGATGGTCGCAGGCACGGGAGACTTGCCCAGCACGACGCGCACGCCCTGATCCACTTTCAGGGTGGCGGCATCCACTTTGACCAGGGGAGCATCGGCTACAGGCGCGGCCTTGGGGGCGGACCTGGGCTTGTCGGAGCGAGGAGCATCGGCCTTGCGCGGCGCGTTGCGGCGCGGCTGCTTGGGCTTGTCTTCCTTCTCCTTGGTGTTGGTGCGGCGGCTGGCAAAGACACGCTCTTTGCTCTCCTTGAGGGCCTGTTTGGCATGTTCGATGTGCTCTTCGGTCAGCAGCTCACCGGGGTTGCCATCCAGATCGACACGGGCCTGGCCAGCCTTGAGGCCATGCAGGTAACGCCAGCTGGAGGTGTATTGACGCAGAGCAGAGCGCAGCATGGTCTTGGAGACTCTCTCGTCATCAGCAAGACGCGCGGCCAGATCCTGGAAGATGCCAATCTTGAGTGGCTTGGCCTCTCCTTCAGCGATGAAGCAGGCCGGGAATTTCTCGACCAGGTAGGCAACGATCTCTTTACTGTTCTTCAGCTTTTCAGTGTTTTCCATGTATAACCTTGGCTTTCATATAGACGCACGGGCATGCCCGAACACAACAAAGGCCCTATTATAGAGAGCTTGGGACCTTTTGCGAACCATCTAGCAATGACTTAGAGCATGCTTTCCAAAATTTGCACCGTTTCTTCGAGGCCAATCCGGTCCTCCTGGTCGAAACGGTTAAAAATCGGACTATCCACGTCCAGCACCCCGATGATCTCACCACCGCGACGCAGCGGAATCACGATTTCCGAATTGCTGGCGCCGTCGCAGGCGATGTGACCCGTGAACTGGTGTACGTCGTCCACCAGCTGGGTCTTGCCCTCGGCCACCGCCGTACCGCAGACGCCGCGGCCCACCGGAATGCGCACGCAGGCCGGCTTGCCCTGGAAGGGGCCGAGCACCAGGGTCTCCCCTTGCAACAGGTAAAAACCGACCCAGTTGATGTCGGCCAGCTCCTGATTGAGCAGGGCAGACAGGTTCGCCAGGTTGGCAATCAGGTCGGGTTCACCCTCCAGCAGCGCCTGGGCCTGTTGGTTGAGGGTGCGATAAAATGCTTGTTTTTCAATCATGATTAAATGAACTTCACTCCTTGATAATGAATGCAAGGTACCGACCTGCCTGAAAAATTCAAATCAAATTTCACTTCTCCCCCCTCCTGGGCCGCAAACGGCAGCCTGCTGTCAGGGGGAAACCCCCAGCGCCAGTTGCTGGCGCTGGCCATTGCTCCACTCGATATTGAGCAGCCACTCCATGGCATCTGTGGTGCAACTTCCTACCTGAGCGGCCCCCTGCCAACCCCCCTCCTTCGCCTCGAGCTGCACCGGGATGACCCCCATGAACATGGTCCTGCCCTCCAGCCAGGCCTTGATGGGGGTGATGGCGGGGGAGCCCCCCTGAAGACGCAACACAAAGTCATGTTCAGGGCGGATCGGCAAGCCATCTATGCTGGCCGTCAGGGGCTTGTCACCGACCAGAAGGGCACAACTGCTGTGGGACAGATCACAAATCTGATCATTTGTTCCCGTCGTCTCCCCGCCCGGCGATGCCGAAAACCAGGTCCGATAGGCCATCAGGGAGAGTAAAATGGCCAGCACCATGGTCAAGTGCACGATTTTGCGTGAAGTGAGTCTCTCTTTCATGAAAAAACAGCCCTGTAAGGTACTTTAAAAATGCGATTTTCGTGATCTCGCGCAAGGTAAAAAACCAGGGAGCGCGGGACCCGCTGGAGCCAAATATATCACTGTTTGTACTGTTATTTTACCGGTCAGTTCAGTATCATTCTCAATGAATTTTCATTTAACCACCTTTTGCTTTTCCTTTTATTAACAGATGTTAACGGGAGGATTTGGCAAATCAGGGGTGAAAATGGCCCCGATTACCGGGCGAAAAACAAACAACAGCATCGGAAGCGGAATACAACGATGAGCCATACAACAAACCACCCTGAGTACAACTACACCGTTGTGCGCCAGTTCACCGTCATGACGATTGTCTGGGGAATTGTCGGTATGTCGGTTGGTGTACTGATCGCAGCCCAGTTGATCTGGCCTGCCCTCAACTTTGATACCCCCTGGCTGACCTACAGCCGCCTGCGTCCCCTGCACACCAACGCCGTCATCTTCGCGTTTGGCTGCAGCGCGCTGATGGCCACCTCCTTCTACGTGGTACAGCGTACCTGTCAGGTCAGGCTGTTTGGCGGCCCGCTCGCCTCCTTCGTGTTCTGGGGCTGGCAGGCGATCATCCTCGCCGCCGCCATCACGCTGCCACTGGGATACACCACTTCCAAGGAGTATGCCGAGCTGGAGTGGCCCATCGACATCGCCATCGCCGTGGTCTGGGTGAGCTATGCCATCGTCTTCTTCGGCACCCTGGTCAAGCGCACCACCTCCCACATCTATGTGGCGAACTGGTTCTTCGGGGCCTTCATCATCACGGTGGCGGTGCTGCACATCGTCAACAACATGGAAGTGCCGCTCTCGGGCATGAAGTCCTACTCCATGTACTCAGGTGCCATGGATGCCATGGTGCAGTGGTGGTATGGCCACAACGCGGTCGGCTTCCTGCTCACCGCCGGCTTCCTCGGCATGATGTACTACTTCGTGCCCAAGCAGGCGGGGCGCCCGGTCTACTCCTACCGCCTCTCCATAGTGCACTTCTGGGCGCTGATCTCCCTTTATATCTGGGCCGGTCCGCACCATCTGCACTACACCGCCCTGCCCGACTGGGCCCAGTCCCTGGGCATGGTGATGTCCCTCATCCTGTTCGTCCCCTCCTGGGGCGGCATGATCAACGGCATCATGACCCTGTCTGGTGCCTGGCACAAGTTGCGCTATGACCCCATACTGCGCTTCCTGATCGTCTCCCTGTCGTTCTACGGCATGTCCACCTTCGAAGGCCCCATGATGGCCATCAAGACGGTCAACGCCCTCTCCCACTACACCGACTGGACCATAGGTCACGTCCACTCCGGTGCCCTGGGTTGGGTTGCCATGGTCTCTATCGGCGCCGTGTATCACCTGATCCCGAACCTGTTCGATCAGGGCCGCATGTACAGCATCCGCCTGATCAACGTCCACTTCTGGCTGGCGACCGTGGGCACTGTGCTCTACATCGTCTCCATGTGGATTTCCGGGGTGATGCAGGGTCTGATGTGGCGTGCGGTCAACGATGACGGCACCCTGACCTACAGCTTCGTGGAGGCGCTGCAAGCTTCCTATCCCTTCTACTTCGTGCGCTTCCTGGGTGGCTGCTTCTTCGTCACCGGCATGCTGCTGATGGCTTACAACGCCTATCGCACCGTCACTGCGCCCAAGGGTTCCCTGGAACCCGTCGCACAGCCAGCCTGATCTGAAGGGGTTTAAAGCATGAGCAACAACAACCGTCACGAAATATTTGAAAAGAGCGTCCCCATGCTGGTGATAGGCATCATCTTTGCCATCAGCCTGGGGGGCCTGGTCGAGATCACGCCGCTGTTCTTCCAGAAGCAGACCAACGAGCCGGTGGAGGGCCTCAAGGCCTACACCGCCCTGCAGATGGAAGGACGCGACATCTACATCCGCGAAGGCTGCACCGTCTGCCACAGCCAGATGATCCGCCCGTTCCGCGCCGAGACCGAGCGTTACGGCCACTACTCGGTCGCCGGTGAGAGCGTGTGGGAGCACCCCTTCCTGTGGGGCTCCAAGCGTACAGGCCCGGATCTGGCCCGGGTCGGCGGCCGCTACTCCGACGACTGGCATCGCGCCCACCTCATCAACCCGCGCGACGTGGTGCCGGAATCCAACATGCCCGCCTTCCCCTGGCTCGAAACCAACGTCCTGACCGGTGAACTGACCGGCAAGAAGCTGGCGCTGTTCCGGGATCACTTCGGGGTGCCCTATACCGATGCCGACATCGAAGGTGCGGCCGAGGCAGTCAAGGGCAAGACCGAGCTGGATGCCCTGGTGGCCTATCTGCAATCACTGGGTCATGCCCTGAAATAAGGAGTCGGGATATGGATTACGGCACATTTCGCGGCCTGTACACCCTGCTGCTGATGATCATCATGATCGGCATCATCGTCTGGGCATACAGCAAGCGCCGCAAGGCCTCCTTCGATGAGGCTGCCAACCTGGTCTTTGCCGATGACGAGCAACCCAGTGCTGATAACAAGAACGCAGGAGCGAAGCAATAATGAGCACTTTGTTTAGCATTTTTGTGACCGTCATAAGTCTGGGCACCATACTCGGCTGCTTCCTGCTGCTGATGTGGTGCATGAGGGACAAGATGGGGACCGAAGAGGGCAAGCCCATGGGGCACACCTTCGACGGCATAGAGGAGATCAACAACCCCCTGCCGAAGTGGTGGTCCTATATGTTCCTCTTCTTCATCGTCACCGGTCTCATCTACCTGCTCGCCTTCCCGGGTCTGGGCAACTTCAAGGGGTTGCTGGGCTGGCAGAGCTCCAACCAGGACGTTCGCTCCCTGGCAGAATCCAAGGCGGCGGCAGCCTCTGCCAAGGATGAAGGGCGCGCGGTGGAGTACGATCGGGAACTGGCCAAGGCCGACGAGGTCTATGGCGCCAAGTTCCGCGAGCTGACCTACCAGGCCGATGGCAAGAGCTACAAGGAGATCACCGAGATCGCCAAGGACCCGGAAGCCCTGAAAGTGGGTCAGCGTCTGTTCCTGCAGAACTGCTCCCAGTGCCACGGCTCCGATGCCCGCGGTGGTCGCGGTTTCCCGAACCTGACCGACAGCGAATGGCAATGGGGCGGCGCGCCCGACCAGATCAAGACCACCATCATGGGCGGTCGCCAGGGGGTCATGGCCGCCTGGGGCGAGATCCTGGGTCAGGACGGAGTCAAGGAAGTGGCCTCCTACGTGCTGAGTCTCTCCGGCCGCAAGGTGGATCTGGTGGAAGCCAAGAAGGGTGAGGTGCGCTTCGCCATGTGCGCCGCCTGTCACGGCCCGGACGCCAAGGGCGGCATCGCCTTCGGCGCGCCGGATCTCACCAACAACACCTGGTTGTACGGCGGCTCCCGTCAGGTGGTCGAGCAGACCATCACCCACGGGCGTCACGGCGTGATGCCGGCCTGGAAGGATATCCTGGGAGAAGACAAGGTCCACCTGCTGGCGTCCTATGTCTACAGTTTGTCCCACCAGGCGCAGTAAAATAAGCAGTAACATGTGATAAGCACGTGATTACTCAGCAAAAAGCCTCGACTCTTCGAGGCTTTTTGTTATCTTGTGTTGGCTAGAATCCCTCCATTTCGTTAACCATTTGTTTCGGTAGCACCATGACTCAACCCTGGTATCGCCAATTCTGGCCCTGGTTCATCATCGCCCTCCCCTGTGCCGCCGTGGTAGGCAGCATCGCCACCGCCATCATCGCCAGCAAGGATGGGGTCAACCTGGTGGCGGAAGACTATTACAAGCAGGGCAAGGAGATTAATCAGGATCTCAGCAAGTTCAATCGCGCCGAGGCCCTCGGCATCCGGGTCGAGCTCTCGGTCAGCGACAAGGAGCTGACCCTGAAGCCGCTGTCGGGGGAGATCCCCGCCGGTCAGGCGCTTCACCTCTCCCTGTTCCACCCGACCCTGGCCGGCCTGGACAGCGATCATCTGCTCACTGCCGATGGCAAGGGAGTCTATCGCCTGATGCTGGACAAGCCCCTCAGCGGCAAGTGGCACATCCGGGTCGATGCCTTCAACCACGAGTGGCGCCTGCAAGAGACGGCGCAGCTGCCGACCAAGGCCCCGGTGGAACTCGATCCCAGGGGACGCTGAGCCCGGGATGAGCGGCAGCGTTCATCCAGGCATGACGGCGTCCTCCCTTATCTCGCCCGCACGGGCAGCTTCCAAGAGGGATAATGACCATGACCGGCTGTTTTCACTGTGGTGAACCGGTTCCCACTGGCAGTGACTTTACCCTGGAGATCAAGGGGATAGTGCATCCCATGTGCTGTCCTGGTTGCCAGGCCGTGGCACAGACCATTCTCGAATGCGGCCTTGCCAGTTACTACGAGCACCGCACCGCCCCCGGCATCAAGGGGGAGCTGGTCCCCAGCGAGCTGGCGGCCCTCACCCACTACGATCTGGCCGAAGTGCAGCAGGAGTTCGTCACCGAGACC
The DNA here is from genome assembly GCF_023093515.1 of Aeromonas genomosp. paramedia. Taxonomy (NCBI): domain Bacteria; kingdom Pseudomonadati; phylum Pseudomonadota; class Gammaproteobacteria; order Aeromonadales; family Aeromonadaceae; genus Aeromonas; species Aeromonas genomosp. paramedia. The sequence continues at coordinate 87,444 of NZ_JAAROG010000011.1, forward strand.
GGCACCCTGCGGGGGATCCAGCTCAGCGTGGAAGGGCTGACCTGCGCCGCCTGCGCCTGGCTCATCGAGCGCCACCTGATGGGGCTCGCGGGTCTTCACTATGTCAACGTCAACACCACCACCCACCGCGCCCGCATCAAGTGGGATCCGGACAGGCTCTCGTTAAGCGACATCCTCAAGGGATTCGCCAAGATTGGCTATCGCGCCTATCCGTTCCAGACCCACAGCCAGGAGGCCCTCTACGCCCGCGAGGTGCGCAGCTACATGTTCCGCATGGCGCTGGCCGGCCTCGGCTCCATGCAGGTGATGATGTGCGCGGTGGCGCTCTACATGGACCTCTTCATCAGCGTGGAAGAGGAGTTCATGATCTACTTCAAGTGGATAAGCCTGCTGCTCTCCACCCCCATCATGATCTACTCGGCCCAGCCATTTTACGCAGGGGCCTGGCGCAGCCTGAAACAGGGCCATCTCTCCATGGATGTCTCGGTGTCGCTGGCCCTCATCGGCGCCTTCGTCGCCTCCATCTGGGCCACCGTCTTCAACACGGGTGAGGTCTATTACGACTCCATCACCATGTTCGTCTTCTTCCTGCTGCTGGGGCGCCTGCTCGAGTTGAGAGCGAGGCGCAAGGCATCCGAGTCCAGCTCCAACCTGGCGCGCCTGGTGCCCATCATGGCCACCCGCATCGATGCAGATGGCGAACACGAGGTGGCCGCCAAGACGCTGCGGGTGGGGGACAGGGTCCGGGTGCTGGCCGGGGCAACCCTGCCGGCAGACGGCATCATCACCCTGGGGCAGGCCAGCCTCAACGAAGCCATGCTGACCGGCGAGCAACTGCCCCTGCTCAAGCAGGCGGGGGATCCCGTCTTCGCCGGCACCATCAGCACGGATGCGCCGCTGGAGATCCGGGTCAGCCACCCCATCGAAGAGTCGCGCCTCGCCCAGATCATGCGGCTGCAGGACAGCGCGCTCGATGACAAACCAGCCATCGCCCAGCTGGCGGATGTGCTCTCCCGCCATTTCATCCTGGTGCTGCTGCTCATCGCCGCCGCGGTCTGGACCTTCTGGCACTTCCATGCCCCGGAGCGGGCCTTCTGGGTCACCCTGTCGGTGCTGGTGGCCACCTGCCCCTGCGCCCTGTCGCTGGCGACACCGACGGCGCTCACCTCGGCCACCGCCCACCTGACCCGCAGCGGCATACTGCTGCGCCGCGGCCATGTGCTGGACGTACTGACCCGGGCCAACCGCATCGTGATGGACAAGACAGGTACCCTGACCACGGGCAACATCAGCCTGGTGGCCATTCACCCCCTGGCCGGGATCGCTGAAACGGACTGTCTGGCCATCGCCCGCGCCCTGGAAGCCTACTCCGAACACCCCATAGCCCGCGCGTTTCGCAGCAAGGGGGCAGACGATGCCGTGCTGCCGGCAGCCAGCGAGGTGACCCCCGTCATCGGCCACGGCATCCAGGGCAGGATAGCGGGCAAGCATTACCGCATCGGCAGCGCCCGCTGGCTCGGGCTGGCTGATGAGCAGGAGGCGACCCAGGGGCTGGCCATCTATCTGGCCGACGAGACAGGGCCCCTGGCCCGCTTCACCCTGGCCGACACGCTGCGTGCGGATGCCGGTGCCCTGATCCAGGCCTTCAAGGCGGCCGGGCTGCAGACCACCATCCTCACCGGCGACAGCTCCCCTCAGGCCGACGCCGTGGCCCGTGAGCTCGGAGTCGATGAACTGGTGAAAGGGGTTACCCCCGATGGCAAGCTGGCCTACCTCAAGGCCCGGGAAGCGGCGGGAGAGATCAGCATCATGGTGGGGGATGGCATCAACGACGCCCCGGTACTGGCCGGTGCCCATGCCTCCTTCGCCATGGCGGGCGGCACGGATCTGGCGAAAAACAGCGCCGACGCCATACTGCTGGCGGACGATCTCTCCCGCCTGCTGGCCGCCCGCGCCCTGGCGCTGCGCACCCGCAGGATCATCCAGGAGAACTTCGCCTGGTCCATCGGATACAACCTGCTGGTGCTGCCGCTTGCGGCCAGCGGCTGGCTGCCCCCCTATCTGGCGGCGGCGGGCATGTCGCTGAGCTCCCTCATCGTCGTCACCAACTCCATGCGCCTCAATCGATGAGCCTGCGCTGGAAAATGCTGAAAATGTGGCCAGCCTCCGATGCAGGCCACATTTCTCGCCGATAGCGGCTGGCCCCTTGCCCGAACAGGGTTACCATGGGGGTCGATTGCCACGGATGAATGCCAAGGTAGCTCCCATGAACATCATTTTTGTCCTGATCCCCATCGCCATCCTGTTCGTCATCATCGCGGGGGCCGTCTTCTTCTGGGCCATTCGCTCGGAGCAGTTCGAGGATCTCGACCGTCAGGGCTCCAACATACTGTTTGACGAGGAGCAACCCGCCACCAAGGGCAAGGATCAGCCGAGCGATGACAAGCAGCCTTGATCTGATGGGAGCCCTGCTGGTGGGACTGGCGGGCTCAGGCCACTGCATCGCCATGTGCGGCGGCGTCTCCGCCGCCCTCTCCATGGCCATCCCCGCCGGGAAGCAGCACTTCTGGGGGCGCCTTGGCTACCTGCTCAACTACAACCTGGGGCGGATCCTGAGCTATGTGCTGGCTGGCGCCCTGGTGGGCGGGCTGCTGGCCACTACCAGCGAGCTCGGGGCTGGCAAGCACGCCATCGCCGGCTTGCGCCTCGTTGCGGCCCTGCTGATGATAGCCCTGGGCCTCTATCTGGCGGGCTGGTGGCAGGGAGTGCTGCTGCTCGAGCGCATCGGTGCGAAGTTCTGGCCTCTTATCAAGCCGCTGGCCGGCAAGTTCATCCCCTTCAGGTCAGCCTGGCAGGCCCTCCCCTTTGGCATGGTGTGGGGCTGGCTGCCCTGCGGTCTGGTCTACTCCATGCTGACCTGGAGCGCGGCGGCAGGCTCCGCCGGGGGCGGCGCACTCATCATGCTGAGCTTTGGTCTTGGGACCCTGCCGACCCTGTTCGCCCTGGGGGGGCTGGCAGACAGATTGCGCTATTGGCTGACCCTGCGCAGCCTGCGCCTCGGCGGTGCCTTGCTGCTCATTGCCTATGGCCTGCATACCCTCTGGATCGGGTTGGCATCCTTTTGAAACCCTATCCAAAACGGATGAGTTGGTGGTAAACTTGTTTGATATAAATCAATTATTCATATGAGCCTATGATCCCGGACAAGAAACCTGGCAGACGTATTCAGAGCGGTGGCTGTGCAATTCATTGCCAGGATTGCAGCATCAGTCAGCTCTGCATCCCCTTCACCCTGAACGACAGTGAGCTCGATCAGCTGGACAGCATCATCGAGCGCAAAAAGCCGATCCAGAAGGGCGAGGAATTGTTCAAGGCCGGCGATGAACTGAAATCGCTCTACGCCATCCGCTCCGGGACCATCAAGTCATACACCATCACCGAACAGGGTGACGAGCAGATCACCGCCTTCCACCTCGCAGGGGATCTGGTCGGTTTCGATGCCATCCACAAGCAGGCACACCCCTCCTTCGCCCAGGCGCTGGAAACTGCCATGGTGTGCGAGATCCCGTTCGATGTGCTCGACGATCTCTCCGGCAAGATGCCCAAGCTCCGCCAGCAGATCATGCGCCTGATGAGCAACGAGATCATGGGCGATCAGGAGATGATACTGCTGCTCTCCAAGAAGAACGCGGAAGAGCGCCTCGCCGCCTTCCTGCACAACCTCTCGGTACGTTTCTCCGAGCGCGGCTTCTCCGCCAAGGAGTTCCGTCTCTCCATGACACGGGGTGACATAGGCAACTATCTCGGCCTCACCGTCGAGACCATCAGCCGCCTGCTCGGTCGTTTCCAGAAGTCCGGCCTCATCAGCGTCAAGGGCAAATACATTACAGTGCTGGATCACGTGGCCCTCGGCGTCATGGCCGGCGCCACTCGCCCAGCCTGCGGCTGATCACCCCTTTCCCCTCTGTTGCCGGATCGGTTCACCCTGAAATTTGATCCGGCACACCTTCCCGTCTCCCCCCTTGGGCTAAGCTGTAATGGCTAAAGAGTTGCCATCATTGGCGTTTTTGCCAAGGAGGAGAACATGGTCAAGTACCGAAACATTCTGGTGGTGATCAACCCGGAAGAGGAGCGCCAGATCGCGCTCGAACGCGCGGTCAAGGTCGCCGAGCTGGACGAGGGCGCCCAGCTGACCCTGCTCCTGACGATTTACGACTTCTCGTACGAGATGACCGCCATGCTGTCCGTAGATGAGCGGGAAGAGATGCGCCACGGCGTCATTGCCCAGCGCCGGGAGTGGCTGGACGAGATACTGCAACCCTATCGTGCCAGGGGGCTGGAGTGCGAGATCAAGGTGCTGTGGCACAACCGTCCCTTCGAGTGCGTCATTCAGGAAGTGCTGGAGCATCGCCACGATCTGGTGGTCAAGGCGACCCACAAGCACTCCTTCCTGCAAACCTTCATCTTCACCCCCACCGACTGGCACCTGCTGCGCAAATGCCCCTGCCCCGTCCTGCTGGTCAAGGAGGGTCACTGGCAGCGGGGCGGCAACATCATTGCCGCCATCAACTGCTCGAGCGACGATCTGGAGCAGAAAGTCCTCAATGAGCGCATCACCCGCGAAGGGGTCGCCATCGCCGATCTGCTCGGCTCCAACCTCTATCTGGTCAACACCTATCCCGGCACGCCGGTGAATGTGGCCATCGAGCTGCCGGAGTTCGATCCCAACGCCTACAACGACGCCATCCGCAAGCATCACGAGGATCTGCTGCGAGAGCATGCCGATCAGTTTGGCATCAACCACATGTGGACCAAGGTGGCGGAAGGATTGCCGGAGGAGGTGCTGCCGGACATGGCGGACGAACTCAAGTCGACCCTGATGATCATGGGGTGTGTCGGTCGTACCGGTCTCTCCGCCGCCCTGCTCGGCAACACGGCAGAGCATGTGGTCGATCGGCTCAACTGCGACATCCTGATCCTCAAGCCCGATGATTACAGCTGCCCGGTAGATGACAGACGTCATCCTGCATAAGCGTTTCTTGCCCTCCCCCGGGACATGGCTATAATAAGCCGCTTATTTTTGTCCCGGGTTTGAGGCCATGCTAGAAGAGCTTAACGCCAAAGAGAAATACAGTTTCAACAAGCTGCAGAAACGCCTGCGGCGCAACGTGGGTCAGGCCATCGCCGACTTCAACATGATTGAAGAGGGTGACAAGATCATGGTGTGCCTGTCTGGCGGCAAGGACAGCTTCGCCATGCTCGACATCCTGATGAGCCTGAAGGCCAGCGCCCCCATCCATTTCGATCTCGTGGCCGTCAACCTGGATCAGAAGCAACCCGGCTTCCCCGAGCACGTGCTGCCGGAATACCTGGCCGCCCTCGGCGTCGACTTCAAGATCGTCGAGGAAGACACCTACTCCATCGTCAAGGACAAGGTGCCGGAAGGCAAGACCACCTGTGCGCTTTGCTCCCGCCTGCGCCGCGGCATTCTCTACCGCACCGCCCAGGAGCTGGGCTGCACCAAGATTGCCCTCGGCCATCACAGGGATGACATCCTCGAGACCCTGTTCCTCAACATGTTCTACGGCGGCAAGCTCAAGTCCATGCCCCCCAAGCTGGTGAGCGACGATGGCAAGAACGTGGTGATCCGTCCCCTGGCCTACTGCAAGGAGAAGGATCTGGTGCGCTATGCGGAGGTCAAGGCCTTCCCCATCATCCCGTGCAACCTGTGCGGCTCGCAAGAGAACCTGCAGCGCAAGGCCATCAAGCAGATGATGCAGGACTGGGATCGCCGCTTCCCCGGCCGGATAGAGACCATGTTCACCGCCATTCAGGACGTGATCCCGAGCCACCTGCTCGATCACAAGCTGTTTGACTTCAAGAGCATCAACCGCGACTCCGGCATCATAGATGGCGGCGACAAGGCATTCGATCCCCCCGAGCTGCCGACCGCGCCCCTGCTCAACATCGACGAGATGGACGTGCTGGATGTTATAGAGGTGCGCTGAGCGCCTGCCAGCCACCACGAAAAAGGAGCGCCATGCGCTCCTTTTCTTTACCTCTCCGGCACCCGCCGTCTTCAGCCCTTGTGCAACCAGGGGGTCAGTCGCAGTATCTCCCCCTCAAGCTGCAACCTGCCCGCCGCGAAGTCGGCGAGTTGCTCGTTGCGAAGCAGCAGCTGGCCACCCTGCCAGGAGAGAGGCTGCTGATGGGCACCATCGATGAGGTAGGCGGTGCCGCTCGGCTGCACCAGGGTCACCCGCACCCCCGCCATCTCCGGCAGGAAGTGCTTGCCGACCATGCCGGCCAGCTTGTCCAGCAGCGACTGCATCTCCTGCTGGCGTGTCACCACCTCGCTCACCCTGAACCCCTGGCCATCCGACACCGGGGGCGCATCGGCCATCACCTGTACCGACATGTCGCAGGCGGCGTGTGGTTCGGTCAGCTCCACCACCACGGTCGCCTTGTCGAGATTGAGATCGTCGTCATAGGGCAGGCGCAGCTCGCTGTCTATGGTCACCTCGGCGGCAACCTCCCTGTCCAGGGTCGAAACCCGGGCCGAGGCGAGTCCGCAGCGCTGGCCATTTTGCGGATCGGTCAGATAAAACCCCAACCTGGCATCACCAAACTCGCCCTTGGCAAAGGTCTTCATCTGGCTGTAGAAGGTGCTGTATTGCAGATCCAGCGAGGGCGCCGCCACGCACAGCGCCGGTAGTATCAGCAGACTTGCCCCCATGCCATGTCGAACCAGCTTCATATGCCATCCTTTTGCATCACGCGTTGAAATGATCGGGCCCCTGCCCGGTGGCGGCATTGTCCGCCACTTCGGTCACCTCCACGGCGACCCCGCACAGATCCCGATAGAGGATCCCCTTGAGATTGAAATAGAGGGGGGCCACCCAGATGAGGCCTATGCCCATGGGGATGATGGCCAGGAAAAACAGCGCCAGCATGACGCCATGCAGCAGCACTATGCTGGGCCAGCCGCGGGCGAACAACTTGAGGGAGACCAGGATGGCATGGGCCGGCGACAGGCCGCGCTCCAGCACCAGGGGCACGGTGAACAGCAGCCCCATGCCCACCAGGCCAGAGGGAATGAAGGCCAGCATCACCGGCAGGCCGAGCAGCTCGAACAGGGGGCCGAACAGGCTGGTGATGAGGCTGCCGAGCAGGCTCAGGGAGCCCAGACGCAGGAAGTGACGGAAGAAGTCGAACACCTGGTTCGGTCGGGCCCGCACCCCCACCGACTGCTGCAACCCCAGCATGTCGAGGGAAGAGGTCATGGGAGACATGATGACGGTGATGAGCAGGCTCAATATCAGGGCCATGTCCATGTCACCCCCTTCCTGGCTGACATAGGGGGCCAGCAGGGTGTTGCTCAGCAGGATCCAGATTGCCATGACTCCGGCGATGGCCAGCGTCAGACCGAAACCGGTGCGGCGGGTCTGTTGCCAGGCCTCCTTCAACACCCCTTGCAGGTCCAGACGGTATCCCTGGCTGAGGGACTGTTCGAGGGTTCCACCGATCCGCATTCTATTACTCAATTGACTATCCAACATTCAAAAGCGACTGTTCCAAGGTGGCACATTATAGCGGTTTGACCGGGCATGCGTAGTCGTTTTTCCTGTTATCTTCCGTTCAGAAAGCCATTGATTTCACTGACAGCCGTCCTGTCGTGCGGCCCTCTGCCAGCCCCTCCGTTACCTGGCTTGGCCCTGGCCCGCCATGGGCGTAGGATGGATGGCCAAGACTCGACAGACTCGCTCTCTCGCGCACTTCATCCCGGATCACCCACACAAGGAAAGCTGCAATGTCCGAACTGACGCTCTATCTCGCCCCCGGTACCTGTGCCATGGCGGTGCGCATCGCCCTGGTGGAAGCCGGTGCCCCGCACCAGATCAAGCGCCTCGATCTCGCCGCCGGGGAGCAACGCACCCCCGCCTACCTTGCCATCAACCCCAAGGGACGGGTGCCGGCCCTGGTGACGGAGCGCGGCGTGCTGACCGAAACCCCGGCCCTGCTGCTCTACGTGGCCCAGCGTTTCCCCGATGCCGGGCTCGCCCCCCTGGACGACCCCTTCCTGCTGGCCAGGATGCAGGAGGTGCACAGCTTCCTCGCCTCGACGGTGCACGTCTCCCATGCCCATGGCCGCCGCGGCAGCCGCTGGGCCGATGACGAACACGCCATCGCCGCCATGAAGGCCAGGATGCCCCAGAACATGCGCGAGGGATTTGCCGAGATAGAGCACCACTATCTGGCCGGTCCCTGGGTACTGGGGGAGCGTTTCAGCCTGGCCGACATCTACCTGTTCGTGGTGGCCAGCTGGCTCGAGAGCGACGGGGTCGCCATCGACGAGTTTCCCAAGGTGGCGGCCCACACCAGGCGCATGCTGGCGCGCCCCGCCGTGCAGCAAGCCCTCCTCCTCTGACCCTTTCTTCCCGTGGTACGGGTGCTCTTCTGGCACCCGTTTTTCCCTCCGACGGCCGGATCACTGAGATCGTTTTCACATTTTCGCCATCTGTTCCTAGACCCGTTAACGGTTAGCGCCTATCTTTCGCCTCAACGACGCAACCGGTTGCGTAACCGGTTGCCCAGATAAATATCCACATGCGGTCCCCATGCCGCCGAGGTGTTGTATGAAACGAGGCAAGCTGCTCAATGCTCCCCTGAGTGCCCTGGTGGCACAGATGGGCCACACCGACGAGATCACCGTCTGCGATGCGGGCCTGCCCATTCCGGCAGGGCCTGAGCGCATCGATCTGGCGCTGATGGCGGGCACTCCCAGCCTTGCAACCGTGCTGACCGCCCTGCTCACCGATCTGGTGGTGGAGAAGGTGATCATGGCGAGCGAAATAAAACTGATCAGCCCAGATGCCCATCAGGCGCTGGTGGATCAGCTGGAGGCGCATGCCCTGGCCCAGGGCAAGCCCATCGCCATCGAGTATTGCCTGCACGAGGCGTTCAAGACCCGCTCCCGTCAGAGCAAGGCTGTGGTACGCAGCGGCGAGGTGACTCCCTACGCCAACCTGATCCTCTGCGCCGGTGTGGCGTTTTAAGCCTCTTCAAGGAAGCTGCAAATGAGCACAACCTCCTCCCCCATGCCCCTTGCCGGGCTCACCGGGAGCGTCAATACGCCCCCCTCGCCCATTCTGGAGCTCACCGGGATCGTCAAGACCTTTCCCGGGGTGCGCGCCCTCGACGAAGCGGGACTGCGGGTCTATCCGGGCCAGGTGATGGCCCTGCTCGGTGAAAACGGCGCAGGCAAATCCACCCTGATGAAGGTGCTGACCGGCATCTATCAGGCCGATGCAGGCAGCGTCAGCTACCGCGGTCAGCCGGTCCACTTCAAGGGACCGCGCGACTCCCAGGATCAGGGGATCAGCATCATCCACCAGGAGCTGAACCTGCTGCCGGAGCTCTCCATTGCCGCCAACATCTTCCTCGGCCGCGAGCCGCGTACCCGCTTTGGCAACATAGACCACAAGCAGCTGCGCGAGCGGGCCAGCACCCTGCTGGCCCGTCTCGGGGTCAAACACGGACCGGACACCCGGCTCGGGGATCTCTCCATCGGCGAGCAGCAGATGGTGGAGATCGCCAAGGCGCTGTCGTTCGATGCCAGCGTCATCATCATGGACGAGCCCACCGATGCCCTGACCGACACCGAGACCGAGCAGCTGTTCGTGGTTATCCGCGAGCTGCGTGAGCAGGGCTGCGGCATCGTCTACATCTCCCATCGCCTGAAAGAGATCTTCCAGATCTGCGATCACGTCACCGTGCTGCGGGACGGCAAGTGGATTGGCGAGCAGGCGGTGAGCGAGCTCGACGAGGACAGGATCATCGAGATGATGGTGGGCCGCCGGCTGGAGGAGCAATACCCGCGCCTCGCCCGCGAGCTCGGCCCGGTCAGCCTGCAGGTCAAGGATCTGGCCGGCCCCGGCGTGCGCGGGGTGAGCTTCTCCCTGCGTCAGGGGGAGATCCTCGGCTTCAGCGGCCTGATGGGCTCCGGCCGCACCGAGCTGATGAAGCTTATCTACGGCGCCAGCCCCATCAGCAGCGGCGCTGTCGAGGTCGATGGCAAGGTGCTGGTGCCGCGCACCCCGGCCGACGGTCTGGCCGCCGGCATCGCCTATATCTCCGAGGATCGCAAGGGGGATGGCCTGGTGCTGGAGCTGTCGGTGCGTGAAAACATGAGCCTCTGCGCCCTCGGCGAATTCATCACTCACGGCAAGATAGATGGCAAGGCCGAGCGCCAGGCGGTGAGCGACTATGTGCGCCTGTTCAACATCAAGACCCCGAGTCAGGATCAGCTGATAAAACTCCTCTCCGGCGGCAACCAGCAGAAGGTGGCCATCGCCAAGGGGCTGCTGACAAGGCCCAAGGTACTGATCCTGGACGAGCCGACCCGCGGCGTCGACGTGGGGGCGAAGAAGGAAATTTATCAGCTCATCAACCAGTTCAAGAAGGAGGGGATGAGCATCATCTTGGTCTCCTCCGAGATGCCGGAAGTGCTCGGCATGAGTGATCGCATCCTGGTGATGCACGAAGGGCGCATCAGCGCAGAGTTCAACACCCGCGAGGCCAATCAGGAGAAGCTGATGGCGGCGGCAGTCGGCAAACAGTGGCAAGCAGAGCAAGAGGCAGCACAATGACAACCCAAACCCTTCCCCGCCGTGGCGTCATGAGCAAGGCCTGGTGGATCGAGAACAAATCCCTGGTGGCGCTGCTGGTCCTGATCGGCGTGGTCTCCTTCCTGAGTCCCAACTTCTTCACCGCCGACAACCTGCTCAACATACTGCGTCAGACCTCGGTCAACGCCATCATGGCGGTCGGCATGACGCTGGTCATCCTGACGGCCGGTATCGATCTGTCGGTCGGCTCTGTGCTGGCCCTGTGCGGTGCGCTGGCCGCGACTATGGTCGCCATGGAGCTGCCCATCGCCCTGGTAGTCCCCCTCACCCTGGGGGCCGGTGCCCTGCTCGGCGGCGTCAGCGGCCTCATCATCGCCAAGGGCAAGGTACAGGCCTTCATCGCCACCCTGGTGACCATGACCGCCCTGCGCGGCGTCACCATGGTCTACACCGAGGGGCGCCCCATCTCCACCGGCTTCAGCGATGGCGCCGATCACTTCGCCTGGCTCGGGACCGGCTACCTGTTCGGCCTGCCGGTGCCCATCTGGCTGATGGCCATCGTCTTCCTGCTGGCCTGGTACCTGCTCAACCACACCCGCCTCGGCCGTTACATCTATGCCCTGGGCGGCAACGAGTCGGCCACCCGCCTCTCCGGCATCAACGTGGCCCGGGTCAAGCTCGCCGTCTATGGCCTGTGCGGCATGCTGTCGGCCCTGGCCGGCCTCATCGTCACCTCCCGCCTCTCCTCGGCCCAGCCGACCGCCGGCATGGGGTACGAGCTGGATGCCATCGCCGCCGTGGTGCTGGGGGGTACCAGTCTGATGGGGGGCAAGGGCCGCATCATGGGGACCCTCATCGGGGCCCTCATCATCGGCTTCCTCAACAACGCCCTCAACCTGCTCGACGTCTCCTCCTATTACCAGATGATCGCCAAGGCCAGCGTCATTTTGCTCGCCGTGATGATCGATAACAAAAGCAAGTAAGCACACACAAGGAATGAAATGATGAAAAAGCTCAATACCCTGCTCGCTGCCGCCATCATGTCCGTGCTGGGCACCGCCCAGGCCGCCGATCAGACCCTGGCCATGGTGGTCTCCACCCTCAACAACCCCTTCTTCGTCACCATGAAGGAGGGAGCCGAAGCCAAGGCCAAGGAGCTTGGCTACGAGCTGGTGGTACTGGACTCCCAGAATGATCCGGCCAAGGAGCTCTCCAACGTGGAAGATCTCACCGTGCGCAAGGTCAACGCCATCCTGATCAACCCCACCGACTCCGAAGCGGTCGGCAACGCCATCCGCCTGGCCAACAAGGCCAATATCCCGGTGCTGACCCTGGACCGCGGCGCCGCCCAGGGTGAGGTCAAGGCCCACATCGCCTCCGACAACGTGGCCGGTGGCAAGCTGGCCGGTGACTTCATCACCGAGAAGCTGGGGGCCGGCACCAAGGTGATCCAGCTCGAAGGGATAGCCGGCACCTCCGCCGCCCGTGACCGTGGCGAGGGCTTCGCCCTGGCGGTCGCCGCCAACAAGCTGCAGGTGCTGGCTTCCCAGCCCGCCGACTTCGACCGCACCAAGGGTCTGAACGTCATGGAGAACCTGCTGGCGGCCCACCCGACCGTGCAGGCGGTGTTCGCCCAGAACGACGAGATGGCGCTGGGTGCCATCCGCGCCGTGCAGGCGGCCGGCAAAGAGGTGATGATCGTCGGCTTCGACGGCACCGACGATGGCAAGGCGGCGGTGGCCAAGGGTAAACTGGCCGCCACTGTGGCCCAGCAGCCGGCGCTGATCGGTGCCATCGGCGTGGAAACCGCCGACAAGGTGCTCAAGGGCCAGCCGGTGGAGCAATCCATCCCGGTGCCGCTGCAAATCGTCAGCAAGTAAGCATCACGGGGGAGGCTTGCCTCCCCCTTTGTCTCCGGTGCGCAGGCAGAGCCTCCCGGCTTGGGCTCACTCAAGCCAAGATGTTCTCAATCAAGGGTGATCGATATGAATCGTCTCGTAGTTCTCGGCAGCGTCAATGCGGATCACGTGCTGCGCGTCCCCCACTTTCCCCGTCCCGGTGAAACCCTGACCGGCCACAGTTACCAGGTCGTCCCCGGTGGCAAGGGGGCCAACCAGGCGGTGGCCGCCGCCCGGTTAGGTGCAGAAGTCTCCTTTATCGCCCGCATCGGCGACGACGCCATCGGCCGCCAGATGAAGGCGGGCTTCGCCGCCGATGGCATAGAGGTGAGTGCGGTGGAGCAGGACGAGCGCCTCCCCACCGGCATCGCCATCATCTATGTGAGCGACGAGGGGGAGAACAGCATAGGCCTCTCCACCGAGGCCAACGGCGCCCTCGACACCGCCATGGTCAGACGCCATGAGGCACTGATCGCGGGCGCCCATACCCTGCTGCTGCAGCTGGAAGTGCCGCTCGACAGCGTGCTGGAGGCTGCCCGTCTGGCCCGTGCCCACGGCACCCGGGTGGTGCTCAACCCGGCGCCCGCCCAGCCGCTCTCGCCCGACCTGCTGGCGCTGGTGGATCTCATCACCCCCAACCAGACCGAAGCCGAGCTGCTGACCGGCGTCAAGGTCACCGACGAGGTCAGCGCGGCCCAGGCGGCGGCCCGTTTCCACCAGATGGGGATAGCAGACGTGATGATCACCCTGGGGTCCCAGGGGGTCTATTGCAGCAACGGCCGGCAGCAGGTGCTCATTGCGGGCTTTCGGGTCGAGGCGGTGGACACCACGGCCGCAGGCGATACCTTCAACGGCGCCCTGCTGGCGGCCGAGCTGGCCGGTGCCAGCTTTCAGGACGCGGTGCGCTTCGCCCACGGGGCAGCCGCCCTCTCGGTGACCCGCTTCGGGGCCCAGAGCTCGATCCCGGGCAAGCAGGAGGTCGACACCTTCCTCCAGTCCCAAGCGGCGCAGGGACACTGATGGCCAATATCAAGGAGGTGGCGGCGCGGGCGGGGGTCTCCACCACCACAGTCTCCCACGTCATCAACGAGACCCGCTTCGTGGCCGAGGAGACCCGGGAGCGGGTCTTCGCCGCTATGCGCGATCTCAACTATGCCCCCAGCCTGGTGGCCCGCAGCCTCAAGGTGAAGGAGACCAACAGCATCGGCATGCTGGTCACCACCTCCAGCAACCCCTTCTTCGCCGAGGTGGTGCGCGGGGTGGAGCGCTACTGCTTCGAGCAGGGCTACAACCTGATGCTGGGCAACACAGAGGGGCAGGCCGAGACCGCCCTCTCCTACCTCAAGATGATGCTCAGAAAACGAGTGGATGGCCTGCTCATCATGTGCAGCGAGGGGCAGCAGGAGGTGTTCAACCAGCTCGACTGGCTCAAGAGCCTGCCTGTGGTGGTGATGGACTGGGGCATGGAGAACAAGGAGGTGGATCTCATCGCCGACAACTCCCATCGCGGCGGCTATCTGGCGACTCGCCACCTGCTGGCCCTGGGTCACACCGAGATCGGCTGCATCACAGGCCCCCACAGCCGGGCCCCGGCCAATCAGCGCCTGGCGGGTTTCGAGCAGGCGATGGGAGAAGCGGGGCTCACCGTCAATCCGCACTGGATCCAGGAGGGGGACTTCGACTGCGCCAGCGGCGCCGCCGCCATGACCCGCCTGCTGGCATTGCCCAGGCGCCCCAGCGCCCTCTTCGTGTGCAACGACATGATGGCCATGGGGGTGATCAGCGCCGCCCACCAGGCGGGGCTTGTCATTCCACGGGATCTCTCCCTGGTCGGCTATGACAACGTGGCACTGGCCGAGTTTATGTGCCCCCCGCTGACCACCATCAATCAGCCCAAGGAGGAGCTGGGTCGCCTCGCCGTCACCCGGTTGCTGGCGCGGATCAACGGCGAGCAGATAGATAATCGCATGATCACCGTGGACCCAGACCTGGTGATCAGACACTCCTGCGCTCCCTTGCCGCCCTCCACTGCCCCCCACCAGCCCTGATAGGCACAATGACAAGGGCGGCCGAGGCCGCCCTTGTCATGCTCTATCCGCCACCAGCGGCTCAGCGGGGCTCCCGCTGTCTCCTTATCTCCCCTTCCTGCGCCTCTGCCGGACGTCCCAGGCGCAGCAGCCCCAACTGGTGCGCCAGGGGCTGCAGCAGGGCATCGTGATCCGAGGGGTCGGGCAACCAGTAGCGCACCGGCCAGCCCGCGCGCAAGAGTGCGGGGGCGCGACTGCCCAGCTCACGCAGGGCCAGCACGCAACCCCGCTGGTTCAGCTTCTCCAGCAGCAGGGTATCTTCCGTCAGGGTCGGCAACGCCAGGATGAGCGTCCGCTCTCCCAGGGGGGGCAGATAGGCCAGCACATGGGCCAGCTGGGACTGCTGATGGAGCACCAGGAGCAGCGGCAGCCGCTGCTCGGCCTCCGTCAGCAGCCGAGCCACCACGGGGCCCAGGATACCGCGCTCCTGCATCCACTCCATGTCGCACCCCTGCTGCCCCACCCGCCAGCGCAGCGTGATGCCCAGCACCTGTTGCCCCCGCTCGTCCTCCAGGGTCTCCGAGAGGGTCTCCAGCGGCGAGGGCGCCGCCCCTGCCAGCCACTCCCGCAGTTGATGCAGCTGGCGCTGGCCCATGCTCAGGGAGGCCTTCATCGCCGGCTGGTACCAGATCAGGGTCGCATTGTCCCGCTTGGCCTGATTCAGCGCCAATATGGCCTGCTCCAGCAGCTGATCCCCATCCTCCCCCTCCCCGGCCCTGGCCACTCCGAAGCGACAGGCCAGATCGAAGCTGCTCTCCCGGGTCACGAACTCGAACTGCAGCAGGTCCACCATGGCCTCCATGCGGGAGGTGATCGCCTCCTGCCCGGCGGCCAGCACCACGGCAAATTCATCCCCTCCCAGCCGGTAGGCCCGACCTGGATAGGCTTGCCGAAGCCTGGCGGCGACCGCCTGCAGCAGGCGATCACCGACCTGATAACCGAGCAGATCATTGACCTGCTTGAACCGCTTCAGATCGAGCACCACCAGGGCCTGGACATTGTTGCGCTGCAGGGACTGCCTGAGCTGGCCCTGCAAGGCGCGGCGATTGCCGAGCCGGGTCATGGGGTCGAGCAGGGAGAGACGGCGGTTCTGCAGATTGGTGCGGATCAGGGCGAAGACCAGCACGCCCCCCATCACCAGCAGGATCAGTTGCCAGATCTGGATCCAGAACAGGCTCTGGCGCAGCTGATTGAGGGAGGCTTCCCGCTCCTGCCCCGAGAGGATCTGATCCCCTATCTGCTCCACCTGGCGGGTCAGCTCGGCAATCCGGACCAGCGACCGATCGAGGGCTTCCCCCTGTTGCAGCACACCGGCCTGCATCTGGGGCTCGAGCGCCTTGATCTCGTCAAACAGCCCGGCCAGCACAGTCCCCAGCCCGTGACGGGCGCGCGCATCTGCGGTCTCGCTGCTGATCAGGAACACATCCAGCCGGTTCCACAGCAGATCGTAATCCAGGCTCAGGGTCTCCATCTCGAGGGCACCCGCCCGATAGAGGCGCAAATCGTAGAGAAAACGCTGGGATTCCTGCATCACCTGGCTGATGTTCCAGTGGATGTTGCGGTAGAAGATATCGACCAGCTGCTCGTGGCGGCTTTGCAGCAGCAGGCCCCAGACGGAGGAGAACAGAAACAGCAGAGAGATGGCTGCGAGCAACAGATTGTGGCGCTGTCGGCGGGTCACTTGACGACCTCGATGCGGATCGTCTGCCAGACCATGTTGTTGTGGATGGCGGAGACATCCATCTCGGGATGGGCCGAGAGCGGGATCAGCAGCCAGAGCGGCCCCTTGTTGCGGCGGGTGAGCGGCTTGTCATCCTGATAGCGCACCAGGGTCAGCGGCACCTTGGCAAACAGGGAGAGATCGACCCGTTGCCGATAGCCATTGAGCGCCACCACATCGAGTACCCTGGCCTCGGCGACCCCTTGCGCCGCCAGCATCGCCATCAGGTCCGGGCCACGATAGCGGTGCACGCCGACCGTCCAGGGGGTCGCCGTCTCGAACTCGGTCTGCGGCAAGGCGGCCAGCGCCGCCTCATCCAGGCGGACCTCCCGCTTGTCTGGCAGGATCAGGTGCAACAAAGGTGAAGAAGAGGTTGCCTGAGTGCCGAACGCCGTCAGCACCAGCAGAAGAAAAGCGGTTCCATGCTTGAAAATATTCATATCCCTTGCGCCAGCTGCATCCTTTATTTTACGGGTCAGTTTGGCGGCTTCATGGAGCCAATGCAACTATGTCATTTCTCAATAGCTATGGCCCACGCATCTCCATCCAGTTATGACCGTCGATCTGTTTGGGCTGGTGTACACCGCAGCGTTGCAGCAATTCGTCCACGAAGGCTGGCACCAGCAGGGAGGCCGGGCCATAGCGCTTCTCGTCAAACTGGCTGCCTACCTCGCTCGGCTCCAGGTTGAGCTCGACGGTGTGGGCACCGTTGAGGCCCGCCTCATGGACAAAGCCTGCCGCAGGATAGACGGCCCCCGAGGTGCCGATGGAGATGAAGAGATCGCATTGCGCCAGCGCCGAGTAGATGCGATCCAGCCCGAGGGGCATCTCGCCAAACCAGACCACATGAGGCCGCAACGGCTGGGGCAGCTGGCAGCAGGAGCAGAGCTCCTCCTGGTGGAGCTCCCCACGCCACTCGATCACCTGCCCGGACACCGGACAGCGGGCCTTGAGCAACTCGCCGTGCATGTGGATGAGGTGCTTGCTGCCCGCGCTCTCGTGCAGGTTGTCGATGTTCTGGGTGATCAGGGTCACGCGCCCCGGCAGCAGGCGCTCGAGGCGCGCCAGGGCATAGTGGGCAGGATTGGGGTGGATCTCGGCCCGTTGCAACTGATGGCGCCGCGCGTTGTAAAAACGCTGAACCAGTTCGGGATCCCGGGCGTAGCCCTCGGGGGTGGCCACGTCTTCCACCCTGTGCTCCTCCCACAGGCCGTCGCAGGCCCTGAAGGTCTTGATACCGGATTCGGCCGAGATGCCGGCGCCGGTGAGGATCACGATATGTTTGGCTGACTGCACCATGGTTGATTTCCTCCAACGGATCACAGGCTGACCTTAGCACAACCGGCTGGCCCGGCACATTCGCCCTTGGTCTTAGGAATGCCGGGGCACCAGGGCGTCGAGAACGCTCAAGTCCAGCCGCACAAACACCATCTCCCGCCCCGTCACCAGGGTCAGCGGCAACCCCAGCCCCTTCAGCAGGGCCAGCATGGGCCTGTTCTGGCCGAGCACCTCGGCGGTCCACTCGCGGATCCCCTCCCCGTGCGCCAGCAATGCCAGCGCCAGCAGGATGCGGCGACCGGCCCCCCTATGCTGAAAATGATCCGCGACTATGCAGGAGAACTCCGCCCTGTCGGGATGCAGACGCCGCCGGATGGACTGGGCCATGGCCAGCGGTGCGCCCTGCTCGTCGGTGAGCAGCAGCCCTATCTGGGGCGCTCTGGGGTAGTCGAGGAAGAAGGCGAGCTGATCGGCGGTGGCAGGCTGCTTGGCGCGCATGAAGCGCAGGTAGACACTCTGCTCGCTCAGCGCCTCGTAGGCCGCCTTCAGCCGCTCGGGATCGGATCCTGCCAGCTCCTGCAGCCGGCAGGGAATGCCGCCCACCTCCATCATCAGGGGCAGAGATGCCCGCGAGCCGGGGTGTACCCAGCCCGCCAGCGCCCGGTGCAGGCGCGCCTCATCGGGGGGCCAGCAGAGATAGCGCGGCACGGGCTACCAGCGCCCCGCCATGCCGAGCTCCTGCCACTGGGCGGCATCCTGCAGGTTGAAGGGGTCGTCGAGATAGAGGGCCATGCCGAGCTCGCGAGCACGCCCGATGAAGCGGGCCAGCAGGGCGTCGGCGGCCATCGCCTCCAGCTCCGGCAGCAGATGCTGCCCCAGCAGCAGGCTCTGGATTGGCAGCCGCTCCAGCTGATCGAAAGGCAGGTGCTGGGCATTGTCGAGCAGCAGGGCTAGCCTGGCCCCGGCAAGACTCGCCTGCAGCACCAGGGCGAAGCGATCCGCCTGGTTCAGCAAGTTATCCCGCCGATGGATGACCAGGGTCAGCTCGTTCGCCTGCCTGCCATGCTGCTCCAGCCATGCCTTGAGGGGATCCCAGTGAGGGGGCAGGCTGCTCACGGCCAGCCAGATTGGCAGGGGGCTGGAGGCCGCATCCGCCTGCAGGCCAAGCTGACCCCGCGCCTCTCCCTGCCAGCTGCGAATGGTGCGCTTCAGGCCACCCAGCCTGCGCTGGCGCTGCGGCCCCAGGTAGAGCGCCTTGAGCAGCCGCAGCAGATCGTCGCTCTGCAGCGGCTTGGCCAGGGCGGCCAGCACGTTGAAGCCGGCGTCGTGCAGCAGTCGCCTGGCGCCGTCGATCAGGGTCTGATCGTGAGCGGAGAGCAGTATGATGGGCAGGCCGCTGTGACGGTACTGGGGATGGCTCATCAGGAGACTGATGGCATCCTGCTCCGCCAGGCTGAGATCGCAGACCAGCAGCCCCACCGCCCCCTCTTCCAGCGCCTTGAGGCAACCTTCGCCGTCCTGCACCCAGTGGCAGGGCAGCCCCAGCGCCTGGATCTCCTGCTGGATGCAGGCCCCCTGGAAGGGGTGATCCTCGAGCAGCAGGATCTGGAGCCGGGCGAGCCAGTCCCGCCACCCCTGCTCCCGCGCCTGCAACCCCTCAAGCCAGGGATCCGACAGGGGGTAGATCCCCACCCCCGGGGTCTGCAGCCGCGGCAGATAGTCGGCCCCCTCGTGGGAGGCGGGATCGAACAGGGCGATGGCCCCGGCGGCGAACAACCCCTCCCACTGCCAGCTCGCGTCCGGCCGGGTACGGTGCAGACTGGCATAAGCCGGCAAGCCCGCCTCCTTTGCCGCCTGATGGGAGACGGCGTCCAGGGCATAGACGCTGACGGGGTGAAATACCGGCTCCTGGCTGACATCTGACTCCAGCAGGGCCAACAACTCTTCATCTGTGATGATCATCTCATGCTCTCTCGCCCAGTTGCCGGCAGACCTCTTCCACGGCCTGCTGCAATTCTTCCACCAAGGGGTGCCCGGGGGCTCGCTGCCAGCGCTCGATCACCTGTACCAGGGCGGCGGCCCCCACCATTTTGGCGGCCCCCTTCATCTTGTGTAAAGCCGTATTGAGGGCGCCTTCATCCCCTGCCGTGACGCACCCCTCAATCTCGGCCAGATCCTGACGAGCCGACACCAGATAGAGGTTGATGAGCGCCGGGTTGAGCAGTGTCGTCATGGGGGTGATCTTGACCGAGCTCTCCACCAGGGGCGCACTGCTGCGACCGGAGACGGTGCGCAGCAAGATGGCCAGCTCCTTCAGCAGGACGGGTTTGTCCAGATGGCCCTGGCAGCCGCAATCCGCCAGACGCTGGGCCGCCTGCTCACTGAGATCGGCGGTGATCACGTAGACCGGCAGCTGCTGCCAGCGCGCCGAGGCCCGCAACTGCTTGCAGAGCTCGGCACCGTCCATCACCGGCATCTGCAGATCGGTCAGCACCAGATCGACAGATTCCCGCGCCAGGATCTCGAGGGCCAGACGGCCATTGGCGGCGCTCAGCACCCGGGCGCCCAGCTGACTCAGCTGCATGCTGATCAGCACCCTGTTTACCTCGTGATCTTCCACCAGGAGGACCCGCATACCGGCGCCCGGCAGATCCGCGACCTCCCCGCTCCCCTGAACCAGCCTGGGTTGCAGCAGACTCACCACGGCGCCCGGGATCCAGGGCTCTCCCTGCCAGGACCAGGCACGCAGTCCCTGTTCATCCTGGGTGGCGGCGAGGGCGGGCGCCGTCGCCTCCTCGGTCACGCCAAACTCGGCGAGCCAGGCCCGCACGTACGCCAGCTCCTCGGGGGGAAGCTGCAGGGACATCTGTTTGAACCTTGGCTGCCAGGGCGCCTTCTCCTGCGTCCCTTCGAGGGGCCATGCGCAGATGAAGCGGCTGCCGCCGGTGGCCACCGGCTCGACCCGGATCTCCCCTCCCATCTGCTCCATCAGCTGGCGACAGATGGCCAGCCCCAAGCCGGTACCCTGGGCCCTGAGCTGACCCAGCTCCTCCCCTTGCTCGAAGGGCTGGAACAGCCGGGGCAGCAGCTCGGCACTGATGCCGGGGCCCTGATCGTCCACCCCGCACCAGACCCAGTCCCCGTGCCGGCGGGCCCAGAGCACCACCTCCCCCCGCTCGCTGAACTTGATGGCGTTGGAGAGCAGGTTGTGCAACACCTGCTGCACCCTGTGGGGATCGAGCGCCATCAGGGCGGGCAGCGCAGGATCCAGATTGAGGCGCAGCTGCAGGTGTTTGGAGCGCGCCTTGGACCAGTGCACCGCCGCCACATGCTCGCACAGCTCCACCAGATCGGTCGGCTGCAGGGAGAGCCGCAGCTGGCGGCTCTCATTGCGGCTGAAATCGAGCACGTCGTTGAGCAGCCCGAGCAGCTCGTTGCCCGCCTGCCTGACGTGTGCCAGCACCGAGGCCTGCTCCGCGGAGAGCTCGGTCTGATCCAGCCACTCCAGCAAGCCCAGGATGGCGTTCATGGGGGTGCGGATCTCGTGGCTCACGGCGGCGAGGAAACGCCCCTTGGCGAGCACGGCCTGCTGGGCCTGCTCGTGGGAGAGCTGCAGGGAGTGCTCCTGCTCGACCCGCCTGGTGACATCCTGCACCACTCCAAAGACGCGCCACCCCTCCCCCTGACGGCGCCCTCTGCCGGAGAACTGCAGCCAGCGCGTGCCCTTGGTCGGATGCTGGTAGCGCAGCAGGTGGGAGAAGGGGCGCCCGGCCTGCAACATGGCCAGCATGGGGGCGCGCATCTCCCGCCTGTCCTGGTGGGAGATGCGGGTCAGGGTCTCGTTGGGATTGAGGCGGATCTGCTGGCTGGCCAGCCCCAGCAGCTCATGGCTGCCGCGACTGACGAACTCCACCCGGGTGATGGCGCCCCCTTGCAGGGTGAACTGCAGCACCACCCCGGGCACCGTATTGGTGAGGGCCCGCAGGCGGCGCTCCGCCTGGCGCAGCAAGCGGGTGCGCTCGCGCAAGGCGCTGATGTCGGACAGGGCGATGAGATCCCCGGCCGGGGCCTGGGGCCCCAGCCGCAGCGGGATCTGGGCATAGGAGTAGACCTGATCCCGCAGGGCTATCTCCCCCTCAGCCCCCTGCAACTGCGGGGACGGCAGGACGAGATCGGTGGCGTAGCGCGCCTCCATCCGCTTGGCCCGCTTGTTGCGCTTGATCACCTCCCCCTTGTCATTGCGCAAGAACACCGGCACCGGCAGCGCCTGGAACAGGGACTCCCTGAACTTGCTCTCCAGCGCCAGCGCCTGCTCCGCCCTCTGGCGTTCGCGCGCCTCCTGGGCCAGCTGCTGGCGGGAGCGCCAGACTGACCAGATCACCCCAGCGCTGATCAGGAGAGCCAGCAGGACAGAGCCAAGCCAGAAGCCGTAACTGACCCCCTCTTGCTGGTTCAGGACCAGGCGCCGCCAACGCTGGACCAGCTCGCTCACCTGGCGATCGTTGATCGTCGTCAGGCTCTGCTCCAGCACCCCGGCAAGCCTTGGCTGATCCCGCCTGATGGCAAAGCCGAGGCCAAACACCTCAGGCAGCTCCGTGATGCTCAGCTCGCTCAGCTGGTTGTTGCGCAGCGGATATTGCAGCTGATAGAGCTCGGCCAGCATGGCATCGGCCTCACCGCTCTGCACCGCCGCCAGCCCTTGCAACAGGCTGTCGGTCACCCCCCAGTCCTGTTGCCCGAACCGGGCCAGCAGGCTGGGGTCGTACAGCATACGGGGCACGACCACCCTGCCCTTGACCGCGGCAAGGGCTTGATAAGCCCCCCGCTTGCGGCTGACCAGGGCATAGCGACTGGTTGCCACCGCACGGGTGAACTCGAACTCCTCGTGCAGTGCCGGCGACTCCAGCAGACCGGCCATCATGGCGGCCTCCCCGCTGCGCAGCCTGGCGAGCGCCTCCTCCTTGCTGGCAACGGGGATCAGCTCGAAATTCAGCCCCGTCTGGCGGCTCACTTCCCGCAGTACATCGCCGCTCCAGCCGATGAGCTCACCCTGCTGGTTGACGCCGCTGTAGGGCATGAAGTCGGGATCCGCCACCAGCTTGATGGTGCGCGCGCTGCCGACCAGCCAGGCCTGCTCCTTGTCGGTGAAGTGCAAGGGGTTGATGTCCTGCTCGCTCTGGGGCAGATAGCGCCCCAGATCCCGGTAGAGGCTGCCCGGCGGCAGGAAGCGGATCGCCGTGTCTATCAGCTCCTGCAACTGCGGCTTGTCGTCCATCATCAGCCGGTAGCTGATCACCAGATCGTCGCTGCGCAGCCGCCGCAGGCGCAGCCCCTCGTTCGGGAACTCCCGCATCAGGTAACGCAGTTGCAGATAGTCACCGAGGTAGGCGCTGCCCCTGCCCGCTACCAGGGCCGCGTACCAGTTCTCCGCATCGGTCAGGAGCCGCTGGGACGAGTGCGGATAGAGCCGCTGCAGAGTCTCCTCTGCCTGCCAGATGGGCGAGACCAGGAAGGTCGCCTGCTCGAGCTCCCCCCGATAGAGGATGGCGGATTCCGCCTCCAGCATGGCCCGGCTCAAGGCCATGCCGGGCAGGGTCTCCCGGGTTGGGCCCACATGGGGGATGAGATCGCACTGCCCGCGCTGCAAGCCCTGCAGGGTCGCCGCCCAGTTGGGCAGTTTTTCAAAGCGCAGCGGCACCGGCAGTTGCCGGGCCAGGCGTTTCATCTGATCGATGAGCAGGCCCCCCTGCGCTTCCAGATAGGGAGGACGCTGCAGGGCCGGGTAGCAGAAGGTCAGCCCGGTGAGCGTATCGGCATAGGCCTGGGTCTCGGCTGACAGGGGGAGCGTGGCGGCACGCAGCGGCAAGGCCAGCAGCGCACCAAACAGGAAGAGGGTCTTTATCATCGAAACGCAAAAGCCAGGCATTTGCCTGGCTTTTCTTTACTCATTGGGTTCAACATTTTCTACCCTGGCCTTGAGCTTCTGGCCAGGCCGGAAGGTCACCACACGACGGGCGCTGATGGGAATATCCTCGCCCGTCTTGGGGTTACGTCCGGGACGCTGGTTCTTCTCACGAAGATCAAAGTTACCGAAGCCTGAAATCTTGACTTGTTCACCGCGCTCGAGCGCTTGTCTGATTTCCTCAAAGAAGGCTTCCACCATGTCTTTGGCTTCACGCTTGCTCATCCCGAGCTGGGTGAACAGGTGCTCTGCAATGTCGGCTTTGGTAAGCGCCATAGATCAATCCCTCAAGGATGCATTCAACTCTTCACCAAGGGCCCGCACGACATTGTCTACGGTCTCGGCAATCTCTTTCTCCTCCAGGGTGCGCTGGGTGTCTTGCAACACTAGACTGATGGCCAGGCTCTTCTTGTCCTCTGCCATACCAGCACCCTGGTATACGTCGAACAAGTTTATTCCAACTAACTGATTTCCGCCAACTTTTTTAATTACTGCCAGGACGTCACCGGCCAGAACCGCAACGTCGACCACCACGGCGATGTCACGGCGGTTGGCCGGGAAGCGGGAAACTTCGGCCGCAACCGGCACCTTGGCAGGGGTCAGCTTGTCCAGCTCCAGCTCGAACATCACGGCACGGCTCTTGAGACCCAGCTTCTTCTCGAGGCTCGGGTGGATCACGCCGATGTGGCCGATGACGGCGCCATTGCGCAGGATGGCGGCGCTCTGGCCCGGGTGCAGGGCGCTGTGCTCGGTACGCTCGAAGCTGAAGGTGGCCCCTTCGGCGGTGAGATCCAGCACGGCTTCCAGATCCCCTTTCAGATCAAAGAAGTCGCTGCCACGGCTCTTGACGTCCCAGTGCTCGTCGCTCTGGTTGCCGGTGATGATGCCGGCCAGCATGGGCTCCTGACGGATGCCGTTCTCGGCGCTCGCGTCCTTGATGAAACGCAGGCCCTGCTCGAACAGACGCACACGGCCCTGCTGACGGTTCTGGTTGTAGACCACCGCCTGCACCAGACCCGGGAACAGGGAGACACGCATGGCGGACATCTCGACCGAGATGGGGTTCGGCAGCACGATGGCGTCGCTCTGGGGGAACAGGGTCTGCTGGGCCTTGGGATCCACGAAGCTGTAGGTGATCGCTTCCTGGAAACCGCGATCGACCAGCAGGTCACGCACCCGCTTCAGGGTCACCTGGCCTTCGGCCTGCTCCACCATCGCCAGGGAGGCGGCGGGTTTGAGGTTCGGGATGTTGTTGTAGCCGTAGATGCGGGCCACTTCCTCGATGAGGTCTTCCTCGATGGCGATATCGAAACGCCAGGAGGGTGCCAGCGCGGTCCAGCCGTCGGTGTCCACGGTCACCTGCATGCCGAGGCGGGTCAGGATCTCGAGCACCTGGGCGTCGGCCACGCTGATGCCGATCACCTTGTCGAGCTTGGCACGACGCAAGCGGATGGGGGCAGCCTTGGGCAGATGGGCATCGGATTTGACCTCGATGACGGGGCCCGCTTCACCGCCGCACTCTCCGCCACAAATGTCCAGCAGCAAACGGGTGGCTCTGTCCATCACCTTGGCTTGCAGCTCGGGATCCACCCCGCGCTCGAAGCGGTGGGAAGAGTCGGTGTGCAGGCCGTAGGCACGGGCACGGCCGGTGATGGAGAGCGGCGCGAAGAAGGCGCACTCCAGCAGGATGTCGGTGGTGGTCTCGGACACACCGGTGCGATCGCCGCCGAAGATACCGGCCATGCAGGCAGGGCCTTTGGCATCGGCAATCACCAGGGTGTTGTCTTTGAGCTTCACCTCGGTACCGTCGAGCAGGGTCATCGGCTCATCGCTACGGGCGCGGCGTACCACCAGTTCCCCTTCCAGCTTGGCCAGATCGAAGGCGTGCATCGGCTGACCGTATTCCAGCAGCAGGTAGTTGGTGATGTCGACGATGGCGTCGATGGAGCGGATGCCGCCACGGCGCAGCTTCTCCTGCATCCAGAGCGGGCTCTGGGCGCGCAGGTTCAGCCCCTTGATGACGCGACCCAGGTAACGGGGGCAATCGGCGGACGCCTCGACCCGGATCGGGAAGCTGGCGTCAATGGTGGCGGCGGCAGGCGTCCAGCTCGGCTCGACCACGTCCACACTGTTGAGCACGCCGATCTCGCGTGCCAGACCCGCGATGCCGAGGCAATCGGCACGGTTCGGGGTCAGATCCACGTCGATAGAGACGTCGTTCAAATTGAGGTAGTCGCGAATATCGGTGCCGATGGGGGCGTCGAGCGGCAGCTCTATGATGCCGTCCGCCTCGACGTCGATACCTAGCTCGCTGAAGGAGCAGAGCATGCCGTGGGACGGCTGGCCACGCAGCTTGGCTTTCTTGATGGTGAAATCGCCCGGCAGGGTCGCGCCCACCTTGGCCACGCACACTTTCAGGCCCTGACGGCAGTTCGGCGCGCCGCAGACGATGTCCAGCAGCTCGGCCTCGCCCACGTTGACCTTGGTCACCCGCAGCTTGTCGGCGTCCGGGTGCTGGGCGCACTCGACCACTTCACCCACGACCACATTGTTGAACTGGCCGGCGACCGCTTCCACGGCGTCCACTTCAAGACCGGCCATGGTGATCTGCTCGGCCAATGCATTGTCACTCAACTCGGTGCGGACCCACTCCATCACCCAGGATTTACTGAATTTCATGTTCTCTCGCCCTTACTTGAACTGCTTGAGGAAGCGCAGATCGTTTTCGAAGAAGGCACGCAGGTCGTTGACCCCGTAACGCAGCATGGTCAGGCGCTCAACGCCCATGCCGAAGGCAAAGCCGGAGTATTTTTCCGGATCGATGCCGACCGAACGCAGCACGTTCGGGTGCACCATGCCGCAGCCCAGCACTTCCAGCCACTTGCCGTTCTTGCCCATCACGTCCACTTCGGCGCTCGGCTCGGTGAACGGGAAGTAGGAGGGGCGGAAGCGAATGGTGAGATCTTCCTCGAAGTAGTTGCGCAGGAAGTCGTGCAGTATCCCCTTGAGCTCGGTGAAGCTGGCATGCTCGTCCACCAGCAGGCCTTCGACCTGGTGGAACATGGGGGTGTGGGTCATGTCGTAGTCGTTACGATAGACGCGACCCGGCGCTATGATGCGGATCGGCGGCTGCTGATGTTCCATGGTGCGGATCTGCACGCCCGAGGTGTGGGTTCGCAGCATCAGATCAGGATTGAAGTAGAAGGTATCGTGATCGGTACGCGCCGGGTGATGAGCCGGGATATTCAGCGCATCGAAGTTGTGGAAGCCATCTTCAATCTCGGGACCGCGCTCGACCTTGAAACCCATCTCGCCAAACAGGCGCTCGATGCGTTCAATGGTGCGGGTCACCGGGTGCAGGCCACCGTTTTCGATACGACGACCCGGCAGGCTGATGTCGATGGTCTCGGCCGCCAGCTTCTGGTTCAGCACGGCAACTTCGAGGGCTTCACGACGCGCGTTCAAGGCATCCTGAACCAGCTGCTTGGCCTGGTTGATCACCGCGCCTGCGGCGGGACGCTCCTCAGGCGAAAGGGCGCCCAGGCCCTTCATCTGCTCGGTAAAAAAGCCCTTTTTACCCAGATATTTGACCCGGATTTCGTCGAGGGCGGCGATGTCGCTTACGCCCTCAATTTCGGCCTTGGCCTGGCCGACTACTTCTTCAAGCTGTTGCATGTCTTCCTCGTCACCACTCCCGAAACAGGAGCCTTTAGGCTAAATAAGGTCAAGAGGGGAATAATACAAAAAAAGCCCCTTCGCTGACCATAGTTATGGCGGGCTTTTCTCCCTATAAATCATTTTGTTATATCAAGCGAGTCTCAAGCCCTTCCCCGCTCGCTTCAATTTTTGATGTCAGGCCTTGGTTTGTTGGCATATCAGACATTTTCGCGTCGGCCACCAGGGCGGATGGCGCTGTACGGCACAACACACTGAAAGCAAAAAACGGGCAACAAAAAAGGAGGCCTGAGCCTCCTTTTATCTTTCATAACAGAACCGGATTAAACCAGCGCTGCTTTGGCCTTTTCAACCAGGGCTGTGAAAGCCAGCTTGTCGTGAACGGCGATATCGGACAGGATCTTGCGATCGATCTCGATGGAAGCCTTCTTCAGACCGTCGATCAGACGGCTGTAGGACAGACCGTTCTGACGGGCTGCAGCGTTGATACGCGCAATCCACAGCTGACGGAACTGACGCTTCTTCTGGCGACGGTCACGGTAGGCATACTGACCAGCTTTGGTTACCGCTTGTACCGCTACGCGGTAGACACGGGAACGGGCGCCGTAGTAACCCTTGGCGGCTTTCATTACTTTCTTGTGACGAGCGCGAGCAGTCACACCACGTTTAACTCTTGGCATTTTTCACATCCCCCTTATGCGTACGGCAGACAAGCGACAACACGTTTGTGGTCGGCAGCAGAAACCATGAACTTCGGCCCCAGCTTACGCTTACGCTTACTGCTCTTCTTGGTCAGGATGTGACGCAGGTGGTTGTGCTTGCACTTGAAGCGACCTGAGCCAGTCTTCTTGAAGCGCTTTGCAGCACCCCGGTTGGTTTTCATCTTCGGCATTTCATACTCCGCATTGTGAGTGACAACAAAATCGCAAGGCGAACCGACTCATGGGGCGAACCCATGAGTCAATTTCTTGTGGGCCTTAAGATTTCTTCTTGGGTGCGAGGACCATCACAGCTTGACGGCCTTCGACTTTCGGGAACGACTCGACTACGGCCAACTCTTCCAGATCGTTCTTGACTCGCTCCAGAACCTTGATACCAAGATCCTGGTGGGCCATTTCACGACCACGGAAGCGCAGGGTGACCTTCGCCTTGTCCCCGTCTTCCAGAAAGCGAACCAGGTTGCGTAGTTTTACCTGATAGTCGCCTTCGTCAGTGCCAGGACGGAATTTGATTTCCTTCACCTGGACGACTTTCTGCTTTTTCTTCTGTTCTTTGGTGGTCTTGCTCTTTTCGTAGAGGAATTTGCCGTAATCCATGATTCGGCAAACGGGCGGCTCAGCGTTAGGACTGATCTCGACCAGATCCACTCCGGCTTCAAGGGCCAAGTTCAGGGCATCCTGGATGGTGGTGATGCCAATGGCCTCACCGTCCAAACCAGTCAGACGAACTTCTTTCAGACGGATCTCTTCATTGATCCGGTGAGCGCGGGCTTGCGGTTGCTTGCCCAGTTTTTTTCCGCCTTTTATAGCTTATTCCTCCACTTTCTTTTGTCCGCGGGTCTGAACTTCCTGGGTTAACAGAGCTATCAGCTCTTCAACAGGATAAGAACCCAGGTCAGCCCCTTTACGAGTCCGTACTGCAATCTTGCCGGCTTCTACTTCTTTGTCGCCGCAGACCAGCATGAAAGGCACTCGCTTCAAAGTATGCTCGCGGATTTTAAAGCCAATCTTCTCATTTCTCAAGTCCGCTTTTGCGCGAAGGCCCGCATCATTCAATGCCTTGGCAACTTTCACCGCATAATCGGCCTGATTATCCGTGATATTCATGACCACGGCCTGAGTCGGTGCCAGCCAGGTCGGGAACAGTCCGGCGTACTCTTCGGTCAGGATACCGATGAAACGCTCGAGGGACCCGAGAATGGCCCGGTGGATCATCACGGGGACGTGACGTTCGTTGTCTTCGCCCACATAAGTGGCGCCAAGACGGCCCGGCAAGGCAAAATCGAGCTGCACGGTACCACACTGCCAGGCACGATCAAGACAATCGTGCAGGGTGAATTCGATCTTGGGACCGTAGAAGGCCCCCTCCCCCGGCTGCAGATCGTACTTCAGGCCATTGAGCACCAGGGCTTCCGCCAGGGCGGCTTCCGCGCGATCCCAGGCTTCATCGGAACCGATGCGCTGCTCGGGACGGGTGGAGAGCTTGACCACGATGTTTTCGAAGCCAAAGGTGCCGTAGACGTCATAGACCATGCGAATGCAGGCCGAGACCTCTTCCATGATCTGATCTTCGGTACAGAAGATGTGAGCGTCATCCTGGGTGAAGCCGCGCACCCGCATCAGACCGTGCAGGGAGCCTGAGGGCTCGTTGCGGTGGCAGGAGCCGAACTCGGCCATGCGCAGGGGCAGGTCCCGATAGGACTTCAGACCCTGGTTGAAGATCTGCACGTGACCCGGGCAGTTCATCGGCTTGATGGCGTACTCGCGGTTCTCGGACTGGGTGGTGAACATGGCCTGGGCGTATTTTTCCCAGTGGCCGGAACGCTCCCACAGCACGCGATCCATCATGAAGGGGCCTTTCACCTCCTGATAGTCGTACTCCTTGAGCTTGCCGCGGATGAAGGTTTCCAGCTCACGGAAGATGGTCCAGCCATCATTGTGCCAGAACACCATGCCGGGAGCCTCTTCCTGCATGTGGTACAGGTCGAGCTGCTTGCCTATCTTGCGGTGGTCGCGCTTGGCGGCCTCCTCGAGACGCTGCAGGTAGGCCTTGAGCTGCTTCTTGTCGGCCCAGGCGGTACCGTAGATGCGCTGCAGCATCTTGTTGTTGGAGTCGCCACGCCAGTAGGCGCCTGACATCTTCTGCAACTTGAAGTGGTGGCAGTGACGCATGTTGGGCACGTGGGGGCCGCGACACATGTCGACGTACTCTTCGTGATGATAGAGACCGGGCTGATCATCGCGGGCGATGTTCTGATCCAGGATTTCGACCTTGTAGGTCTCGCCGCGGGCCTCGAACACGTCGCGCGCCTCCTGCCAGGAGACCTTCTTCTTGACGACGTCGTAATCCTTGGCGGCCAGCGCCAGCATGCGCTCTTCCAGGGCAGCCAGATCTTCATCGGTCAGGGTGCGGTCGAGATCGACGTCGTAGTAGAAACCGTTGTCGATGACGGGACCTATCGCCATCTTGGTCTGGGGCCAGAGTTGCTTGATGGCATGACCCAGCAGGTGGGCGCAGGAGTGGCGCAGAATGTCCAGACCGTCTTCGTCTTTGGCGGTGATGATGGCCAGGGAGGCATCGGCGTCGATCAGCTCGCACGCATCCACCAGTTCACCGTTCACCCGGCCGGCAATGCACGCCTTGGCGAGACCGGGACCTATGTCGGCGGCGACGTCCATGACGGAAACGGCGTGGGGAAATTGACGTTGGCTGCCGTCAGGCAGAGTAATGATTGGCATTAGGTGTTTCCTTATACAGTGGTGCCCCCTACCAAAGGGCACATGCAGATTGGAGAAAACCTTTCATTTCAAGCAGTTCACCCCTGAGTTTCACCGTTCACAATACGGTTGCTACACAGCAGTGGTACACACCCTCTTGGGTGCGCAAGGCCATCAATTGACAGGTACAACGGGGGATTGTATCAGACGTCACGACCCAGACAAGTTGCCTTGCCGATTTTGTATACCATGAAGGGGAAAGCAAGGTGCGCCGTCATCAGTTGATTTGCCTGGCGTCACAGAGCAAATCGGGACGACGCATATGCGATACGGGTCCCGCCGCGCCCTCTCTGTGCTAGGTTTCCAGTGAGGCGTCTGCCTAAATGAGGAGAGCATGATGTACACCTATGACATTTCGTTTCCGGAGCATGCGGAGAAGATTGTCCACCCGGATCACCTGTTGACGACACACTGCCCCGTTCATCTCGGGGAGTTGGTGATCCTGAGCGATGGCAGCAAGCGCGAGGTATGCAGCATAGTGCACAGCGCCGATCGCAGCACCCTCTACGTCACCGACGTGACACCGGGCAAGATCACCGCCAGCCGCTGAGGGGCTAACCCTCCCCCAGCAGTGACTGGCCGTTGAAATCGAAGGCGCTGCGACCCTCCTCGGCCAGCGCCAGCTCCTGCAATACCGTCAACGCCAGCTTGTTGCCTTTTTGCGAGGCCTGATAGAGCCACTGCTTGGCCTCGGCCATGTCGACCCGACCGTTGGCCCCCATCAGATGCAGCACCCCCACCTTGAGCATGGCGGGCACGTCTCCGTTGCGGGCCGCCCGCTCCATCCAGTGAAAGGCGATACGCAGATCCCGTGGCACCCCTACCCCGCGCAGATAGAGCTCCGCCAGCCGGTACTGGCCAAACGCATCCCCCGCCTCGGCGGACTGACGATAAAGGCGGATGGCCTGCGCCAGATCCTGCTCGCTCCCCTGCCCCAGCTCATGGCTCCACCCCATCAGGGCCTGCGCCCTGGGTTGACCCTGCTCGGCCAGCGGTTGCCAGATGCCGGTCGCCTGCTCGAAGTGGCCCACCCGCCAGGCGCGGTTGGCCGCGGCCAGCGCCTGCTCGGTGGAGAGCGGGATCAGACGCCAGGCGACCAGGGCAATGACGGCGATAAACAGCCAACGGTAAGTGGTGGGACTCATGATGATTTCCGTGATCCAGTTCGCATTTTGTCTATGTAAACGAAATGTAGCGACAGATCAAGCAGGAGATCCCGTTCTTTGGCCGAGTGAAATAAGGGAAGAGTGGCCGGACTTGATGTTTGGCACCATCCCGAGCAGAATAACTGTATGTATAAACAGTACATGGTATGATGAGATGGCAGGACGAGGCAGCACCCACAATATCGAGCACCGTTTCAGCGGCCCGCAGATCGATGCCGTCGACGATGGCTGGCAGGCCGTGGAATGGGAGGCGGCATTTCGTGCGTCCCAACCCCGAACCGAGGTGCGGGAGATCCAGGCCAAGAGCATCATCAGCCACAACCTCTCGCCGGACGTCCCCTTCGGCCGCTCCATCAATCCCTATCAGGGGTGCGAGCATGGCTGCATCTACTGCTATGCCAGACCCAGCCACGCCTACCTGGAGCTCTCCCCCGGCCTGGATTTCGAGACCCGGCTGTTTGCCAAGCTCAATGCCGCCGCGCTGCTGCGCCGGGAGTTTGCCAAGCCAGGCTATCAGCCGCAGACCATAGTGCTCGGGGCCAATACCGATCCCTACCAGCCCATAGAGCACCACTATCGCCTCACTCGCGAGCTGCTGGAGGTGATGCTGGCCCATCGCCATCCGGTGGGGATCATCACCAAGAGCGCCATGATATTGCGCGATCTCGATCTGCTGGCCGAGCTGGCCCGGGAGGGGCTCTGCCAGGTGATGGTGTCGGTCACCACCCTGAACGAGACACTGAGGCGACAGCTGGAGCCCCGCGCCAGCACGGGAGCGGGTCGGCTCAAGGTCATCGAGAAGCTGGCACAGGCCGGGATACCTGTGGGAGTGCTGGCGGCCCCCATGATCCCGCGGCTCAACGAGCCCGAGCTGGAGCAGATCATCAAGGGCGCCGTGGAGGCGGGCGCCGGCTGCGCCGACTATATCCTGCTGAGACTGCCCCACGAGCTGACCACCCTGTTTTGCGACTGGCTGGAGGAGCACTACCCCGGCCAGAAGGAGGCCATCCTGAACCAGTTGCGGGCAAGCAGAGGGGGGGCGCTCAACAGCCCCGCCTTCGGGACTCGTATGCGCGGAGAGGGGCAATTCGCCGACTTGCTCGCCCAGCGCTTTCGGCTCATCAGCAAGCGACTGCAACTGGGCAAGCGCCATGTCGCGCTCAACACCTCTGCCTTCATTCGCCCCAACGAGCAGCTGCGCCTGTTCTGATGACTGCGGCTATCGCGGCTCAGCCCCTCGGCCTTGGCGGATGGGGGGGCATCGGCTTGCCCTGCGCGATAAGCTCCGCCGGCAGGCGCGAGGGCTCATAAGCCACCTCCTCCTGCTCGTCATGTGACATTGCCCTGGCATCCTCTCCCCACATCCGGCTCCACCAGATCTCCCACATGATCCAACTGGTCATACCCTGCTCCTTCTGGATGATATTGCCAACGCCGGACTCGGGCATGGTCGTGCCCTTGCCCCACCTGAACAGCCGCAGTCTGTCCCGCCGGGATGACAGCCAGATGACGCCGGGATGAAGGATTGAATGAGCAAGAGAGCCCGGAGCGGGAAAATCCGGCGCCAGCACAGGAGATGAACGCAGGCAGTTTCGGATGACCGAGCGCCGCAGGAGGGAGTGAAGGCAAGACAAACAAAAAGAGCGACCCAAGGGCCGCTCTTTTTTATCGAGGCAGGTAACGATTATTCGTCGTCAGCCGCACCCGCTTCGCTGGAGCCTGCATCGTCGGCAGCACCGGCGTCTGGCGCAGTCTCTGCACCTTCCGCCTGCTCGCCGTCGATGGCCATGCCCTCGGCGACCAGAGCGTCGTTCTCTTCCTCGTCGCTCTCGGCAATGCGCTGCAGGCCGACCACAGTCTCGTCTTCACCGGTACGGATCAGACGGACACCGCCGGTGTTACGGCCGATGACGCTCACCTCGGCAACACGGGTACGCACCAGGGTGCCGCCGTTGGTGATCAGCATGATCTGGTCGGTATCCTCGACCTGGATCGCATCGATCACCTTGCCGTTGCGCTCGTCCACCTTGATGGAGCGAACGCCCTGGGTACCACGGCTCTTGGTCGGGTACTCGTCCAGTGCGGTGCGCTTGCCGTAACCGTTCTCGGTGGCGGTGAGGATGGCACCTTCACCGCGCGGCACGATGAGGGAAACCACCTTGTCACCGGCGCCCAGCTTGATGCCGCGCACACCGGCGGCGGTACGACCCATGGGACGCACGCCCTTGAAGGTACCCTTGCTCTCGGTGCCTTCAGTGCCTTCGCCGTTGTCGCTGCCATCCTCGTCGTTGCCGGCGTCATCGTCGGTCTCGACGTCATCGCTGGCATCCGCATCGGCTGCATCGGCACGGCCGCTACCTTCATTGAAGCGAACCACCTTGCCCGCATCGGAGAACAGCATGATCTCGTTGCTGCCGTCGGTGATGTCTACCCCGATCAGCTCATCACCCTCCTTGAGGTTGATGGCGCGAATACCGGAGGAGAGCGGACGGCTGAAGTCGGACAGGCTGGTCTTCTTCACGGTACCGTTGGCGGTGGCGAAGAAGACGAACTTCTCGGCATCATACTCCTTCACCGGCAGGATGGCGGTGATACGCTCACCCTCTTCCAGCGGCAGCAGGTTGATGATGGGACGACCACGGGCGCCACGGGACGCTTCCGGCAGTTGGTAGACCTTGAGCCAGTAGACCTTGCCACGGGTGGAGAAGCACAGAATGGTGTCGTGGGTGTTGGCCACCAGCAGACGCTCCACAAAGTCCTCTTCCTTGATCCGGGTGGCCGACTTGCCACGACCACCGCGGCGCTGGGCCTCGTAGTCGGAGAGCGGCTGATACTTCACATAGCCCTGGTGAGACAGGGTGACGACCACGTCTTCCGGGGTGATCAGATCTTCGATGTTGATCTCGGCACTGGACATGCTGATCTCGGTGCGACGCTCGTCGCCATACTGCTCGCGCACGGCCAGCAGTTCATCGCGGATCACTTCCATCAGCCGTTCCGGGCTTGCCAGGATGAACAGCAGCTCGGCGATCAGATCCAGCAGAGACTGGTACTCTTCCAGGATCTTCTCGTGCTCGAGGCCGGTCAGCTTGTGCAGACGCAGGTCAAGGATGGCCTGGGCCTGGATCTCGGTCAGGAAGTACTGCCCTTCACGGATGCCGAACTCCGGCTCCAGCCACTCCGGCCGTGCCGCGTCGTCGCCCGCTTTTTCCAGCATGGCGGCCACGTTGCCGAGTTCCCAGCCCTTGGCAACCAGGCCCGCTTTCGCATCCGCCGGGGTCGCACTGTGGCGAATGAGCTCGATGATGGGGTCGATGTTGGCCAGCGCCACCGCCAGACCTTCCAGGATGTGCGCCCGATCCCGCGCCTTGCGCAGCTCGAACACGGTCCTGCGGGTCACCACCTCGCGGCGGTGCAGCAGGAAGGCATCCAGGATCTCTTTGAGGTTCATCACCTTGGGCTGGTTGTTATCGAGCGCCACCATGTTGATGCCGAACGTGGTCTGCATCTGGGTGTGCTTGTAGAGATTGTTCAGCACAATCTCGCCGGACTCGCCGCGCTTGATCTCGATAACGATGCGCATGCCGTCTTTATCAGACTCATCGCGCAGGGCACTGATGCCCTCGACCTTCTTCTCTTTGACCAGCTCGGCGATCTTCTCGATCAGCCGCGCCTTGTTCACCTGATAGGGGATCTCGTGAACGATGATGGTCTCGCGACCGCTCTTCTCGTCCACTTCCACCTCGGCCTTGGCCCGCACATAGACGGAGCCGCGACCGGTCCGGTAGGCCTGCACTATGCCGGAGCGCCCGTTGATGATGCCGCCGGTGGGGAAATCCGGGCCGGTGACATAGGTCATCAGCTCGTCAATGGTGAGGGCGCCATTCTCGATCAACGCCAGACAGCCGTTGACTATCTCGGTGAGGTTGTGAGGAGGAATGTTGGTCGCCATGCCCACCGCGATACCGGAGGAGCCGTTGATCAACAGGGTGGGTACCTTGGTGGGCATGACAGCCGGGATCATCTCGGTGCCGTCGTAGTTCGGCACCCAGTCCACGGTCTCTTTGTCCAGATCGGCCAGCAACTCGTGGGAGATGCGCGCCATCCGCACTTCGGTGTAACGCATGGCCGCAGCGTTGTCGCCATCGACCGAGCCGAAGTTGCCCTGACCATCGACCAGCATGTAACGCATGGAGAAATCCTGCGCCATCCGGACAATGGTGTCATACACGGCGCTGTCGCCGTGCGGGTGATATTTACCGATTACGTCACCGACCACACGGGCCGATTTCTTATAGGGCTTGTTCCAGTCGTTCCCCAACTCGTTCATAGCAAACAGAACGCGGCGGTGAACCGGTTTCAAGCCATCACGCACATCCGGCAGAGCTCGTCCTACGATCACGCTCATGGCGTAATCCAGATAGGAACTCTTGAGCTCTTCTTCGATGTTGACCGGCGTGATCTCTCTGGCCAGATCGCTCATAGAAAGCCTTAATCCCTAATTAGTTGTTCTTTGGCTTAAACAGCGCGACATGGTAACACACTGAGCCAAATACCTTAAGCCACAAATCCGGGTAACACGTCGGGCTGGTGTGCCCAAGTCCGTCCGTTATAATGCCCGCCAGGACAATAGATTGCGCGCGCCCTGCCCGCTGCGCGCCCTGCCACAGGATCATCAAAAAATGAATAGTGATGCCAATGTCGATCTGACAGAAATCGCCAAATTTGAAGCCATCGCCTCCCGCTGGTGGGACATGGAGGGCGAGTTCAAGCCCCTGCACCAGATCAACCCGGTGCGCCTTGACTGGATCACCGACAAGAGCGGCGGCCTGTTTGGCAAGCGCGTGCTCGACATCGGCTGCGGCGGCGGCATCCTCTCCGAGAGCATGGCCCGCCGGGGTGCTCGCGTGACCGGCATCGACATGGGCAAGGAGCCCCTCGGGGTCGCCCGCCTGCACGCCCTGGAGCAGGGTGTGGAGCTCGAATACCGTCAGATCACCGCAGAAGCTCATGCCGCCGAGGCCCCCGGCCAGTATGATGTGGTCACCTGCATGGAGATGCTGGAGCATGTGCCGGATCCCGCCTCCGTGCTGCGGGCCATCGCCACCCTGGTGCGCCCGGGGGGCAAGGTGTATGTCTCCACCATCAACCGCAACCCGAAAGCCTACCTGATGATGATCCTGGGGGCCGAGTACCTGCTGAAGATGGTGCCCAAGGGCACCCATGATCACAAAAAGTTCATCACCCCCGCCGAGCTGTGTCGCATGGGGGAAGCCGCGGGCCTCTTGGTGCGGGACATGAGCGGGGTGCACTACGCGCCGCTCTCCAACAGCTTCAAGCTCGGCAGGAACGTCGACGTCAACTACATGGTGGCCTTCGTGCGCCCGGAGTCAGTCTGATGAGCACCGACAAGGCGCCCCTGCGCTGCGTGCTGTTCGATCTGGACGGCACCCT
The DNA here is from genome assembly GCF_023093515.1 of Aeromonas genomosp. paramedia. Lineage (NCBI taxonomy): Bacteria > Pseudomonadati > Pseudomonadota > Gammaproteobacteria > Aeromonadales > Aeromonadaceae > Aeromonas > Aeromonas genomosp. paramedia. Next base: position 124,809 of record NZ_JAAROG010000011.1, read on the forward strand.
GCTCGACACGGCCCCGGATCTCGGCGCCGCCGTCAACCATGTGCTGGTGAGCGAAGGCTTTGCCCCGCTGCCCGAGGCCATCATCCGCCAGACCACCTCCCACGGGGCCCTCGGGCTGCTCAAGGCGGGCCTGGGGGAGGATCTGCTGGAAGAGCTGGGGGCCACGCGCCTTCGCACCGCCCTTCTCGACCATTACGCCGCCAACCTCTGCGTCGGTACCCGTCCCTATGAAGGGATGCTGGATCTCATCGAATGGCTCGATGAGAAGAAGCTGCCCTGGGGCATAGTCACCAACAAGCCGGGCTTTCTCACCGAGCCGCTGCTGGCCGCCCTGCCCGAGCTTGCCAGCTGCGGCGTCACCGTCAGTGCCGACACCCTGCCGGTACGCAAGCCAGACCCCGCCCCCATGTTCTTTGCCTGCGAGCGGCTCGGGGTCGAGGCGAGCCACTGCCTTTATGTAGGGGACCATGTGCGCGACATCGAGGCGGGGCGCAACGCCGGCATGCTTACCGCGGTGGCGGGCTGGGGCTATCTGAGCGATGACGAGGATACCGCCGACTGGGGCGCCGACCTGCACTTTGATACGGTACAGGCTCTGCACCACTGGCTGCGCTACGAGCTGACCTGAGCCAAACCAGCATTGCACTGCATAAACGGTATAAGTGGACCATCGGGGTGCGGATCTGCAGTTCGATGCCGTACGAGGTAGGCCCTGCACCACTGGCTGCGCTACGAGCTGACCTGAGTCATCCCTGCTCTGTATGACGCCATAGATGGATCATCCGGGCAGCTTTAACGCCAAAGGGTTCCCAGATGAGCACGACGTTCACTCACCGGGCCGCACATTGGCAATGACAAGGGGCGCAGATGTGCCCCTTGTTTTGAGAGGATGACAAGTGCGCGCCTGCGGGGACAGGACAGCTTTTGACCCTGGCTGCACAAGGGATAACCAGGCTGAATTTGCTAGTAAAAACACCCCGTTTTCGCAAGCAAAAAAAGTTATTTAAATTTTCCATCTTCGATCATCGGACTTGCATTTGCCGGATCGGACGGATGAAAACCCACTCACTGTGAGCAGTCACTAACTCGAACCCGAACACCCACAATTTATCCACAGCTAATGCGTTATCCACAGATTGCAATGCCGTGCCGACCTCACTATCTTGTAGTTCGAATTTAAAATAACACTATATCTTGTGATTCATGGCGCACTTCGCCCCCAGGCCACCCTCAAGAAGGGAACCCTGGATGCTGGGCGCCATGGTTTTTCGGGAATCAACTAAAGGTCATCAGCCAATGAACTTGTTTGTGACGAAGCGTAACGGCCACAAAGAACCCATCGATCTGGATAAAATTCACCGCGTGCTCGACTGGGCCGCCGAGAAGCTCGACAACGTGTCGGTCTCCCAGGTGGAGCTCAAGTCCCACATCCAGTTCTATGACGGTATCCGTACCGCCGACATCCACGAAACCGTCATCAAGGCCGCTGCTGACCTGATCTCCGAACAGAGCCCGGATTACCAGTACATGGCCGCCCGCCTGGCCATCTTCCACCTGCGCAAGAAGGCCTACGGCCAGTTCGAGCCGCCCCACCTCTACCAGCACGTCGCCCGTCTGGTGGACATGGGCAAGTACGACAAGCACCTGCTGACCGACTATACCCAGGCCGAATTCGAGGAGCTCAACGCCCACCTCGACCACTGGCGTGACATGGACTTCTCCTACGCGGCGGTCAAGCAGCTGGAAGGCAAGTACCTGGTGCAGAACCGCGTCACCGGCGAAATTTACGAGAGCCCGCAGTTCCTCTACATCCTGGTGGCGGCCTGCCTCTTCTCCAAGTATCCAAAAGATACCCGTCTGGACTACATCAAGCGTTTCTACGATGCGGTCTCGACCTTCAAGATCTCCCTGCCCACCCCCATCATGAGCGGCGTGCGCACCCCGACCCGTCAGTTCAGCTCCTGCGTGCTGATCGAGTGCGATGACAGCCTGGATTCCATCAATGCCACCGCCAGCGCCATCGTCCGTTATGTCTCCCAGCGCGCTGGCATCGGCATCAACGCCGGCCGCATCCGTGGTCTGGGCAGCCCCATCCGTGGCGGCGAAGCCTTCCACACCGGCTGCATCCCCTTCTACAAGTACTTCCAGACTGCCGTGAAGTGCTGCTCCCAGGGCGGTGTGCGCGGCGGTGCGGCCACCCTCTTCTACCCCCTGTGGCACACCGAGGTGGAGAGCCTGCTGGTACTGAAGAACAACCGCGGCGTGGAAGAGAACCGGGTCCGTCACATGGACTACGGGGTGCAGATCAACAAGCTGATGTATCAGCGTCTCATCAAGGGCGGCGACATCACATTGTTCTCCCCGTCCGATGCACCTGGCCTGTACGACGCCTTCTTCGCGGATCAGGACAAGTTCGAGCAGCTCTACGTCAAGTACGAGCAGGATCCGTCCATTCGCAAGAAGACCCTCAAGGCGGTGGATCTCTTCTCCCTGATGATGCAGGAGCGCGCCGGCACCGGTCGCATCTACATCCAGAACGTGGATCACTGCAACACCCACAGCCCCTTCGATCCGGCCGTGGCCCCGGTGCGCCAGTCCAACCTCTGCCTCGAGATTGCGCTGCCCACCAAGCCGCTCAACAACGTGGATGACGAAGAGGGCGAGATCGCCCTGTGCACCCTGTCTGCCTTCAACCTGGGTGCCATCGAGAAGCTGGAAGACCTGGAAGAGATGGCGGATCTCGCCGTGCGCGCCCTGGATGCCCTGCTCGACTATCAGGACTACCCGCTCAAGGCCGCGATGAAGGGCAGCATGAACCGCCGCACCCTGGGGATAGGCGTCATCAACTACGCCTACTACCTGGCCAAGAACGGTGCCCGCTACTCCGACGGTTCCGGTCTGGCCCTGACTCACCGCACCTTCGAGGCGATCCAGTACTACCTGCTGAAGGCGTCCGTGCAGCTGGCCCGCGAGTTCGGCCCCTGCCCGGCCTTCAACGAGACCACCTACGCCCAGGGGATCCTGCCCATCGATACCTATAAAAAGGATCTGGATGTGCTGTGCAACGAGCCGCTGCACCTGGACTGGGAAAGCCTGCGTGAAGAGATCAAGACAGTGGGTCTGCGCAACTCCACCCTGACCGCCCTGATGCCGAGCGAGACCTCCAGCCAGATCTCCAACGCCACCAACGGCATAGAGCCGCCCCGTGGTCTGGTGTCGGTCAAGGCCTCCAAGGACGGCATCCTCAAGCAGGTGGTGCCCGAGTACCATCGCCTGAAGGATCAGTACGAACTGCTGTGGAAGCAGCCGAGCGTCGATGGCTACCTGCAGCTGGTCGGCATCATGCAGAAGTTTGTGGATCAGGCGATCTCCGCCAACACCAACTACGACCCGGCCCGTTTCGAAGGCAACAAGGTCCCGATGAAGCAGCTGCTCAAGGACTTGCTGACCGCCTACAAATACGGCCTCAAGACCCTCTACTATCACAACACCCGTGATGGTGCGGACGACGCCCAGACCGATCTGCAAGACGACGGTTGCGCCGGCGGGGCTTGTAAAATATAAGTCGCAGCACGATCTGATGAACCGGGCGGGAGCATGAAGCTCCCGCCCTCCTGTTTCCTCTCATTCAAGACATTCAAATCACCATGGCTTATTCAACTTTCTGCCAGACCCAGAACGACCAGCTCAAGGAGCCGATGTTCTTCGGCCAGTCGGTCAACGTGGCCCGTTATGATCAGCAAAAGCACGACATCTTCGAGCGGCTGATCGAGAAGCAACTCTCCTTCTTCTGGCGTCCGGAAGAGGTGGATGTGTCCCACGATCGCATCGACTACCAGGCCCTGCCGCCCCACGAGCAGCACATCTTCATCTCCAACCTCAAGTACCAGACCCTGCTGGACTCCATCCAGGGTCGCAGCCCGAACGTGGCGCTGCTGCCCCTGGTCTCCATCCCGGAGCTGGAGACCTGGATCGAGACCTGGGCCTTCTCCGAGACCATCCACTCTCGCTCCTACACCCACATCATCCGCAACATCGTCAACAACCCGGGACAGGTGTTCGACGACATCGTCACCAACGAACAGATCCTGAAGCGCGCCGGCTCCATCAGCCACTTCTACGACGATCTGATCGAGGCAACCGCGCTCTATCACCTGCACGGTGAAGGGAGCCACAAGGTGGGCGGCCGCGAGGTCTCCATCAACCTGCGGGAGCTGAAGAAGAAGCTCTATCTGTGCCTGATGAGCGTCAATGCCCTGGAGGCGATCCGCTTCTACGTCAGCTTCGCCTGCTCCTTTGCCTTCGCCGAGCGCGAGCTGATGGAGGGCAACGCCAAGATCATCAAGATGATCGCCCGCGACGAGGCCCTTCACCTCACGGGGACCCAGCATATGCTGAACCTGATGCGTACCGGCCAGGACGACCCCGAGATGGCCGAGATTGCCGCCGAGTGCGAGCAGGCCTGCTTCGAGATCTTCAAGGAAGCGGCCGAGCAGGAGAAAGAGTGGGCAGAGTACCTGTTCCAGGATGGCTCCATGATCGGTCTGAACAAGGACATCCTCTGCCAGTACGTGGAGTACATCACCAACCTGCGGATGGCGGCGGTCGGCCTGCAGCCAGCCTTCATTGGCGCCAAGCAAAACCCCATCCCCTGGATCAACACCTGGTTGTCCTCCGACAACGTGCAGGTGGCCCCCCAGGAAGTGGAGGTGAGCTCCTATCTGGTCGGCCAGATCGACAGCGAAGTACACGCAGACGATCTCGGTGATTTCGAGCTGTGAGTCAGCTGCCCGAACCGCTGGCCAGTCGCACTCGCAGCGAAGTGCACCCAGACGATCTGGGGTACGCCGCGCCGTGAGTGACGCCACCAACACGCTGTCCCCCGCCCCCTGCTCTGCCCCCGCGCAGAGCGAGGCGGGCTCGCCACGGGTGCATACCCGGGATGACGTGCTGCACGCCCATCCCGGCGAGAGCCTGCTGGAGACCCTGGAGCGCCACGGTCACAGGGTGGAGTTTCAGTGCCGCAGCGGCTATTGCGGCGCCTGCCGTACCCCCTTGCTGGCAGGCACAGTGCACTACCCCAGCGTGCCGCTGGCGTTTGTCTCCCCAGGGGAGTGCCTACCCTGCTGCTGCAAGCCGGTCGGGGCCATCCGGCTGGATATCCAGAAGGGCTGACGCCCAAGCTGGCAACTCGAGCAAAACAAAAAGCCGCCGGAGCAATCCGGCGGCTTTTTGTTGCGTCATCTGCAGAGGGCGCCCTGTGCAGGCGCCCGAGCCATCAAAGGGTCACAGCCAGGGGGCGGCGGTCGGCCCGTGGTGCAGGCCCAGCTTCCAGACCCGGCCGAAGTGCTTGTAGTGACCGGCGGCCACCCCGGCCTTCTCCCCCATGCCGTGATAGAGATCGAGGTGACCCTTCTTCACGGCGCCGCCCACGTCCAGCGCGATCAGCAGGCGCAACTGGTGTTTGCCGGTCCAGTTGCCCGCCTTGTCGAGCAAGGGCACTTCCGCGAGGATCGGGGTCCCCATGGGCAGCAGGGTCTTGTCGGCGGCCACCGCCGCCATGGGCAGCAGCGGAATGCCGGCGGCGCCCACCACATCGTTGGTGGGGCGACGCTCGAAGAAGACGTAGGAGGGGTTCTGCTCCACCAGCTCCTTGACGTTCGCCTCCGGCTGGCGGCTCGCCCACTCCTTGATGGCCTTCATGGACATCTGCTCCTTGGGCACCTCGCCGCGGTCGATCAGCACCCGGCCGATACTCACGTAGCCGTGGCCGTTCTTGCCGCCGTAGCCCAGGTATTGCAGCCTGTCGTCATCCCCGTAGTGGACGAAGCCCGAGCCCTGCACGTCCATCAGGAAGTTGTCGATGAGGGACTTGCTGTAGCCAAGCTCCAGCCCACGGTTGGCCAGTGCCCCCTGATGGATCTCGGCCCGGCTCGGGCAACGACCGCCACATCTGGGCATGGCATAGATGGGGTACTTGTACTTGGCATCCGGGCGATGACGCACCTCCAGCACCGGCGAGTAGTAGCCGGTGAAGAGCACGTTGCCCATGCGATCGGCGCCGCCGAGCTGGGCCAGGCTGATGCCGTACTGGGTGATATGGGCAGGATCACCGCCATTGGCCACCCAGCGGGAGAGCTGGCGATAGAGCTCGCCGTAGCGACGGGTCATCTTGCCGGAGCGCTCCAGCACCAGCCGGCTCTGGGGGCCGAACTTGCTGTAGTCGGCGCGCTGATGGCTGTTGACCCGCTCCACCCGCACCAGATCCCCGGGCAGGGCACCATCCAGATACTGCTTGCCCAGATTCTCCGGCACCTCGCAGTTCAGAAAACATCCGGATTCCGCCTTCTTCTGGGGCACCTTGGCGGGTTCAGGGTTGCCCGCACAACCGGCCAGTCCCACCACGGCGGCGGCCAGCCAGTACGCATGTTTATTCATATGTCCTCATATAACACCGAGCATCATGTTCGGCGGGGAAGATGCCAAATTTGCCGGGGGAAAGCAAACGCCATCCGCCCCCGGACGCCCTATTTCTCCAAAGGGGATCTTCTGGGTTATAACAAGGTGACAAGATGTGAGAGGTCGTGGATGGAACAGCTCGAAATCTTCCCCCTGACAAGCCCCTGTGTCGGGGTCTGTGAAGTGAACAACAAGGGATATTGCAAGGGGTGCCTGCGCAGCCGGGAGGAGCGCTTCAACTGGCTCGTCATGACCCCGACCCAGCAGCAGGAGGTGATGCGCCTGTGCCGCAATCGCAAGGCGCGGGTCGAAGCCGCCCGTCGCAAGGCCAGAGAGGGTGAGCCCGTCGAGCCGCCATCGCAACCTGGCTGGGATTTCTGACCCCTTCCCTGCCCTCTTTCTGCCCACCAAAACAGAGGCGGCCCAAAGGCCGCCTTGTCATTCATCGGATGGATACCCGTCAGGCCGTTGCCAGCCTGGCCTGCTCCTCGCCGCGCTTGAGCATGGCGTAGGAGACGCCGGTCAGGAGCGACCCCGCCGCAATCGCCAGGATATACATCATCACGTGGCTGATGGCGTTCGGGATGAAGAGCACGAACAGACCGCCGTGGGGCGCCACCAGTTCGCAGCCGAACAGCATGGAGAGCGCACCGGTCAGGGCACCACCCACCATGCAGGCCGGGATGACCCGCATCGGATCCTTGGCCGCGAAGGGAATGGCCCCCTCGGAGATGAAGCACAGACCCAGCACGAAGGAGGCCTTGCCCGCTTCCTGCTCCGCCTTGATGAACTTCTTGCTGGCGAGGAAGGTCGCTATCCCCATCCCCAGGGCCGGCACCATGCCGGCGGCCATCACCGCAGCCATGGGGGCATAGGTCTTGGAGGCGAGCAGGCCGACCCCGAAGGCGTAGGCCGCCTTGTTGACCGGGCCACCCATGTCGAAGCACATCATGGCGCCGATGATGACCCCCAGCAGCACGGCGTTGGCGGAGCCCATGTTGTTGAGGAACTCTGTCATGGCATTCATGATGCCGGCCACCGGGCCGCCCACCACGTAGATCATCACGAGACCGGTGAACAGGCTGGCCACCAGCGGAATGATGAGGATGGGCTTGAGCGCTTCCAGGGTCACCGGCAGGCGCACCTTGTCGCTCAGGTACTTGGCGCTGTAACCGGCGAGGAAACCGGCGACTATGCCGCCAAGGAAACCGGCGCCGAGGGAGCTTGCCAGCATGCCGCCGATCATGCCCGGGGCGAGGCCCGGACGGTCGGCGATGGAGTAGGCAATGTAGCCGGCCAGCACCGGGATCATCAGGGCGAAGGCGGAGCCGCCGCCGATCTTCATCAGGGCCGCCGCGAGCGTCCCCTCTTCCTTGAACGCCTCGATGCCGAAGATGAAGGAGAGCGCGATGATGAGGCCACCGGCCACCACCATGGGCAGCATGAAGGAGACACCGGTCAGCAGGTGCTTGTAGGGGCCGGCCTTCTCCTCTTTCTTGGCCGCGGCGGCGCCGCTGTGGCGATAGGTCTTCGCCTCTGTCCACGCCTTGTCGAGCTCGGCGCGGGTCTTCTTCAGGGCCGCCCCCGTGCTGGTCCGATAGACCGGCTTGCCATCGAAACGGGCCATGTCCACCTCGATGTCGGTGGCGAGGAACACCAGATCGGCGGCGGCGATCTCATCGGCGGTCAGGGCGTTCTGGGCACCGACCGAGCCCTGAGTCTCGACGCGGATCTGATGACCCAGCTGTTTGGCCATGGTCTCCAGCGCTTCCGCCGACATGAAGGTGTGGGCCACCCCGGTCGGACAGGCGGTGACCGCAACGATGCGCTTGGCACCGCTGGCCGCCTTGGCGGCAGCATTGGCAACCACGGGGGCGGCCTGATGGCGATAGAGGCTGGCACCGCTCGCGGCGGCCTCCAGCAGGGCGGCAGGATCCTGCAGCGCCAGATCCATGCTGCCCTGATAGAGGCGCTTGCCGTCATAGGCGGCGAGATCCACCGGGGCACTGGCGACTACCAGCACCAGGTCGGCGGCGGCAATCTGCTCTTTCGAGGGAACCTGACGGGGTTGTACGCTGGAGCCGACGTCGAGAATAAGCTCCCAGCCCGCCAGTTTGGCCTGCTGTTCTATCCGTTTTGCAGCGAGAAAGCTGGTGGCAATGCCCGCCGGGCAAGCCGTAACCAGAATTGCTTTCATTGGGCATCTCCTGAGTGTGTCATCGAAAGGGGATTGGATTGAGCCGGTGCCAGCGCATCCAGACGCTGTACGCGCACCTGCTCGAGTAAGGGGTTGAGCACCTTGATATCGTCAAAGCCGACCGCCACCTGGCTCACCGCCAGGGCAGAGACGGCGGTAGCCAGGCGCAGGGTCTGCTCCGGCGCCCAGCCAAGGCTGAGACCATGGGCCAGCCCCGCCACCAGAGAATCGCCGGCACCCACTGTGCTGACGACCTTCATGCGCGGCGGAATGGCCTGCCAGACGGCATCGGGCGCAAACCAGATGAGGCCGTCGGCGCCATTGGAGATCACCACGTGGGGGATCCCGCTGGCCTGCAGGGCACGGGCACACTCGGCCTGATCGGCGAGGGTCTTGATGGGGCGACCTGCCCACTGCTCAAGTTCTTCCAGGTTGGGCTTGACCAGGGTCGGCGCCGCCTTGATGCCCTCGCTCAGGGCCGCGCCGCTGCAATCGAAGATCACCTGCTTGCCCTTGGCCTTGAGCAGGCGAATAAGCCGGGCGCAGTAATCGGGGGCCACCCCTTTGGGCAGGCTGCCCGCCAGCACGAACCAGTCGGCGCGCGGCGCCAGCCGCTCTATTTCGGCCTCCAGCGCGGCCACTTCCCCCTGATGCACGTCAAGCCCAGGCAGATTGAGATCCGTGACCCGGCCCGATTGCTCGGAGATCTTCACGTTGATGCGGGTGTTGCCCGCCACGCGCACGAAATGGTCTTCCAGATCGCGCGTCTCGAACAGGGAGACGAAGCTCTGCTGGTTGCCCTCGCCGAGCCAGCCGGTCAGGCCCACGTCGCGGCCGAGATCTTTCAAGACCATGGCGACGTTGATCCCCTTGCCCGCGGCGCGCATGTTGGCTTCGCTCACCAGGTTCACCTCGCCGAGGCTCATGGCGCCCAGGCGGGCGGTGAGATCCAGCGCGGGATTGGGGGTGATGGTAACGATGTCCATCAGTGCGCCCCCTCGCCCAGACCGGCGGCAATGGCCTCACCTATCCCCTTGAGGGCCGCCTCGGCATCCGCCCCTTCGGCGCGAAACGCCAGACGGTGACCACACTTGACGCCAAGACCAATGACCTTCATCAGGCTCTTGGCGGAGACGGCTTCACCGCTGCCATCCAGGTTCGCCACGCGAATGTCGGATGCATACTCCTTGGCTACCTTGACCAGCATGGCGCCCGGACGGGCGTGCAGGCCATGGGGGTTGATGATGGTGAAGGTGTCGGAAAGCCCGCTCGCCGGACCTGCCTGCAACATGGCCAGACCGTCGCTCCCTGCGAGCGTCCCGAGCTGACCGGCGGCAGCCAACTTGGCCAGGTTGTCCAGCTGGGGCAGATGGCTGCTATCTGCGGCGCACAGCAGCAGCAAGGCGCTGACCGGTTGATCCCCTGCGTTCAGTGCAGTGCTAGGCGTTGCCAGTACCCAGCCGGTCTGGGCCGCTTGCGCACGGGCCAGCCAGACCCCATCCCCCAGATAGGCGGGCTCGTTTGCCAGCAGGGAGGTCACCATGGCGGCCTCCCCCCAACCGGCAGATTTGGCGCGGGCGGCGGCCCCCAGCAGCAGCTGGTCGCGATCGTCGGCCGGGAAGTTCGCCAGGGTCAGGAATTGCACCTCTTTCGCCGCGCTCGCACCGGTGAGGATGTTGATAATGGTCTCTTCATCCGTGGCCTCCCTCAACTGCGCGGCTGCCTGCTCGTCACCCAGCACATGGGTGAGCTGGCGCAAGATGCCCAGATGCTCATCCGACTTGGCGGCGATGCCGATGGCGACGTAGGCAGTCTGCCCCTCATCCCACTCGATACCCTGGGGGAACTGGGCCACCATGACGCCGGTGCTTTTGACCAGATGACGGGTGTCCGTGGTGCCGTGGGGAATGGCGATGCCGCTGCCCAGGTAGGTGGCGTGCAGGGCTTCCCGCGCCAGCATGCCGTCCACATAACCGGCCTCCACCAGACCCGCGTCGGTCAGTTTGCCTGCCAGCAGGGCGATGGCTTCCGCCTTGGTCGCCACCGATTGTCCCAGCAGGATTTGCTGTCGCGCCAACTTCAACATAGAGATTCTCCATCAGGTCCGGCTTCGCCTCGCGGCACACCGGCTCAACTCAACTTGGATTTCGGGTAATTTGCCTGCTGACAATAGACGGGAATCTCCCCCCGGGTAGGCCGTCTCGGCATTTCCTGGTCGAACATTCATCGTTTACTGACAAGCTGAATCGTTTCACTTACACTCAGACTGAATCGTTTCAGCCAATTGTTCAAGATCCCACTGAGAGTGCTTTTCAATGATATGATCCCGCGCACACTTTTCGGTGCCCCCACCTGAAACCGTCGCGGGCCTTGCAACTCAAACAGAGCCAATATGATGAAACTGGATGAAATCGCCGCCCTGGCCGGTGTCTCGCGTACCACCGCCAGCTATGTGATCAACGGCAAGGCGGATCAATATCGCATCAGCCAGGCCACCCGTGACAAGGTGATGGCCGTGGTCCATGCCCACAACTATCAGCCGGACAGCCGCGCCGCCTCCCTGCGCGGCGGCCAGACCAGGACCCTGGGCTTCATCCTGCCGGACCTTGAGAACGCCAGCTACGCCAAGCTCGCCAAGCGCCTCGAGCAGGGGGCGCGGGCCCAGGGCTATCAGCTGCTCATCGTCTGCTCGGAAGACGAGCCACAGACCGAGAAGGAGCTGGCCCGGATGCTGGTCAGCCGCCATGTGGATGCGCTGCTGGTGGCGAGCTGCCTGCCGCCGGCGGATCCTTTCTATCGGGAGCAGCAGGCCCATGGTGTGCAGATCCTGGCCATAGACCGGGCCCTGGCCGCCGACCACTTCATCACGGTGGCGAGTGAAAACCAGAAGGCGAGCTGCGATCTCACCGCCTCCCTGCTCACCCCCGCCCTTCGCCATGTGGCCCTGATCACCGCCCTGCCAGGCCTCACGATAAGCCAGGAGCGCCGCGCCGGTTTCGAGCAGGCGCTGAGCAGCCACGCCAGCACCGCCCTGCTGACCCCCCATGTCTGCGAGGGGGCCCACTTCTCCCGCGCCGAGGGTTATCGCCTGATCAAGGAGCTGCACCAGCGGCTCGGCCAGTTGCCCGAGGCGCTGGTCGCCACCTCCTACATATTGATGGAGGGGGTGCTCGACTATCTGCTGGAGCTGGAGGCCGACATGAGCCGGATTGCCATGGCCACCTTCGGGGACGATCGGCTGCTGGACTTCCTCCCCTTTGGCATCAACTCCCTGCCCCAACAGCACGACGCCCTGGCCGCCCAGGCCCTTGCCCTCGCCTTCGAGGCCATCAACGGCCACTATCGCGCTGGCCTGCACTGTGTGAGCCGCACCCTCAAGCGTCGCCGCTGACGCCCCTCACGTGCCGGCGCTCTCCTGCCACGCCGGCGCGCTTTTCCACCAGTCAACACCGCCTGCTGTCATCTTTTATTTCCACCTATTGCCACCTCGCAGTACAAAATCCGCCTTTACAGGCTTGTTTCCACTTTTTTGATCCGTTAACGTGGCAACCATCTTTTACAACCCACAGATTTTTCGTAACGATGCGTCCACTCCGATATTGCTAGCCTCCGGTCCCGCCCCCGGAGGCACCTGGCCGACACCGCCACTGGCACGCTTTTTTTACTACGCAGTTTCTCTATCTGGATGGACACCATGAATACCAAAACCCTGGGTTGCACCCTGCTCATCGCCGGCACCACCATAGGCGCCGGCATGCTGGCCCTGCCGCTGGCCTCCTCGTCCCTGGGCGGCCCCGCCACCCTGGCGCTGATGGTCGGGCTCTGGGCCCTGATGGCCTTCACCGCCATGCTGCAGGTGGAGGCCAGCCTCAATACCGGCAAGTGGTACCTGCACCAGCTGGCGGATCACCTGCTCGGCCCCTGGGGCAAGCGCATCGCCTCCTTCTGCATCCTGATGCTGTTCTACTCCCTGGCCTCCGCCTACATCAGCGGCGGCAGCAGCCTGCTGGCCCAGGCGCTGGCGGATGCGGGCACCACCGTCAGCCAGGAGCAGGCGGCCTGGGCCTTCACCCTGCTGTTCGGCGGCATGGTGTGCGTGGGCACCAAACAGGTGGATTACCTCAACCGCCTGATGTTCACCGTGAAACTGGTGATCATGGTAGGGGTGCTGGCGCTGCTGCTGCCCCGCGCCGAGGGGCAGCATCTGCTCTCCATGCCGCTCGGCCAGGGCTTGCTGCTGGCGGGCCTGCCGGTCATCTTCACCTCCTTCGGCTTCCACGGCTCCATCCCGAGCGTCATGCTCTACCTCGGCGACTGCCCCAAGCAGCTGCGCCGGGTCTTCGTGTGGGGCTCTGCCCTGCCGCTCATCCTCTACGTGCTGTGGCAGGTGGCGATCCTGGGCCTGCTCGGCCAGCAGAGCCTGATCCAGACCGGCGGGGCGCTGGACAGCCTGCTGGCCAGCGTCGGCAACCTGGTGAACTGGCCCGCCTTCAATCAGGCGATGCACCTGTTCGCCGATCTGGCGCTCGCCACCTCCTTCCTCGGGGTGACGCTCGGGCTGTTTGACTTCATGGCCAAGGTGACCCGCCGCAAGGACAGCTGGCAGGGCCGCAGCCAGACCGGCATGATCACCTTCGTGCCCCCCCTGCTGTTTGCCCTCTACTTCCCGCAAGGTTTCATCATGGCGCTGGGCTACGCCGCCATCGCCCTGGCGGTGCTGGCGGTGCTGCTGCCGGTGGCCCTGGTGTGGCAGAGCCGCAAGCAGGCCGAGGCGCACCATTACCGTGTCCCGGGCGGCGTGGTTGCGCTCGGTCTCGCCGGTGCCATGGGGGTGTTGATCGTCGGCGTCCAGGTGAGCGTCAGCCTCGGTATGCTGCCCGCGCTCTGATCCTTATCGGCATTGGATGCCCCAGATTGAAAAGCCCCGCCAGCATAAGTTGGCGGGGCTTTTTATTCTTCGGGCCCAGGCGCCGTCGGCAGCTGGTTGCGCCCTGGTTCGCCTATTCGCCACATCTTGCTGCTACCCTCAGAGGCAAGCCATTGAGGCGCCAAGCAATATCCAGGCAGATACATCCACTCGAGAGCCAGATACCATGACCATATTACCCATCTACGCGGCCCTGCTCGCCCTGCTCTTTGTCTTGCTGAGCATACGCACCATTCGCACCCGCCACAGCCGCGGGGTGGCACTGGGGCACGGGGATGACCCCGCCATGCTGCGGGCCATGCGGGTGCACGCCAACTTTGCCGAGTATGTCCCCCTGGCCCTGCTGCTCATCTATTTTGTCGAAACCTCCAGCCAGACCCCCTGGCTTGTCCATCTGCTGGGGGCCAGCTTGCTGTGCGGCCGCCTCTGCCACGCCTTTGGCATGAGCCGCACGCCGGAGAACTTCCGCTACAGGGTAACGGGAATGGGGCTGACCTTCGGCGTGATCCTGATAAGCGCGGCCCATATCCTGATCTCGGCGCTTATCCCCTGACCATTTCACTGCCAGCCAGAAAGAAAAAGCCCCGCCAGATTGGCGGGGCTTTTGTCAACCGAACAGCCGAGGAGCCTGGCTCCCGAGCCGCTTACTGGTTGTGGCTGGCGCGGCGGGGACGACGGGCCTGGGCCGGTTTGGCGGCACCATCTGCGGGACGCTGGCCACCTTGCGGCTTGGGCTTGCCACCGTTGCCGGTGCGGGCACCGCCTGCGTTGCCACCATTGGCGGAGCGACCTGCACCCTGACGCTGGCCCTGACCTTGCGGGCGCGGCGCACGGCGCTGCTCGCTCGGATCGCGGGGCTCTTTGCGCAGGGGCGCGCCGATACCACGGCTTATGTTATCGAGCGTCTCGCGGGAGGCTTCAAAACCGGCCACCTGCTCGCAAGGAATGTTCTGCTTGGTCAGACGCTCGATCGCCTTGATGAGCTTGCCTTCATCGGCAGCCACCAGGGAGATCGCATGACCGGCGGCGCCGGCACGACCAGTACGGCCGATGCGGTGCACATAGTCTTCCGCCACGTTGGGCAGCTCGAAGTTGACCACCTGCGGCAGCTTGTCGATGTCCAGACCACGGGCGGCGATGTCGGTTGCCACCAGCACCTTGACGCTGCCTTCCTTGAAACCGGCCAGGGCACGGGTACGAGCACCCTGGCTCTTGTTGCCGTGGATGGCGGCGGCGCTGACGCCGTTCTTGTCGAGGGTCTCGGCAACGCGGTTGGCCATGTGCTTGGTACGGGTGAACACCAGTACCTGCTGCCAGTCGTTGCTGGTGACCAGGTGGCTCAAGAGCGCGATCTTGTTGGCCTTGTCGCACGGGTGCACCAGCTGCTCGATACGTTCGGCGGTGCTGTTGCGCGGAGCCACTTCGATCACCGCCGGGTTGTCCAGCAGACCGGTGGCCAGCTCGCGGATCTCTTCGGCGAAGGTGGCGGAGAAGAGCAGGTTCTGACGCTTCTTCGGCAACAGGGCCAGGATGCGGCGGATGTCACGGATGAAGCCCATATCGAGCATGCGATCCGCTTCGTCCAGTACCAGGATCTCCACTTCGTCGAACTTGACGGCGTTCTGGTTGTAGAGATCCATCAGGCGACCCGGGCAGGCCACCAGCACGTCCAGACCACGGCGGGTTGCCATCATCTGCGGGTTGATGCTGACGCCGCCGAAGACGACGTGGCTGCGGATCGGCAGGTGCTTGCCGTAGTTGCGCACGCTCTCGCCCACCTGGGCGGCCAGCTCGCGGGTCGGTGTCAGCACCAGGGCGCGAATGCGGTTCGGGGATACCTTGCGCTTGCTCTCGGTGAGGCGCTGCAGCATCGGCAGGGTAAAGCCTGCGGTCTTGCCGGTCCCGGTCTGGGCGGCGGCCATCAGGTCACGGCCAGCCAGGACGGCCGGGATCGCTTGTTGCTGGATGGGAGACGGGGTGTCGTAGCCTTGCTCGGCAACGGCACGCAACAAGGGTTCGGCCAGACCGAGGGAAGTAAAACTCATAGTTACCTGCTAGGGATAGGGGCGCCGGGGATCTGTGGTGGGGCTCCTCTGCTGAGCCGATGCCATCTCACAGGATCTGGGCCTATAGAGAAAACAACGATTTCCCCGGGGAGCAGAGCAAAGGGGAAAGAATAGAGGCGCAGTCTAACGGAGTTGGCGCACTTACACGAGGAAAATGTGATGCGCCTCCCAGCACGGCTGGAAATACCAACGCTGGCGGGGCAGAATGGCGATAGTGATGCTCGCCAGGGTCCGTCCCTGCCCCTCCTGGGGCGCGAATTCATACCCTCACGACACGGAACAGGGAGGTTCTGCTTGATCAGGAGACATATTCAGGTCGCCATGCGCTCTGCCTTGAGCCTGGGCCTGCTGCTCACACTGAGCCTGCCTCTGGGCGCCAGGGAGACACTGTCGGTGGCCTGGAGCCACTGGCCCCCCTTCAGCCAGATCGATGCCGACGGCGAGCTAGGCGGGCTGGACGTGACCCTGACCCGCCAGATCCTCCGCGGCGCCGATCTTGAGCCCGCGTTTCGCAATCTCCCCTGGGCCAGGGCCCTGCACCTCATGGCGCGCCAGCAGCTGGATGTCGCCATGGGGGCCCTGAAAACCCCGGAGCGGGCACGTTTCGCCCGCTTCTCGGCCCCCTACAGACGCGCCAGCTTCGTGCTGCTCAGCCACAAGGCGACCCCCGGGAGCCCAGATCGCTGGCAGGGGATAACGCACCTTGCGGATCTGTGCCAGCAGACGGGGCTGCGCCTTGGCAAGCTAAGGGGCACCCGCCCCCTGCCCCTGAGCGACGCCTGCCCCGCCCTTCGGCAGGCGAGCGAATACAACTCGGACGACAGGCTGATCGCCCTCCTGCTGGCGCGGCGCCTCGACGGGGTCATCATGGAGTGGCAATACGCCCGGCATCGGCTGGCTCAGCTGGGGGCAGAGGAGTTCACCCTGTGCCAGGTGCTGCTGCACCAGCAGCCGGTCAGCCTGATGTTTGCCAGCCAGGCGGTGAGCGACGCAGAGCTCGCCCGCATCGATGCCGCCATCGCCGCCCTTCCCCCGCCAGATGCAACCTTTGCCCCGCCGGTGTGCCGCCTCGATGGCAGCCAGCCCCGGGAGAAAGGCGCTCAGGGCTGAGACCCCCGCACAAACGAGAAAGGCGACCCTGGGGTCGCCTTTTTTGCAGAGCATGATGATCAGCCGACAGCGCGGCTTGCAGATCAGCGCAGCTGCGGGGTCTGGGTATGCACGCCCTGGTTCTGGGCACGGTGGCGCAGCAGGTGATCCATCAGCACCAGGGCCAGCATGGCCTCGGCGATGGGCACGGCACGGATGCCGACACAAGGATCGTGCCGACCCTTGGTGATCATCTCGGTGGCCTCGCCGCTGGTGTTGATGGTCTTGCCCGGCACAGTAATGCTGGAGGTGGGCTTGAGCGCCATGCTCACCACTATGTCCTGGCCGGAGGAGATGCCCCCCAGGATGCCGCCCGCATGGTTGCTGGCAAAGCCGGCCGGGGTCATCTCGTCGCGATGCTCCGAGCCTTTTTGCTCCACCACGGCGAAACCGTCACCTATCTCGACCCCCTTCACCGCATTGATGCCCATCATGGCGTGGGCGATGTCGGCGTCGAGCCGATCGAACACCGGCTCCCCCAGGCCCACCGGCACGTTGCGCGCAATGACAGCCACCTTGGCGCCTATGCTGTTGCCCTCTTTCTTCAGGGCCCGCATGTATTCATCCAGCGCCTCCAGCTTGCCCGCATCGGGGAAGAAGAAGGGGTTCTGCTCGATCTGGCTCTGGTCGAAGGCCTCGGCCTTGATGGGGCCGAGCTGGGAGAGATAACCCACTATCTCGATGCCATGCATCTGCTTGAGATATTTCTTGGCGATGGCCCCCGCCGCCACCCGCATGGCGGTCTCGCGGGCCGAGGAGCGGCCGCCGCCGCGGTAGTCACGCTGACCGTACTTCTGGTGATAGGTGTAGTCGGCGTGGCCCGGGCGGAACAGGTCCTTGATCTCGGAGTAGTCCTTGGAGCGCTGATCGGTGTTCTCGATGAGCAGTCCGATGGAGGTGCCCGTGGTGCGCCCCTCGAACACCCCGGCCAGGATCTTCACTTCGTCCGCCTCGCGGCGCTGGGTGGTGTAGCGGGAGGTGCCGGGCTTGCGCCTGTCCAGATCGATTTGCAGATCCGCTTCGCTTATCTCAAGCCCGGGGGGGCAGCCGTCGACCACGGCGCCGAGCGCCAGGCCGTGGCTCTCGCCAAAGGTGGTGACCCGAAAGAGTTGGCCAAAACTGTTCCCTGCCATGGGTGCTCCTTGCTGCTTAGCTCTTGTAAATCGCGAAATGGGCCTGGTACTGCTCGAGCTCTGCCTTGGTCATCACGAAGACGCCGTGACCGCCGTTCTCGAACTCGACCCAGGTGAAGGGCACGTCGGGGAACTGGGCTTCCAGATGGATCATGCTGTTGCCCACCTCGACCACCAGCACGCCGTCATCCTTGAGGAAGTCGGCGGCATTGGCCAGGATGCGCTTGGTGAGCTTGAGGCCATCGGAGCCCGACGCCAGGGCCAGCTCCGGCTCGTGACGAAACTCTTCCGGCAGGTCCGACATGTCCTCGGAGTCCACATAGGGCGGGTTGGAGACGATGAGATCGTACTTGTCGCCGGCCGGCAAGTCGCGCATCAGATCGGAGCGGATCGGGATGACCTGCTGCTCCAGACCGTGATCGTTGATGTTGCGCTCTGCCACATTGAGGGCATCGACGCTGATATCGATGGCATCCACTTCCGCATGGGGGAACTCGTGGGCCATGATGATGGCGATGCAACCGGAGCCGGTGCACAAGTCCATGATCCGGGTCGGCTCCTCTTTCAGGAAGGGGGCGAAACGGTTGGCCACCATCTCGGCGATAGGGGAGCGCGGAATGAGCACCCGTTCGTCCACGTAGAACTCCCAACCCGCGTACCAGGCCTTGTTGGTCAGGTAGGCGGCAGGTACCCGCTCCTGCACCCGGCGGATGATGAGCTCGGCGATGCGGTGGCGCTCGCTGGTGGTCAGGCGGGAGTGGCGCATGCCGGGATCCACGTCCGGCGGCAGATGTAACGCGGGCAGCACCAGTTGCACGGCCTCATCCCAGGCGTTGTCGGTACCATGTCCGTAGAAGATCCCGGCGTCGTTGAAACGACTCATGGCCCAGCGCAACATGTCCTGGATGGTGTGCATTTCGGCAACCACCTCGTCGATAAATATCTTGTCCAAATCCACCTCCAAGTCGAGTAATATCCGGCCCGAGAATTCTATACAGCGAGCAAGACGAGTACCTGATGAAAAAAACGCCCTCACCCACAGACGAGGAAAGCCTGCTGTTTCGTGATGCTGTCAAAGGTACCCGGAAAATTAAGCAAGATACCATAAGGGCCTCCTCAAGCCCGGTCAAGCAGAAACGCGAACTGCGTGAAAGCCGCGAAAAGCTTGGGGTTGACCACTTTTTCAGCGACGAGTACCAGCCTCATCTGGACGAAGAGGGCCCGACCCGTTTTGTGCGTGAAGACGTGTCAAAATTCGAGCTGAAAAAGCTCAAGCGCGGCCTCTATCCGCCGGAGATTTATCTGGATCTTCATGGCATGAGCCAGCTCCAGGCCAAGCAGGAGCTGGCCGCCCTGCTCACCCTGTGCCAAAAAGAGAACATTCACGTCGCCTCCGTGATGCACGGCATCGGCAAGCATGTGCTCAAGCAGCGCATTCCAAGCTGGCTGGCCCAGCACCCCAATGTGCGCGCCTTCCATCAGGCCCCGCGGGAATGGGGGGGCGAGAGTGCCATCCTGGTGCTGCTGGATATCGAGGAGTAACCCGGCGCCGGGCAATAGAGAAGGTTGAACGAAAAGCGCGCCTCAGGGCGCGCTTTCCATATAGCGTTTGAAGTTGTCGAGTATGCTCTGCCAGCCGGCACGCTGCTGCTCGCCGCTGTGTTCGGATTCGGCGTCGAACTCCTCGTGTACCCAGGTGCCTCCCTGATCCTCCACGAACCTCACCCTGACGGCCCGGCCGTCGTCCATGACGTAACCCAGGGAGGTTGGCGGCACCACCTCGGTGAAGGTGCCCTCGAAATCGAACCCCATGCTGCCATCCCGGGCGGCCATACGGTGACAGAAAAGCCCGCCGACCCGCAGATCCACCCGGCTGCCGGGGCAGTGCCACTCGGGGGAGGCGGCATTCCATGCCATGATGCTGGCGGGGGTGTTCCACCCCTCCCATACCAGAGCGAGTGGCCGCTCGACCCGGACGCTGACGCTTATCTTCATCGATCTTCTCCTCTTGCCTCGATTCCCGACGCCCATGTGAAGCAGGGGTGTCGCCCCTTGACGGTTGTTCCCGTGAAGCCCGGCCACAGATGGTCGCCTCCCCTCGTCTGCGCAGGGCAAGGCGCGGGTTAATCCTGACCGGCCGGACGGTGAAACCGGATCGGTGACTGAGCCCGGAAAATATTGACCACCAGTCTGCCACCGTTATGCAGTTGCCACTCGAAGAAGTCGGCAAACCCCTTGGTGGTGACGGCCCGGATCACCTTGGCCACCACCCCATGTGCCACCAGCAAGACCCGCTCGCCCTGCGCCTGATCGGCGAGTGCGATCAACCCTGACGACACCCGTGCTATCACCGCATCCAGCGACTCACCGTCGGGCGGCCCCTCGGCCCAGCGCCGGGTGATGTTGCGCATCCATAGCTCGGGGTAACGGCTCCTCGCCTCTGCCTGGGTCAACCCCTCGAACACCCCCACATGACGCTCACGAAAGGCGGGGACTATCCGGGCAGGCAACGCCAGTGCCCCGGAGATCAAGTCCGCACTCTGCCTCGCCCGCAACAGGGGAGAGGTCAACAAGCGCTGAAACGGCGCCCCCTTGGAAAGCGCCTGCGCCAGCGCGTCGACCTGCGCCCACCCCGTTTCGTTGAGCCCCATATCCAGCGCCCCCAGATAGCGCCCCTCGGCATTGGCCCGGGTTTCACCATGGCGGATGACCACCAGTTCCATCTTCTGTCCTTGTTTCTTCAGCAGTGGTCGAAAGCCCTGATACACGAACGCGATCAGGGCCGATACGGACGGTTCAACCCTGCGCCAGATGGTGGGCCACCAGGGCATTGGCATGGCCGTGGCCCATGCCGTGCTCGGCCTTGAGCCAGGCCACCAGCGCCATGTGTTTGCGCTCCTCCCGCCCCGCCAGCAGGGCCAGCCAGTGGGCAATCGGCTGCCCGTAGGTTTTCTCGATGGCGGGGAAATAGGAGGCAGGCCCCCTCACCTTCTGTTGTTCATCCATGATTGGCTCTCCAGAGTTGCGGCGACAGGTTCAGGGCTTGGGGGCGAACTGCTCGAACACCTGCTGCCCGGTCAGGGTCGGGGTGTCGTTTTTGAGCGCATAAAAATCAGGCTTCTCGTCGATAAAGATCTGCCCGGTGAGCTCGAACCCCTGCTCCTGAAACAGGCCGGCAGAGAGGATATACTCGTCCGTCGGCAACAGATGGTAGAAAAGGTGGGTGCCGCAGGTGGGACAGAAGCCGCGCTCCGCCCACTCGGACGAGCGGTAGGCCACAGGGGTGAGCCCCTTGAAACTGACCCCCTTGCCACCATGCACCGCGAACATGGGCCCGCCGGACCAGCGCCGGCACATGGTGCAGTGACACAGGTTGACCTCCTTATGATCGCCGCTCGAGACGGTGATACCGCCGCACAGACAGGTTCCTTGCATATCCAGCTCCTCTCTTCAGGGTGCGAGCCGACTGTATGCTGGCCGCATTTAGCATCATATGAGTAGCCGCTCCCCCCGGGTTTCGCCACTGCCGAAGGGGCATCTCCCCCCACCTGGCAGGCGGACCCATCGAGGGATGCCCTCATCGGCATCAGGTTCAGCTCTGCTCCTGCAGGGCGATGCGATTGCCTTCGGGATCCCTGAGCTCGGCCACCCGGATCCGCTCGCTCACCCGGGTAACGGGATAGAGACACTCCCCTCCCGCTGTCAGCGCCCGGGCCATGGCCAGCTCTATGTCCGCGACCTTCAGATAGACCCGGGTGCCGTCCAGGCTCGGCACATAGCTCTCTCCCTTTGCCAGGGCGCCGGAACAGCCGGGCGCCTGCTCATCGAGGGGAAACAGCGCCATCTCGTTGCCATCTATGTGCGCCCGCTCGAGAGCGATCTCGAAGAGCGCCTCATAGAAGCGGATGGCCCTCTCCAGATCCTGTACCGGGATTTCAAAGTGGATGGCGATATTCATGTGTCACTCCTCTGTGCGGGATAAGCACCCGAACACCCTCGACTTGTTCCATGGGCCAGCGGGCCCGTCATAGGCCCCTTGCGCCGGCCCCCCATGAAAGAGGGGAAGAGAGGCCCATCCCCCCCTTCCCCATCATGACCGATGACGCGCCCTCGCCGGGATCAGGTCACCGGCGCCCAGGGGTCTCCCTTGCCCGGCTCGTTGCCCTGGGTCCACCACTTGGCCTGATACACCACGCCCTTGTGGCTCACCTTGTTGCCGGCGGTGTAGACCTTGCCAGCCTCCCAGGCGGGCACCCCGCCCACAGGCGGCGTGGTCGGATCGACGGGCGCAGGATCGAGTTTGGCCACCACTCGTACCTTGGGCCAGTTGGCGTGGGAGCCGTAGAGGTTGGTCACGCACTTCTCGTAATCCCCCGGCACCAGGGCCGAATAGGCGGTCTGGAATCCCACCAGCTCGCACTCGAACGAGTAACCACCTGGCCTGTCGGCATAATATTTCCAGTTGCCGTCCCAGTTGGTGTAAAGCACGTCGGTGGCGCCGTTCAGGTTGAGGCTGCCATAGGGAGTCTGCTGCCAGCAGGTGTTCTTCTCGTCCGGGAGCTGCGGGATCCCGTAATGGGCGGCCAGTCCTTCCCAGTAACGGATGCGGTTGACCGGCTGCCCCTTGTTCTTGTTCTGCTCGCCACACTCTATGCCGCCGTTGATGACGTTGATGGTGGTGCCAAAGCCATAGCCGATGCCCGCCGCGAGCTCACGCTGGGAGGGCACCCAGGTTCTGTCGATGACGTGCAACATGGCGGGTTTGGGGGCTTGCGGTGTCAGGAAGAACCAGATGGCGGAGGCGAGGTTGAGCCAGGAGTCGGCCACCAGACCGGGGTTGTTCAGCAGCACGGTGGCGTTGCCGTCAAACATCGCCTCGGAGAAGGCACCGTAGTTGAAGTGATAGGAGAGCTGTTTCGCGCCACGGCCAAAGTAGCCCTGCCCCGTGCTGCAGGGCCATTTCCTGTTCTGCCAGTCATTCTGGCCACAGCCGGTGGTATAGCCGAGTTGCCCCTCGGCCCAGCCCATCTCGCGCACATGCACCAGCGCCTGCTGCCACTCCTCGAGCCCCAGCGGGTTGTCGGAGACATTCTCCCTGGCGATGTGGCCGCCGGTCTCCTGGGCGAAGTGGGCGAAGGCGGTGACGATGGATTTTTTGCAGATGGCGTCCGCATTGCGCCCGTCCGTGTAGTCGCCGCAGAAGGCGGGGAACTTGCCGACCGCCCGCAGGAAGCGCTCATAGGTATATTCGGGGGCCGCCATCTGGGTCAGAAATTCCCAGTCCGACTCGGTAAAGACCCGCTCGACCCGTTTGACGTTGTCCGGGTTGTCGGCTCGCCTCGGCACAATCGCATCCACCAGGATGTTGGGTCGGGTAGCCAATGCCTTTGACCAGATGCCGTACATGGGGTTGGCCGTCTTGGCCTTCTCAACGGCCGCGATATCGGAGGCGGCAATCACATAGCCACCGCTGTTTTGCGGGTCGGGCTGAATCGTCATGGCCGCAAAAGCTGGCGAGGCGCAGAGCCCCGCAACCAGCCAGGCGGTGCGCTTGAGCATGAACATGGGTAACCATCCTTGTCTTGAAAATGTCAGGGCGAGCATAGGCATCCCGACAACTAAATTCACGACAAGAATTAAGAATTTGGCGAAATTGTGAGCCATGCCACCATGCACTCAGATGAAACCGCGCAACAGCCTCATTTTGACCTCAAGGTACTCGCGTTTTATGCGCCGTGAACGCGCACCGCCCGGATCAGCAGATTGCGAGGGGTCATGGGTTTGTCACAGAACGCCCCCAGCTCGACCTGGTAGCCCTGCTCCTCGAGGAAGAGAGCCCGATCCAGGGCGAGCCAGATCTCCAGCGGACGGCGAAACAGATGGCGCACCAGCTCCATGCGGGCGACGTCCCCAAAGCGCCGCTCCCCCCTGGCGAGGAAGTCGCCATGATCTATCCCCCGAGGCAACATCATCCCCTTGCGCTCGGCGGCCCAGTCACAGAAGGCCTCGAAACTGCCCGCCAGCAGGCTCTTTTGCAGGTTGGGCACCGGCAGGTACTCATCCACCCCGCGCACCTCACGCTGCAGGCAATCGAAGGCGAGACGCCAGATCACCTCCTGCTCGCGCAGGCGGGAGATGCGGGCGCCGCCGGTCACCGTCTCCTGCAGCGGCAGCTTCAGGTCGCTCTTGCCAAGGTGCAGGGCGCTGGCCTTGGCGGCCTGCGACAGGGGGCGGTAATGGCTGGTGCGGATCAGGTGATAGCAACAGGGGGAGAGGGTCACGCCCCGGGCACCGCGCTCGGCCACCTGCTCCAGCAGATGGGTATGCAGCTCACCGCAGGCATGGAGCGCCATGGCGTGATGGTGCGGGGCGATGAGCGCCCCCGACTCGGCGGCGAAGGCGTCGGCCTCCACAAACTGCATGCGGGCACCATCCCGTGCCGCGAGCTGCCGCCCCTCCTCGCAGAGCGTGCGCTGCAATTCGAGGCTCAGGATCTCGGCCCCCCGGTGCAGGGAGACCAGGCGCCCCAGGTGGCCCTTGCCGGCGCACCACTCCAGATAGGGGCCCTGATGGGCGGGCAGACAGCCGGTGAAGGCTTCTATCTGCGCCTGCTTGCGTCCCGGCATGTACATCGCCATGGTCCTGGCACAGTGAATGGGTTCGGGGACAAAGGTGTCGAGCTCGCTCAGGGCATGGAGCTCGGCCCCTGCCGGGATCCAGGGGGCAAGCAGGGTGCAAAGCGCCCCCATGTCGGCGTCGAGCCGGGCTATCTCGTCAAGGCCGAGGCCATTGAGGCAGGCGGCAAGCTCGGGGGCCTCATCGGCGAAGGCCAGGCTCAGATGATGATAGGGCTGGTATTGCCACCAGCGTCTCTCGTTGGTCAGCAAGCAGTCCAGTTGTCGAAAACGGTGAGCCAGCACGGTGAGCTTGTCCTGCTATCAAAAGGGAGGCTCATTCTAGCGATCTGCCATCAAAAAGCACTCGCCAGCGCGCCTGCCCCCACCCCTTGCTGGTAGCCTGACAAAAAGCAGGGATTTGTGCTATATTCCGCCCCCTCATTAGCGCGACTCGCCCACGCGGGTCGTTTTACCCCTATGAACGGAACCAAAACATGACCATCAATGCCATCCTGCAAGCGCGTGCGGACGCCAAGTGTGAGCTGTGTGGAGCAGAACATGCGCTGACTGCCTTCCCGGTGCCACACTCCCCCGCCAGTGACGATGACCACAGCGTGGCGCTGTGCGCCACCTGCCGTGGCCAGCTGGAGCAGCCGGACACCACTGAGGTCAACCACTGGCGCTGCCTGGGTGACAGCATGTGGAGCCAGGTGCCGGCGGTGCAGGTGATGGCATGGCGCCAGCTTAAAAACCTGTCCGCCCGGGGCGAGATCTGGGCCCAGGACATGCTGGACATGATGTACATGGAAGAAGAGACCAAGGCCTGGGCCGAAGCGGGCAGCGCCAGCGACGATGACGACAGCGTGCCCACCGTCGACTCCAACGGCGCCGTGCTGCAGGAGGGGGATTCCGTCACCCTGATCAAGGATCTGGACGTCAAGGGCGGCGGCTTCACCGCCAAGCGTGGCACCCTGGTCAAGGGCATTCGCCTCACCAGCAACCCGCTGCACATCGAAGGCAAGGTCAACGGCGTGCAGATAGTGCTGGTCGCGGCCTACCTGAAGAAGGCCTGATCCCTTCGCCTGTGCTCGGATGATGCAAGAAGCGCCCCCAGGGGCGCTTTTTTGTTACCGGGTCACAGCCTATGTCGGCACGGCCGAAGTGGCACCACCGGGAAACTGGACTATCCTGCAAACCAGCCCCGATGAGCGAGCCACCCCTTCGCCGGATCTGTGTCAGGGGAGCATCCGCTCCCGACACCCTGATGCACTGGCCCGAATGGAATTCATGTGGCACTCTGGGCTCTTCAGATGGAGAGATCCTGAACATCTGATCCCATGATGTTCTCTTGACACAAGGAGCACGACCTATGGCCAAAGCCAGCAAGAAAGATATCAAGAAGAAAATCGCCGCCCGCCAGGAGAAAATTGCCAAGCACGAAGGCAAGATCAAGAAGCTGAAGAAAGCCCTGAAGTAAGGGCCGGCAGCCTGGATAAACCGTCCTTCGTGGACGGTTTCTTATTTTTCCGGGCAGCAAAGCCCCCTGAGCCCCCCTTCCCCCCATGGCAACCACTTAAGTTAAGCACCTGAAAAATCTCCACATCCTGGTGGCAGTCGTCACTGGACGCGGCCCCGGGGGCGGAGCATGATGTGCTCCTTACCAAGGAGATATCATGAGCCTGGATACATGGATGTTGTTCCTGCTGGCCTATCTGCTGGCGACCCTGACCCCGGGGCCCAATGTGCTGCTGGTGATAAAGAACGGCCTGCAGCTCGGCTGGCGCCCGGCCCTGCTCACCATAGGCGCGAATCTGTTCTGTCAGGCAATTTTCATCTGTCTGGTCGCCATGGGGGTCGGCGCCCTGCTGCAGACCTTGCCGCCCCTCTTCCTCGCCCTCAAGCTGGCGGGCGGCGGTTACTTGATCTATCTCGGCTACAAGGCGCTGCGGGCAACCGACGCTGGGAGTCAGGAGGCGCAACGGGTTGGCGCCAGCCACCCGTCCCGGAGCAAGGGCTCCCTGCTGCGGGAAGCCTTCCTGGTGTCGGCCAGCAACCCCAAGACCATCATCTTCCTCTGCGCGCTGCTGCCCCAGTTTCTCGATCACCAGAGCCCGCTGCCCATCCAGTTCTTCACCATGTACCTGACCATCTGCGTCATCGTCACCCTGGTGCACCTCTGCTATGTAGCCCTGGCCAGACGCGCCGGCAGCTACTTCAAGCCGGCGCACGGCCAGCGTCTGTTTAGCCGCATCACCGGGGGGATCTTTATCTCTCTGGGCGGCGCCATCTTGCTCAGCGGTCGGCCCTGAGCGCCCATAGGCCCCTGATCAGCGGATGATCAGGGGCCCATCTTGCCCTCCAAGGGCTCTTTCCCTTCATACCCCAGCCAAGACGGCGGCCGGACAGGCTGTCACTCTCGCATCACGGCATCACATCAGCCGTGCCCCGCCGGACACCCGCACAGAGCTGCCGGGTTCGGCCGGGATCTCGGCGTGCAGCCGCGACGGCATGCCCATGTCTTCCCCCTGCACTATGTCGATGGCACCGCCGTGGGGCCAGTGCAGGTCGCGCAAGTAGCCGGCGAAGGCGGCGGTCGCGGCGCCTGTGGCCGGATCCTCATAGACGCCGCCGTAGGCAAAGGCATTGCGGGTGTGGAACAGCCGATCCCCTTGCACATGGACCAGCAGAATGGTCACCAGGCCCTCCCGGCGCATCAGCAGGCGACCCTGCGCCAGCGAATAGTGCATGGCCGAGAGCGCAGCGCGATCCTTGAGCGCCAGCACCAGATGATCGGCGCCGCCGTGGATGAGCGCTGGGGGAATGCGGGGATCCAGGCTGGCCGCGTCATAGCCAAACAGCGCCAGGGCTTCGCGCATCAGATCCGCCTGCGCCGGTTTGCTGCGGGTCGACGGGGATTGCAGTGCCGCCTGCCATTGGCCCTGCTCATCCTGCCAGCCCGAGACCCGGATCTTGGTCTGGCTGAGGTGCAAGGCATGATCCCCTGCCCCGAAGCGGCGCGCCAGCGCCACCCCGAGGGCGATGGTGGCATGGCCGCAAAACGGCACCTCCGCCTCGGGAGAGAAGTAGCGCACCCGCCATTGGGGCACCTCTGTGCCTTGCTCCTCGCTGTGCAGCGGGGCGGCGAAGGCCGTCTCCGAAAATCCGACCTCTGCGGCGATCCGCTGCATCTCCTCCGCCGTCGGCAGTTGGGCCCCGATCCAGACGCCGGCGGGATTGCCCCCCCGGGGTCCATCGGAAAAGGCGGCGATCCGCACCAGCTCAGTGACCAGCTCCGTCATGACAACTCCTTGGCTTCTTGCTTCATGAAAAGTAAGGTTCATAGGCTCATCCTGGCGGCCCCTTCCGGGGGCGCGCATCAGGGGTTCAGCTTACCCATAAAATTAACGGCCGCACAGGTGTCGCTTGAGCGCCGCGGATCCGGGCAGTGGCGACTAGAGTTGGGAAACGTGTCTGTATATGCGCCTGCAGTGGAGTGCCATATGTATTCATACACCCTCATTTTCAGGGAAGAGGTCGACAAGCTGACGGCCCCCGAGCACGAGATCCTGTTGCAAAGCCCGGCCCAGGCCGGGGATTTCGTCATCCTCTCCGACGGCAGCCGCCACCAGGTGATGTTCGTCACCCATCGCGCCCACTACAGCAGCCTCTACCTCGACAAGGGAATAAGAGTGCCCCAAAGCTGAGCTGGCGGGCTCAGGGGTAAGGTGGATGGCATCGATTTGCTGGCTCACCTGTGCGAGTCCAGCGCCAGGTGCTAACGTGAAACAGGCCTGCCACCTCGCACCCATGATGTGCGCAAACCCAGGCCGTTGCTCATGGCCGCCGAGGCTGAACTGAATCGGCAAGACTCACATTTTGAGGGATGAATTATGTCCAGGAATGCTGCTCTGATCGTGACCCTGACCCTGACCCTGCTTGGCATGGCCCCGGCGCACGCCATCAACGCAAAATATGCCCAGCAGCTGGAACGCTCCGGCTGTACCCAGGTGACCGAGGCCCAGGGCTGCGATATTCACAAGACCAAGGCGGAGAATGCCAAGGCGGGATTCGGTGCTGCCGCCCCGGCTGCCGACAGCGGTCTGAACATGAGCTACGCACAGAAGCTGGAGCGCTCCGGCTGCACCCAGGTGAGCGAGCTCAATGGCTGTGACATCAACAAGACCCAGGCCGAGAACGCGGCCGCCGGGTTCGGTGATGCTCCGGCGGCCACCAGCGCCAGCCCCTACGCCGGCAACTGGGTCGCCACCTTCCCCGAGACGGGCGCCACCGTCGCCACCATCCGCATCGATGACAAGGATCAGGTGTGGGTCAACGACAAGAAGGTCAGCGCCAGGAAATCCGACGGGGCCCTGGTGTTCAAGGAGGGCATGGTCATCTACACCATCCAGGGGGACCGTCGTCTCAAGGAGGAGGATGGCTGGGTCGACAACGACGCGGGCACCAAGGGACCGATCGCGGCCAAATAACCCCGTTACCATCACAACAAGGGGAGCCGAGGCTCCCCTTGTTGTTTCTGTCTGCTTGCAACCGGGACCCTCTCTACCCCTACCCTTTTTTCGGATAATCCAGCACGGCCGTCACCGGCGTTTGCGACGCGGCGGCCGACCAGGAGGGGGCGTCGAAGGTGAAGCGGGCGACGGCGCAGGTCGGCATCCGGGTGATCCTGCCGGAAAAGCGGTGGGCAAGGTCGGTGAGCTCGGGATCGTGACCAAAGAGCATGACGCACCTGAACGCGTCCCCAAGCTCAGCCATCACCTCAAGCAGAGTCCCGACATCGCTGCCATAGAGCCGCTCGTCCGTGACTATCTCCTCTGGCCGGTAGCCGAGCACCTCGGCGATGATGTTCGCCGTCGACAGGGCCCGGCAGGCGGGGCTCGACAGGATAAGATCGGGTCTCACCCCCTCCCTCGCCAGGCGCACGCCCATCAGGGGGGCGTCGCGCAGGCCCCGTGCGGCCAAAGGCCGCGCCCTGTCAGGCAGCCCCTGCTCTTCCCAGCTCGACTTGCCGTGGCGCACCAGGATCAGGGTTCTTCTCATGACGCTCTCCTTCTTGATAACGGCCACAGGCAGCCCCTTCAGACCGTTCCCCGTTTGCCGGCATGAACGGGCAGCAGCACCATGACCACCATGGTCAGCAGCACGCCCCCGACACCCCAGCCCACCTGCTCCCAGTGTATGGCCTCCCCGGTCAGCATGCCGGTGAGCAGCACCATCACCGGGATGAGGTAGGTGTAGGCCGACACCTGCTCCGGTTGCAGCGCCACGCTCCCCTGCTGGAACAACAAGAAGCTGAGCGCCGTGGCAAAGAGGGCCAGGTAGCCAAGCCCCAAGCCCACCGGCAGGGAGACCCGGATCCAGTCGGTCGCCAGCAATCCGGGCAGCGCCACCGGGGTGAGCAGCAGGGTGGCGCAGATCAGGGTCCAGCCGGTCAGGTGAAGGAAGGACTCCCCCCGGTAGTAGCGCTTGATCAGGATAGGGTTGAGGGCCATGGCCACGCAGCCGAGCAGGTAGATGCGATTGCCAGGAGTGAGGCTGAGGTTCGCCACCAATCCCAGATCGCCGCGAAAGATGATGAGGGCCGCTGCCACCATGCCCCCCAGCAGGGCCAGCCCCATTCCCCAGCCGATGGCGCGGCGGAAGATCAGCATGCCGGCCAGGGCGCTGATCAGCGGCACCGTGGTGTAGAGTGCGCTGGCATCGAGGGCGCTGGTTTCCTGCAGCGCCACGAACATGGCGACGAAGTAGCAGAGGGCCGGCAGGGAGATCAGGGTATAGCGCCCCAGATCCCGCAGGGAAGGCAGCGCGAAACGCCCCTGATACCCCAGCACCCCGACGAAGATAAGGGAGGCCAGCAGGTAACGCACCCAGGTGACCACCAGGGGATCCAGCAACGCCGTCAGGGCGCTGCCGATGGGAAACGAGAGGCTGATGAGCAGGGTGAACAGCAGCACCTTGCCGTGGGCCTTTGCGAGAGAAACAGGGGGATAAGACATGCAATGCACCTGTACCAAGGGGCGCCCGCAGGCGCCGCCGGAAGAGATCAATAACCGTGGTCGGTAGCAGGGGACATCTTGCCCTCGCCAAGCGTCACCAGCAACTGGTCGAGCAGGCTGGAGGCGCCGAAGCGAAAACGCCCGGCAACCAGCCACTCATCGCCAAAGTGCCCGGCCGCCATGGCCAGATACTCCCCCGCCTCCCGGGCGCTTTTCACCCCGCCTGCCGCCTTGAAACCCACCCGGTTCTGAGCGCCGCACTCGGCGATGGCCGCCAGCATGACGCGGCACGCCTCCGGGGTGGCATTGACCGCCACCTTGCCGGTAGAGGTCTTGATGAAATCGGCCCCCTCCTCGATGGCGAGCAGGGAGGCGGCGCGAATAAGCGCAGGGCTCTTCAGCTCGCCGGATTCGATGATCACCTTGAGCACCCGGGTTCCGCACAACCCCTTGCAGCCACGCACCAGCGCCCGGGCGGGCGCCTCGTCCCCGGCCTTGAGCGCACGCCAGGGGATCACCAGATCGATCTCGTCGGCGCCATCCGCGAGGGCTGAGCGGGTCTCGGCCAGCACGACATCTAGCTCATCGTCCCCATGGGGAAAGTTGACCACGGTGGCGACCTTGACGTCAGGGGTGCCCTGAGCCGCCAGGGTGAGCCTGGCCAGCCCCACGAAGCGCGGGTAGATGCACACAGCCGCGGTGTTGCCGACGGGGGTCCGGGCCTGATGGCAGAGAGCGATGATGCGCGCGTCGTGATCATCGTCGTTGAGGCTGGTGAGGTCCATCAGCGAGATGGCCCGGATGGCGGCCTCGGTGGTGGCGCAGGCAGGTTGAAAGGCAGTCACTGGGGTCATAAAAGGCTCCTGTCGGGATAAGAGAGGGGCGCCGCAGCGCCCCGGAACAAGGGTGAGAGGCTCAGGTCAGGGAGAAGAAGACACCGGCGATGGCGGCGCTCATCAGGTTGGAGCAGGTGGCCGCCAGCACGGTACGCAGGCCGTAGCGGGCGATGAAGTCGGTGCGCGACGGGCACAGGGTGCCGAGGCCGCCAATGAGGATCCCCATGGAGGCCAGGTTGGCAAAGCCGCACAGGGCGAAGCTGATGATCACCTTGGACTTCTCCTCCAGCACCTGCAGGCCGGCGGCGGTGACCGTGCTCGCGTCTTTCAGGTAGGGAGCCAGATCGCTGTAGGCCACGAACTCGTTCACCACCAGCTTCTTGCCGATCATGGCGCCGGCGATACCGATATCCGCCAGCGGCACTCCAAGCAGGAAGGCGAGCGGCGAGAAGATCCAGCCCAGGATGAGCTCGAGGGAGAGCGGCATGCCCACCATCTCCCCCACCCCGCCCAGCAGGGTGTTGACCAGGGTCACCAGCCCGATCATGGCGATCAGCATGGCGCCGATGGCCGCCGCCAGCTTGAGGCCACTGCTGGCTCCCTCGCCTGCCGCCGCCAGCACGTTCTCCGGCTTCTTGCCATCAAACTGGATGCTGTGGTCGAACACATAGTCCGGCTGGCTGGTCTCGGGGATGATCAGCTTGGCAAACAGGATCCCGCCTGGCGCCGCCATGAAGGAAGCGGCCAGCAGGTACTGCATGTCCACTCCCATCATGGCGTAACCCGCCAGCACGGTGCCGGAGACCGAGGCCATGCCGCCGCACATGACGGCGAAGAACTCCGAATCGCTCATCCTGGGCATGTAGGGCTTGACCACCAGGGGCGCCTCGCTCTGGCCGACGAAGACGTTGGCCACCGCCGACATGGACTCGGTCTGGGAGGTGCCGAGCAGCCGCGCCATGGCACCGCCGATGAAGCGGATCACCAGCTGCATGATGCCGAGGTAGTAGAGCACGGCGATGAGCGCCGAGAAGAAGACCACCAGGGGCAGCACGTTGAGGGCAAACACGAAGCCGATGCCCTCCACCGAGAAGTTGACCAGGTTGCCAAACAGGAAGTGGATCCCTGCCTTGCCGCTTGCCAGCACCGCGTCGACCCCGTGGGCCATCCCCTCCAGCGCCCGGCGCCCCAGCGGGACATAGAGTACCAGGGCGCCGATGGCGACCTGCAAGGCCAGCGCCAGCCCCACGGTGCGCAGGCGAATGGCCCGGCGGTTGGTCGAGGCGAGCACGGCGATGAGGATCAGCGCCGCCATACCGAGAAATCCTGCTGCAAACATATCTGACCTCCTGGTCGTTCCCTGCTTACTGGAAGTGGTGCTGGATGAAGGCGTTGATGAGGCGGATGAAGTCCGCTTCCGCGAGCTTGGCGCACTTGAGGGTCTGCTCGTGGGAGAGCTGCACGTCGCCAAGCCCCTCCGCCATGTTGGTGATGGCGCAGATGGCCAGCACCGGCAGCGCGCAATGGGCGGCGCTGACCACCTCGGGCACCACCGACATCCCCACCACGTCGCCCCCGATGATCTGCATCATGCGGATCTCGGCGGCGGTCTCGAAACAGGGGCCGCTGTAGGAGACGAAGACCCCCTGATTGACGGCGATCCCCTCCCGCTCGGCCAGCGCCAGCGCCTCGCTGCGCAACCCCTTGTCATAGGCATTGGCCAGGCTGAAGAAGCGCGGGCCATAGGCCTCGTCATTGGCCCCCGTCATGGGGGTGCCCGGCATGGTGTTGATGTGATCGTTGAAGATGACCAGGGAGCCGACCCCGATCCGCTCCGGGCGCAGCGATCCGGCCGCATTGGTCACCAGCAGCAGCTCGCAGCCCAGCCGCTTGAAGGTGCGCACCGGGGTGGTCATCACCTTCATGGTCTCGTGTTCGTAGTAGTGGCCGCGCCCCTTCATGCAGACCACGTCCACCCCGTGCAGCTTGCCGAGCACCAGCTCGCCGCTGTGGCCCGCCACCGTGCTGACCGGGAAGCCGTCCAGCTCCTCGTAGGGGATGGTGACTTTCTCCTCCAGCGCATCGGCCAGCACGCCGAGGCCGGAGCCCAGGATCATGGCGGCGCGGGGGGCAAACCCCGGCTTGCGGGCGAGAATGGTGGCGACGGCGTTGAGTACGGGATCTTGTTGCATGAGTTGCACCTCTTGAGGCTGTGAATGAGACATGGCGCTCACTCTAGGAGAGGTATTGGACGACAAAAATCGCTAAAATCGGCCTGATTATCCCGATATAAAGCACAATGGCCGGTGTGATGGGGCGATGGCGCGCCTGAAATGGCCCAAAAACCGCCGCGTCATGCCATTTCTCCGTCAAACGGAGCGCCGGAGGGAGAAAATCGCTGGGACCCTGTGTGATGTGGATCGCGCTTTCAGGAGGGACCCGCCTCGCTGCCCCGCCATATCCGTGCCCGATCTTTGACGGCGATCTCACCCCTCAAGCCTGGAGAGACCATGTTCCCGGACAGCCAATGGCGCGATCGCGTCACCCTCAAGATGCTGCGCTACTTCCATGAAGTGGCGAGCCAGGGTCACTTCAGCCGGGCCGCCCTGCGGCTCAATGTCTCCAAATCGCCGCTGAGCGCTCACATCAAAGAGCTGGAATCCCTGCTGGGAGTGACCCTGTTTGATCGCCACACCCGTCAGGTGAACCTGACCCCCACAGGGCGTCTGCTGCAGGCCGAATGCGAGCGGCTGTTCGATGTGCTGGAGAGCGGCCTCAACCGGGTGGTGCAGGCGGGGCGCATGGAGCGCAACCAGATCCGCATCGGGTTGGTCAGCTCCATCTTCTGGGCTGGCTTTGGCGAGGTGATCCGCCAGTGCCACCAGCGCCACCCCGAGTGCGAGATCACCTTCACCGAGCTCTCTCCCGAGCGCCAGAAGCAGGCGCTGGCCAGCAAGGAGATAGACATCGGCCTCGCCCGCTTCGCCGACACCCTCAACATCCACCCGCTGCAGGCCGAGATCGTCTATCGGGAGTCCATGGTGCTGGTGGTATCGGACGAACACCCCCTGCGGGATCGCAAGCGGGTCTCCCTGCCCGAGCTCGCCGCAGAGCCCTTCGTGCTGATGAACCGCGCCAACTCCGCCTCCACGGATCTCATCATCAACGCCTGCCTGGTGGAGGGCTTTTACCCCCGACTGCGCCAGGAGGTGGTGGAGCCCAATACCCTGATGGCAGTGGTGGCCACCAGCCAGCAGGTGGCGCTGGTGCCCGCGAGCTACGCCCGTCAGAAGTGGCCCCATGTGCGCTTCATCCGCCTCGAGCAGGGGATCCCCGCCGATCTCTGCGTGCTCCATGCCCCGCCCCTGGCCGGACAGCCCGCGACCACCGCCATCCGCCACTTCATCGACACCATGAGCGAGCAGATGAACCTGCCGGAGCGAGGCTGAAGGCAAACAGCCCGATGAGGGATCATCGGGCTGTGTGGCAGGGGTCAGGGACTCACTTCCTCCATGAAAACGAGCCGAAGGGGCTCGGCCAGCAGCTCGTCCGCCTGGCGGGCGAAGGCCTGAAAATAGTCGCTCGCGCAGTGGGCATCCAGGGCGGCCTGGCTCACGAAGGCTTCGCGCATGTAGAAGGTGCCGGGTTCCTCCTTCAGCTCGAACAGCACGTAATCGAGGTTGCCAGGCTCCTGGCGGGTGGGCGCTATCAGCGCGAGCAACCCCTGGCGCAGGCGCTCCCTCATGCCGGCGCGGGCCTTGAGCACGGCGATCGACACTATCTTGTCCGACTCTCTCTTCATCCCTGTTTCTCCACTGTCACATCATCAAGAGACCGGGAGGTGCCTGCCTTCTCATGGCAGCCGCCTCCCCCAACATGGCGCCCAGTGTAGGCATGGCGGTCAGGCCGATATAGATGGCCAGGATGGACAGAGTGTTCAACAGGGTGAACAAAGAGGCGGCGGCAGGGACAGATGCGCGGCCAGAGGCGAGCGCCTGGCTCACCGTCAGGGCCTGCTCCAACTCTGAACCCTGAAGTAATAGCTGGTGAAGGAGTGCCCGGAGAGTGTCGTCTTCTTCACCCTGGTGGCGCGCCTGACGAGGGATCTGTATGGGGGGCGGGTGCCCAGCAGATGAAAGACCACCTCCTGATGGCCCATGGTGCGCGCCCAGCCCATCATCTCGTGGAAGATGGCGAGCCCCCTGCCCCAACCCGCCCTGGCGATCACGATGGCAATCTCGACCCCCTCCTCATCGGGCTGGAGGCCGCACCACCCCACCAGGGCGCCATCGATGAGGACGGCGCGCACGCGGCAACCGGGCAGCGCGTCTATCTCCATCTTCTCATCCATCCAGGCCCGCACCCCGGCGGCATCGAAGGTGGGGTGGTCAATCAGGTGCTTTCGCAGCGTCTCGTCGTTGACCAGGGGCAGAAAATCCTCTGCGCGCACGTCACCAAAGGGGATGAATTTCATAGGCTTGTCATGCTTTCCCAAAGAGTAAGGAGTCCCTAATAGGGGGACCCGTCCTTGTGTCTGGCTACCCAGGCGCCATCGGCGCCCTGCACCAGGGCCAGATCGTCGTCAGGGTATTGGACTGTGTCCCCCGCCAGCCTGTCCCCCACCTCGAGATAGACCGCCTCCACCTCACCGTGGTTGAGCAACTGGTGGGCCAGGCCGTTGCCGCCCTTGAAGCCGATGCACTCCCCCGGCGACATCAGATACTCCTCCTCCCCATAGCGCAGGGTGGGGTTGCCCGAGAGCACATAGATGAACTCGTCCTGCAGACCGTGATGGTGTTTGAGCGCCGAGATGGCCCCCGGCGCCAGGGTCGTCAGGTTGACCCCAAGATTGGCGAGACCGAAGTGGTCCCCCAGCCAGCGCCGGGTGCGGTGCTTGACCAGGGAGGCAAAGGGCTCCGGATAGAGGGACCTGGCCTTGTTCTCCGGGATCTGTGTGGCCTGAATGGGCGTGCGGTTCGTCATCTCAACAACCTCCGTATTGGCGCCCTGGCGAGGGCAGCAAGAGATCAGCCGGGTGCCTGCCTGAGTGGCAGTCACGCAATCACACAGATACGGCTGAAGGCGGGAGGCTGTCAACGCCGAGATGCAAAGAGCGGGCTCCCGCCATCTCCCACTGTGCAATGGTCCGTCTGCAACCCCCTACAGCACCTCGACCTTGACCTTGATAAGACCGGATCGGGTGTTGCCTATGGTACTGAATGCAGCCCTTGAGAGATCGATCACTCGCCCCCTCGGGAAGTTGCCCCTGTCATTGACCCGCACCACCACGCTCTTGCCGTTGGCAAGGTTGGTCACCCTCACCATGGCGCCGAAGGGCAGCGTCATGTGGGCGGCGGTGTTGGCGCTCTTCTGGTAGGGCTCGCCGCTGGCGGTTTTCTTGTTGTGGTAGCGATCGGCATAGTAGGAGGCCAGCCCCGTCTGGGTATAACCCCGCCAGTTGCCCGCACTGCCTGCATCAGGCTGGCTGCTGCAGGCCGCAAGCAGCAGGCACAGGGAGGCCAGCAGCCCTCTTTGTACCTTGCCTCTCATATCTTCCATCGCCACTCTCATCATCACTTTCAGCACCAATCTGGATCCCGCGAACAGGGGCCTACTCTCTCATATTTCCCATGGAAAACGGGAGGCCCAAGCCTCCCGTTTGTGTGTTCACCCGTCAGTCTGTGTCAGGGATCAGGCGATGAGCTTGTCATCGGCGAAACCGAAGCCCCGCAGCCCCACCACATGCACGTGCTCGTGCTTGCCCTGCACCTTGCGGATGAGCTTGTAGGTGGTGCCCTTCTCGGGGCTGATGTTCTCCGGCGCCGCGATAAGCAGCTGCATGTCCTGCCGCTCGCACAGCTCGAACAGGGTGGCGATGGACTTGCCATCCAGGCGCGCCGCTTCGTCGAGGAACAGCAGACGGCAGGGGGCGATGTCCTTGCCGCGCAGGCGGCGGGACTCCTCCTCCCAGCTGATGAGCACCATCAAGAGGATGGCCTGACCGGTGCCGATCGCCTCGCCGGTGGAGAGGGCACCGCTCTCGGCACGCAGCCAGCCATCGGCACCGCGCTGTACCTCGATTTCGAGCTCCAGGTAGTTGCGGTAGTCCAGCAGCACGTCCCCCATCACCTGATAGTTGCGCTCCCCCTGCTCTATCTGCGGGTTCAGGCGCTGGAACAGCTTGGCCATGGCCTCGGAGAAGCTGAGCTCCTTGTCGGCGAACAGATCGTTGTGCATGGCACTCTGATCGGCGAGCGCGGTCAGCAGACGAGTGTGGGCCTCGCGGATATTGACGTTGAGGCGCACCCCGCGCACCAGGCCGAAGGCGATGTTCTGCAAGCCCTGGTTCAGTACCCGGATGCGGTTCTGCTCCCGGCGGATGATGTTGGTGATCTTGGCCGCCACCTCGTGGGAGGAGAGGGACAGGTGATTTTCCCGCTGCTTGAGCTCGTCCGCCAGACGGGCCAGCTCGATCTCCATCTCCTCGATGGCCTCCACCGGATCGTCCGAGCGGATGATGTCGTTGCGGATGCGATCTTTGAGGTAACGGTAGACCTGCACGTAGAAGGCAACCTTCTGCTCGGTGCTGCGGTTGCCCTCCGACAGTCGCAGCGCATCGCGCAGGGCCTCGTCGTGGGCCACGGCG
Source organism: Aeromonas genomosp. paramedia (assembly GCF_023093515.1). Taxonomy (NCBI): domain Bacteria; kingdom Pseudomonadati; phylum Pseudomonadota; class Gammaproteobacteria; order Aeromonadales; family Aeromonadaceae; genus Aeromonas; species Aeromonas genomosp. paramedia. The sequence goes on from NZ_JAAROG010000011.1 coordinate 162,853, forward strand.
ACCCGCAGGGCGCCGAGGGCCTTGTCCGACATGGAGCGCAGCTCGTCGCTGTCTAAGTAAGCCAGCTCCCGCTTGTTGAGGCGCTTCTCGACGTCGGTCTCCCGCGCCAGACGCACCACCCGCGACCAGCTCGCCTTGTGGCCCACCAGGGATTTGCGGGCACCGAAGTAGTCTTTGCCTTCCAGCTTGAGACGCCCGCCGAGGGATTCGATCTCGCGCTTGGTCACCTGCAACTGGGCCTCGGCGCTGGTGCGACGGGAGCGGGTACGGATGAGCAGCTCTTCGATCTCCTTCTTGTGGGCGCGGGATTTCTCCTCCATGTCGTCCGACAGGGTGAGCCCCATGGCCCCCAGCTCCTGCTCGAACTCCGCCAGGGTCTGGCCCTTGGCCGAGGCGCTGGAATCGAGCGCCGTGCGCAGTTGCAGCGCCTCGGTGTGACGCAGGGCTATCTGCTTGTGCTGCTCGCCGGCGGTGCGGGCGGCAAGCTCCGCTATTTTAAGCTTCTCTTTGAGGCGCTCGCTCATCTCGGATGCCTTGCCGAGCAGGTCTTGTGCGTCCTGATAGGCAAAGTGCGGCAGCCGGGCCACCAGCTGATCCAGCGCGTAGGCGCGGCGCTTCTGCTCCGCCAGCAGGTCGCTCGCCTCGTCGAAGGCTGCCTGCAGGGCAGAGAGATCCTGGGGATCCTGGCGCAGCACCTGCACCAGGGTCTCAAGCTTCTCCAGCCCCTTGCCATGCTGGGCCACAAAGGCTTCGGCGGTTTTAAGTGCCTCCACATCGGCGCGGGCCGCCTCGAGGCGGGCCGCCAGCTCTGTCTCGGCAAAGAGGTGGGCAAAGGGCAGCATCCCCTGCACCAGCTGGATATGGCGAGTCAGCTGGGCGGCGGCGGCCTTGGCCTCGGCCAGCTGCTTGTCGCACTCGGCCATGGTTTCTTGCAGCTTGCGCAGTTCGGCCTGCTTGGCCTGCACTTCGGCTTCCGGGTCCGGGCGGAAGGCGATATCCAGATGCTGGCCGATAAAGTCGCGGAAGTGGCCGTAGAGGCGGTGGTACTTCTGCTGCTCGAAGGCGGCCTTGGCGTAGCCCTCGATAAGATTTTCCCGCTCAAGGTCGAGCTGCTCGATCCGTTTTTCCCGGGCGGCGCGGCCAAAGAGCGGCAGCTCGGGGTAGCGGGAGAAGCGCACCTGACGCTTGCTGGTGCGCACCAGCACGGCGTCACCGAGCTCGTCCGCTTCCACCAGATCCTCGTCAAAGGAGTCGGGGTTGCCCTGAATGAGGTAGATATCCTCCGGGCAATCTTCCAGCTTTTTCAGCCGCTCGATGGCGCCTTCAAGGTCAAGCACCACCAGAGCGCTGCGAGCCGGGCCGTAAAGCGCGGAGTAGTAAGGGGCATCGTCGATGGAGATATCGTCATAGACATCGGAGAGCAGCACGCCCCCCACCTGCTCGGCGACGCGGGCCAGGCGCGGATCCGCCTCGCCAGCCCCCAGCTGCAGGTTGCGAATTTGCCGCTCCAGCGCCTGCTTCTGCCCCTGGATGCGGTTGCTCTCCTGCTCGAACTCCCGCTCCTTGTCGAGCACTGTCTGCATGCCGGCCGAGAGCGCCTCGGCAGTGTCCAAGGCCAAGCCACTTTGCTCGCGCAACTGCTCGAGTTTCTCGAACGACTTGAGCCAGCGCGGGGCCAGCTTGGTGAGATCGCTGATATCGCGGCCGAGCTGGGCGCCCTGATGCTCGAGGCTGGCGCGGCGCTGGTTCGCCTCCGCCTGCTGATCACTCAGCTCCTCCTGACGGGTGCGTTGGGCTTCCAGGAAGATCTCCAGCTCATCCTGACTGGCAATAAGCTGACCGGAAGCCTGCTGCAGCTCGTCGCGCAACTTGAAGAGCGCCTTCTGGCTGTCGCTCTCTTTCTCGAGGCGGGCCAGCGCGGCGCGCAGCCCCTGCCCCTGGGCAATGCGGGCTTTGTCTTCGATGTGACGCTTGAGTAGCGCCTGCGCCGTGGGCCAGGCCGCCTCGCGAGCGGTCTCGGGAGCAATGCTCAGCAGCAGTGTCAGCGCGGCCTGATGCTCGGCCACCGCCGCCTTGGCCAGCGCCAGTTGCTGCTCGGCCCCCAGCACCCGGCTGGTGAGGCTCTGCTCGGCGGCGCGGAACTGGTGCAGGGTGTCGCTCGCCTGCTCGGCGCTCAATCCCGGCAGCTCGCACTGCGTGCGGGCCGTCTCCAGCGCCTGCACCGCCTGGCGGTACTGGATGGCGCGGGTCTGCTGAATGTCCAGCGCCTGCTGATAGTCGGCGAGCTGGGTCTTGAGGCTGTCTACCTCTGCCTGGGCCAGCTCCTTGCGCTCCTCCATTTCCAGCAACTGGCCGTGGATCTCTTCCACCACCGCCTGCTGCTGCTCGAGCTTGTCGTTGAGCTCCCGCAGATCGGCGCGATACAGCTCTATCTTCTTTTGCAGCGCCACGGCGGCCATCACCTTGGCCAGGTGCTCGGCGGCGGACTCCAGCTCGTCGGTCAGGAGCTTCTCGCGGTTGGTGAGCTGATCCACCTCGTCCGCCAGATAGATGGCGCGCTGCTTCTCTTCCGCCAGCAGACGGCGTTTGCCGGCGAGCTCGGCACGGGCTTTGAGGGCCAGCTCGGAGAGACGGCTCTTCTCGGCGGCGCCCCGCACATACTCCGCCGCCACGTAGTGGGTGGTCTCGGTGATCAGGTTCTTGAACAGATCCCGCTGGCCCTGGGTCTCCTTGATGGCTTCCAGGGTGCGGCGGTTCTCGTAGATGGCCGCCTCCATGTCCTGGAACGCCTTGCGCACCCCGGAGTTCTCCGGCAACAGGTATTCCCGCAGGGAGCGGCTGATGGACGAAGAGATACCGCCATACAGCGAGGCCTCGATCAGGCGATAGAACTTGCCGCGATCCTTTTGATCACGCAATTTTTTGGGCGTGATGCCGAACTCGAACATGAAGTTGTGATAATCGGTCACCGTATTGAACTTGGCGACCTTGATGGCCCCCAGCTCGGCGGCGGCCCCCTTCAGATCGGCGAAGGCGCGCACCCGCCCCTTGCCGTCATGGAGTTTTTCCAGCAGCAGATCCGTGGGTTGCAGGCTGTCTGGCACGTCCACCAGGGCGAAGGGGGTGATGTTGACCTTGTTGTCCCGGTTCGCCACCTGCTCCAGGTGCACGCCGACCCAGATCCGCTGCTCGCGGCTGTTCATCACTTCCAGCAGCGAATAGCAGTGACCGCGCTGCAGCTTGCCGTAGAGCCCCTTGTCACGGGACGCGCTGGATGAGCCCGCCTCTGTGGTGTTGCGGAAGTGGAGCAGGGACTGATCCGGGATCAGGGCCGCGATAAAGGCCGCCATGGTGGTGGATTTGCCCGCGCCGTTGCCGCCGGACAGGGTGGTGACCAGCTGGTCGAGATCGAAGGTCCGGGCGAAGAAGCCGTTCCAGTTGACCATGGTCAGGGATTTGAATTTGCCTCTCACGCCGCACTCTCCATCAAACCGGCCGACGCCATCGGTGCCAGAACATTAACGTTGCAGATCATCTTCCACCTCCAGCTCCAGCTGCTCTTCGTCCAGATCCTCTTCAATATCCTCGAACAGCGAGTCGCTGCTCGGCATCTCGTCGTCGTGGAAGATGGCCTCCCCCTCCTGGATCATCCGCAGCTGCACGGCGCGGGGATCCTCGTCGGAACGCACATCGGCGGCGAAGCGGAACACGGATTCGTTGACCCGGAATTTGTCGCTGTTGCCAAGGGCGGTGATCATCCCGAGGCGCTTGAGACGGCGCATGGAGGTGCGGATCTTCTCGAGCAGCTTCTTCTTGTCGAGATCCGTGCCACCGGAGCGGCTGTTGACCATGCGCAGCAACTGCTTCTCGTCCGCCAGACTCAGCACCTCCTCCTGCAGCTCACCCATGGTGAAGACCCCTTCGGAGGCGAGGCGATCCGGGCTCAAATAGAGGTAGCAGAGCACCTTGCCCACCAGCATATCGAGCTCAGATAAAACGGTTGTTCCGATGTCGGCGCTCGGGCGCGGGCGCAGGTAGAAGAAGCCCTCAGGCGCCTTGATGAGCTCGACCTGATAGCGGCCGTAGAAGATCTCGAGCTCGCCATGGAACTCCACCAGGGCCGAATGCTGTTCGAAATCGTCGGCACTGATGTGGCGCCCCGAGCGCAGGGCGGTGTCGATGCGCGGAAACAAGGGGTTGGCGATGGCCTCTGCGAGCCGCAGGGGCAAGGGAAACTCAGAATTGATCAATGACATAGGCCTGAACCTTGGATCCAGCTTGGTTAATGGGTTTCCATGCGGGTTGGCGGTGCAGCTCGCGCTCACCGCTGGCATGGCCGAGGCGCACGGCCTGGTCTATCAGCAGACGCGCCACGTCGAAGTGGGCGTGGGCCGGGAAATCGAGCAGGTATTCTCGCAGCACGTCGGCGAGATCCAGTTGCTGCCCCTGCTCGGGATAGCGGGCCAGATAACGCTCGATGCGCTCCGCCAGCGCCTGGTTGATGTCCACCATCTCCATGAACTCCATCTCGAGGGGCACCTCGCCGGTCACCTCCTCGTCGTGGATGGCGATGGTTTCGTCCCGCAGCTCCAGGAGGCGCGGCTCCTCGGCGACTCTGAGCAAGAAGTTGTGCTGCTCGAAGTTGCGGATGGATTCCCGCAGCCGCTGGCTGAAGGCGCGGTTCTTGTCCATGTCGATGGCGTTGCGGATGAACTTGTGGACGTGCCTGTCATAGCGGGACCAGAGCTCGATGCACTGCTGACCCCAGGAGGTGATGACGTCGAGCCGCCCCTGCAGGGCATGGGTCAGCTCCTCGACGTGGAGGAGATCGTCGCGCCCCTGGGCCGCTTCCTGAATGTTGAGCAGCCCCGCCTGCAGGCGGTGGCCGGCGGCATCCAGGGTATCCTGCAGCTCGCGCAGGGTCTGGCCCGTCTCGCGCAGCAGCTTCTCGCAGCTGTGGATGGCGTCGATCCAGTTCTGGGTCAGCAGGGCCGCAATCTCGTTCTTGACCTGATTCTGCTGCTCGTCCATGGCGCGCTGGGTGAGATCGATGCGCCCCAGGGTCTCCTCCAGGGAGAAGGTGAGGCGCGGCAGCACTTCTGCGTCCCACTGCTCCCGGGTATTGGTCTCGAGCGCCGCCTCGCGGGCGGTGTCGAGCTCGGCCGCCAGGTGTTCGAGCAGGATGGAGAGCTTGATGGAGTCGACCTGGCGGTTCTCCATGAAGAAGTCGACGATGCCGACCCCGAGGCGCGACAGGCGATAGAGGCTCTCCCCCGCCACCATGTCGGTGGTGAAGCGCGACAGCAGCTGCTGGCGAATGAGATCGTTGATGGCGTTGTTGGCGCGACCCGAGAGGGTTTCGTCCATCTGGCCGAAGGCGCTGCTCACATAGCCGAAGGCGTCGTGCAGCGCGGCCTCCGAGAGATCAGACTCGTCCTCGGACAGCGTCTTGATCGCAATCAGAAAGGCCAGCCTGTCGGTGGGCAGATTCAAGGAGAGGCCCTCCTGTCTGACCCATCCCACCGTCTCTGGCAGGGTACGGGATGTACTCATCATGACGTTATCATCTCGTTGTTATAAACGGGGGTACCAGACCCCTCGTGGTGATTCGGACCCGGGGATGGGCAACCCCGGCGGCGGTATCCCGACCGCATAAACCCTTGCATCCCGGCCATTCAGGCCCCCATGACAGCCCTCAGCCGACCGGCTTCTGGGCCATCACATGGATGTAGCGCCCAAGGGAGACAAAGGGTTCCTGACGACAGTAGTGCTGCTCCATGGCCAGCAGATCGTCGAATTTCTCGACCTGCTCCTGCTTGTGGCGCATGTAGTCGTGAATGACCCGCACCCCTGTCTTGCCGATGATCTTGAGGCCCCCCCGGCCTATCCAGTCATAGACCTGTTCCGGCAACTGGGGGTTGGTGGGAGTCAGCGCAGTCTGACGCTTCTTGTTCAGCCCCTGGCGCACGTAGTCGAAATTGCCCACCACCAGGCTCTGGAACAAGAGGCCATGACGATTGTAAAAAAGCAGCGACAGTATGCCCCCTGCATTGACGAAAGGGAACAGACCGAGCAGGGTCTGGCGGGGCTCGGCGAGCCACTCCAGCACCGCATGACAGAGCACCAGATCAAAGGTGCCGGTCACATGGGCCTTGAGATCCTGAATGGGGCAATGGATGAGACGAATTCTGTCTTCCAGCCCCTTCTGGGCAATCTGCTCCCGGGCGAGATCCAGCATCTCTGCCGAGAGATCGCACAGCTCCACCTGGTGGCCCATGGCCGCCAGCTTCTGGGCGAAGTAGCCAAAACCACCGCCGGCATCCAGGATGCGCAGGGGCCGGTTGCCAAGGCGCGCCAGGCAGGCTTCGATGTCGCTCCACACCACGGCGGTGCGAATGCGCCCCTTGGTGGAGTCATAAATGTTGCGGGCGAACTTGTCGGCGCGCCCGTCAAAACTCTGATCTTGCTTCAAGACACACTCATCTTCGGCCGCCCCGCTGTTGAGGTTGAGGGAGAAACCACACAGGATTGGGCCACAGGAAAAAAGAGGGGTATTCTGTCACATCCCGGATCCGCTGAAAACTCAAGGACGACACCACAGTGTTTGAGCTTAAAAAATGGCTGGGCCAGTTGCTGATGCCGCTGCCCTTCTCCCTCTCCTTATTACTGCTGGCGTTGCTGCTGCTCTGGTTCACCCGCTTTCAGAAGAGTGGCAAGCTGCTGGCGACCCTCTCCCTGGTGATCATCGCCCTGATGGGGATGAGGCCCGTCAGCTATGAGCTGGCACGCAGCCTGGAGCAGACCTATCCGCCCTTCGAGATAAACCAGCACCCGGATATAGAGGCCATCGTGGTGCTCGGCAACGGTCACGTGAGCGATCCGGCGGTGCCCGAGCGCGCCTGGCAGAACAACATAGCCCTCGCCAGAACTCTGGAGGGAGTGCGCCTCGCCCAGGCCTATCCAGAGGCCGAGCTGGTCTTCTCCGGTTATGTGTCGGGTGATCCCCTCTCCAATGCCGAGGTCAACGCCCGCATGGCGACCAGCCTCGGCATCCCCCGCGCCCGAATGACGTTGTTTGAAAACAACAAAGACACCCATGACGAGGCGGTCAGCATCAGCGCCCACCTCAAGGGCAAGCGGGTCGCCCTGGTGAGCTCGGCCACCCATCTGCCCAGGGCCATGGCCCTCTATCGCGGTCAGGGACTCGATGCGGTGCCGGCCCCCACCGACTACACCGCCAAGCAGAGCCAGGAGCCGCAGCCCCTCTACAGCTACCTGCCCAAGGGGCGTTATCTGATGTATTCCGAGGCTGCCATTCACGAGTGGATTGGGGTATGGTGGGCCCGTTTGCGGGGGCAGGTTAACGAATGAGCGATCGGTTCTTGCATTCCTGATTTGGATCAGGAAAGCGAAAAAAAATTACGTCATTTGCCGCCGGGTCAGCTATCTTGGGCTCGGTTCAATTCATATAATGTTGCGCAATCAAATGCCTAGGAGATTGAGAAGATGAGACAGCACCTGGTAATGGGTAACTGGAAACTGAACGGCACCAAAGCTTCTGTCGAAGCTCTGATCAAAGGACTGACCCCGGCTGCTGCCGCTCATCCTTCCGTGCAAGTCGCCGTCTGCCCGCCGGTTATCTTTTTGGGTCTGGTTGAACAGCTGACCGCTGGCAGCAAGATCGCTTACGGTGCCCAGAACGCCGACGTTCACGAGTCCGGCGCCTTCACCGGCGAGAACGCCCCCTCCATGCTCAAAGCCTTCGGTTGCACCTACTCCCTGGTCGGCCACAGCGAGCGTCGCACCCTGCACGCAGAGACCGACGACGTGGTGGCTGCCAAGTACGAAGCCATCCAGAAGGGCGGCCTGATCCCGGTACTGTGCATCGGTGAGACCCTGGAGCAGTTCGAAGCCGGCGTGACCAAAAACGTGGTCGAGACCCAGCTCAAAGCCGTCATCGACCGTTGCGGCATCGCCTCCTTCGCCAACGCTGTCGTGGCTTACGAGCCGGTATGGGCCATCGGCACCGGCAAGACTGCCACCCCGGAAATCGCGCAATCCGTTCACGCTCACATCCGTCAGTACCTGGCCGGTTTCGACGCCGCCGTGGCTGCCAAGGTACAGATCCTGTACGGTGGTTCCGTCACTGGCGCGACCGCTGCCGACCTGTTCGGTCAGCCGGACATCGACGGTGGCCTGGTGGGTGGTGCGTCCCTGAAAGTGGACGACTTCTCCCAGATCATCGCTGGCGCCGCCCAGTAAGTGACGCAAGAGAGGGGCCTGGCCCCTCTCTTGATATCGCTTTCCTATGGGGCCCCTTCTTCCATAGGAAAGCCGATATAGTAAAAACGGCTGGCCCCATTTTCAGATATTGATATTCGACAACTCAGATCCAGAGGCACTCATGACCAAACAAATCAAACGTATTGGTGTTTTGACCAGTGGTGGTGACGCACCGGGTATGAACGCAGCCATTCGCGCCGTGGTGCGCGCCGGTCTGCATCATGGCCTGGAAGTCTACGGCATCTATGATGGCTACCTCGGTCTGCATCAGGACAGGATCGTCAAGCTCGAGCGCCACAGCGTCTCCGACGTGGTCAATCGCGGTGGCACCTTCCTGGGCTCTGCCCGTTTCCCCGCGTTCAAGGACCCGAAAGTGCGCGCCGAAGCGATCGAGAACCTTAAAAAACACGGCATCGACGCCCTGGTGGTGATCGGCGGTGACGGCTCCTACATGGGCGCCAAGAAGCTGACCGAAGAGGGTTTCCCCTGCATCGGCCTGCCGGGCACCATAGACAACGACATCGCCGGTACCGACTTCACCATCGGCTTTGACACCGCCCTGAACGTGGTCGTCGACGCCATCGACCGCCTGCGCGACACCTGCAGCTCCCACCACCGCATCTCTGTGGTCGAGATCATGGGCCGCCACTGTGGCGATCTGGCCATGTCCGCCGCCGTTGCCGGTGGCGCCGAGTACGTGATCGTGCCGGAAGTGGCGTTTGACAAGGAGAAGCTGCTGCAACAGATCAAGGAAGGCGAAGCCAAAGGCAAGAAGCACGCCATCATCACCATCTGCGAGCACGTTACCGACGTCAACGCCCTGGCCAAGGACATCGAAGCCATGACAGGCCGCGAAACCCGCGCCACCATACTGGGTCACATCCAGCGTGGCGGCTCGCCGACCGCCCGCGATCGCATCATGTCCAGCCGCATGGGTGCCTTTGCCGTCGAGCAGCTGCTGGCCGGTCAGGGTGGCCGCTGCGTCGGTATCCAGGGCAACGAGATGGTGCACCACGACATCATCGACTGCATCGAGAACCTCAAGCGCCCGTTCGATCAGGAGCTGTACGATCTCTCCACCACCCTGTTCTAAGCCACTCGGCTTTTTACCGGCTGTGATGACAAAAACCCTCCGATGGAGGGTTTTTTTATGCCTGCCGGTTGTCATCAGCCCCCTGCTGACAGGCACAGGCCACCGCCTTCCAGCGCCATCCGTGTGCCAGCCTGCCGAACCGCCCCCTGTTGCGCTGCTGCCGGGTTAACGTGGCGATACAGGCGCTCCCTTTCGTTTCGCCGCACTCTACTGAGGTTTCTCCCTCTCCCGCAGACTCTTGCCCCTCCCCTTGCCCGCACTCTTTTGCGATCCTGGATGCTCTTCGGGCATGGCGCTTCGGCCTGAACTTGCACCCCACTCTCTCACCACAGCGCCTCTCAAGGCGACTCGCGCCCTGCATCCTCTGACAATGGGCGCCCCATGCCTGGGTCCCTGTCTCTGCGTGCCTGCCTCTGCGCTGTGATGCAAGCTCACCCCTACTGCCATGACGCCCCCCAAAAAGCGCGGCTCGGCGGGCGGGGCTGGGGGTCTTTTCCCAGCCGAATGTCTGCTTTTTTACCCTGTTTACCCCTGTGAATTGAAATTCTGCCTGAAGGTGATGACGATAAAGCACCGTCCCGACTGGGTTTACCCCATGGCGGGCAGATAAAAATGATGAGATGAAGGAAATGGCACTACCAGCTAACCAACCCATCATTGGCGACACTTTCAGGCGCACCACACTGCCATTTTTCGCCACAAAAGTTGATAATCACCAAAACAGCCTCGTACAAACCCCATCAAAAAACGCAAACGAAAAACCATAAGTAACTGTATATAAACAATATAGTGATAAATATCATGAGATGGAAATCCACCACCCCCTGAATGGGTGATAAAACGGCCACAAAATTACAAAAACATAGCACTACGACACCTACAACCTGTTTTTGCCACATAATTACATTTTTCATTGTTATCCCCTGTCATTGTGGTATCTTGGTCTCATCATCAGTCAGCCAAGGGAGACAAAATAATGAAAGAGTTCGTTGTTACCGCCGTTTTTACCGTGTTTTTCACTCTGGTTGCCGTCTCTCTGCCCTCGCTGGCACAGCTCTAAGGCGGTTAATCGGTCAGGCAGCTGCCTGGCCTGCGTCTTGATAGCGCCACCAGGCCGCAAAAACACCCGCAAAGGTGGACTTTTGAAGGCTTGCGCAGGAACAGGATGCCAGTCAGGAGTTATTGACCATCAGTGAGCATTTAACGACCTGATCGTCATGATCGCCGTTCTTGCAAGGGGAGCCTCAGTGCTCCCCTTGCCGCATCTGTCGCTGCGGGATTTACTCTTGCCCCCCTGCCCGTCACAATGTCCGCTGGATTTGCCATGCAGGAATCACCATGACTCAGGATGCTCTGCGCCACTGGCGCCGTGACCTTCACCGTCTCCCCGAAGCCGCCTGGTGTGAATTTCGCACCAGCGCCCTCATCGCCCACCACCTATCCGAACTCGGTTTTTCCGTCATGCTGGGGGACAAGCTGCTGGCCAGCAACCTCATCATGGGACGGGAGATAGACGTCGCAGCCCAGAAGGAGCGAGCCCTGCGTCAGGGGGCCCACCCCGACTGGCTGGCCCGCATCGACGAGATCACCGGTGTGATGGGGGTCTGGGACAGCGGCCGCCCCGGCCCCACCCTGGGCTTTCGCTTCGACATCGATGCGGTAGAGGTGGAGGAGAGCCGGGAGCCGGCGCACCAGCCCTGCCTGGAGGGGTGGCACTCCGCCAACCCCGGCTGGATGCACGCCTGCGCCCACGATGGTCACACCGCCATCGGGCTGGTGCTGGCCGAGCGGATCGGCGCCCTGGCCGAGCGGCTCAACGGCCGTATCAAGCTCTTCTTCCAGCCTGCCGAAGAGGGGTGTCGCGGCGGCAAGGCGCTGGCAGCAGGCGGTCAGCTCGATGATGTGGATGCCCTGCTGGCGCTGCACATCGGCATTCATGCCAACAGCGGCGAGCTGGTGATCAACCCCACCGAGTTTCTCTGCTCCACCAAGTTCGATGTGGAATTTATGGGGCGCGCCGCCCACGCGGGGCTCGAGCCCAACGCCGGCAGCAACGCCCTGGCGGCGGCCTGCATGGCCACCACCGCCATGCTCGGCATCGCCCGCCACCGGGACGGCATGACCCGCATCAACATAGGCCAGCTCAATGGGGGCAGTGGTCGCAACGTGATCCCGGGTCACGCCCGCCTGATGGGAGAGACCCGGGGCGCGACCCCGGCCCTCAACGACTACATGTTCGGCCAGGTGCAGCAGATAGTGGAAGGGGCCGCCATGATGCAGGGGGCCAGCTACCTCATTCGCAAGCAGGGGGAAGCCATCGGCATAGAGAACAGCCCGGCCCTGCTCGAGGAGATAGTGCCCCTGGCCGAGGCGCTCAAGCTGGAGACCATCCACACCCGCCGTTTCGGCGCCAGCGAGGATGCCGGTTTCCTCATCGAGCGGGTGCAGCAGCACGGCGGTGAGGCCGCCTACCTCATTCTGGGGGCCAATCTGGCGGCGCCTCACCACCATCCGGAGTTCGACTTCGACGAGGCCGTGCTGGCCCCCGGCGTCGCCCTGCTCGAGGCCTGGCTGCTCAGCCGCCTCGGCACCTGAGAACGCCAGCGATGAAAAAAGGCAGCCCGAGGGCTGCCTTTCTTGTCTTTGCGAAGTCGCCTGGCGCCGAGCTCAGCGTCCCAGCACTATGTCAGAGAGGTGGGCGAAGTGATGGATCTCGTGGGTCGCCTCGCAGGGCCCCTGCTGTCGGGCGGGGTTGTACCAGCAGGTCGCCAGCCCCTGGGCGGCGGCACCGGCGATGTCGGTCTTGGGGTTGTCCCCCACCATCAGCACCCGTGCCGGGCTCGGCTGCCCCATCAGATCCAGGGCGTGCTGGAAGATGGCGGCAGCCGGCTTGGTCACCTGCACCTCGTCGGAGATAACGAGGGGCTCAAACCACTCGTTCCAGCCCAGCTTGTCGAGGCGACCGCGCTGGGGCAGGCTGAAACCATTGGTGATGATCCCCATCCTGACCCGGCTCTTCAGGGCCAGCAGGGTCTGCTCCACCCCCTCCAGCGGCACGCTCAGGGCGATGATCTGCTGCAGGAAGGTGTCATTCATCGCCATGGGCGCCACGTTCACCTGCTCGGCAAACATCGAAAAACGGGTCTGCTGCAGTTGGGTGGCGTCTATCTCACCTGAGTTGTATTGCTGCCACAGCCTGTGGTTCAGCTCGTGATAGGCCGCCATCCTGGGGGGCGTCGGCGTCACGCCATAGATCTGCAGGGTGCGTTCCAGTGCCTGGGCGACCGGGAAATCGAGCAGGGTCTCGTCCAGATCGAACAGCACCCAGTCATAGCTTGCTTGTTTCACGCTTGTCCTTATTGGTTGTACTTGGCCATTCATGTGGCGGGCTCGGCCATGCCGAGCTGGCTGGCGAGCAGCGTCAGCGACAGCCTGACGCCAAACCCGGTCACTTCGCTGCCGACCACGCCGTTGCCCCCCTTGTTGCGAAAACCGCTCAGATCCAGGTGCAACCAGGGGGTCTGCCCGGGCACGAAGCGGCTGAGGAAGCGGGCTGCGTCGATGTGATCCGGCGAGCTACCCGGGGCGCACTGTAACAGATCGGCCCACTCGCTATCGAGGTTGTCGTCAAAATCCTCGTCCAGCGGGAAGGGCCAGATCCGTTCACCGCTCTGCTGTCCCAGGCGTATCAGCTCGGGAAGCCAGTCGGGGCGATTGGTGAAGGCGCCGCTGTAGCGGCTGCCGAGCGCCCGCTTGCAGGCACCGGTCAGGGTCGCGTAGTCGATCAGCAGATCTGGCTCCCCTTGGGCCGCGAGCGCCAAGGCATCCGCCAGCACCATGCGCCCCTCGGCGTCGGTGTCCACCACCTCTATGGTGGTGCCATTGAGGGCGGTCACCACCTCCCCCGGTCGGTAGGCTTTGGGGCCTATGTGGTTCTCGGCGATGGCGAGCCAGCAGTGCACCTCAACGGGCAACCTGGCCCGGCTGATGGCATGCAGGGTTCCGAGCGCCACCGCGCTGCCCCCCATGTCCAGGTGCATGCCATACATGCTGCCACCCACTTTCAGGTTATAGCCCCCGGAGTCGTGGCAGATCCCCTTGCCCACCAGCGCGATGCGGCGCACCGGATTGGCCGGGCAATAGCTGAGCCTGACGATGGCAGCCTGGTTGTCCTCCGAGCCCCTGGCCACCGCCAGGAAGGCGCCGGCACCGAGTTTGGCGAGGGCCGCCTCGTCGAACTCCTGACATTGCCAGCCCTCCTGTTGCGCCAGCTGCCGCGCGAAGGCACGGTAGCTGCCGGCATTGAGCTCTGAGGCGGGCAGCACGGCCAGGTGACGGGCCAGCCCGTTGCCCTGCGCCTCGGCCTCGATGCGGGCCAGGTCCAGGACGCAGGGGGGAGACAGGGTCAGGCTCTGATAGCCGATGGGCGCCTCGTCGGCGCGTTTGTGGGTGGGCAGCGGCACATCGGCCGCCAGCAGAGTGGCGAGCACCAGCTCGGCCAGCAGCGCCCGGGGCGCCTCATCAAAGCCCTCCAGGTGCAGCGCCAGTTGCGCCACCTTGAGACCCGCAAGGGGGGCTGTCCAGGTGCGGATCTGCTTGTAGAGCCGGTGATCCACAACGGGGGCCGAGTCCACGAAGATCACCAGCTGCAGACCCTGACCATCCGCCAGCCGGTAAGGGGCCGGCAGACCCAGGGCTATCTGGGACGCCACCCCGGCGAAGGCCGGTTGCGCCAGCAGGGCGTCGCGCCCGGTCTCGGCTACCAGCAGCAGTTTGACGGGAATGTCGCTCGCCATCACCTCGTTCAGGGTGGTGGTCTGCATGGTTATCTTGGGAGGAAGGTAGTTGAAAGGGTGCATCACAGGGAGAGGCCTCATCCATGAACAGAAGCCAGAATGATACCGAACAAATGGGACTATGGATCGCCACCACATAAATTAATGTGCTGGATCAGGCTGATACAGGCGAGGATCTGGAGTGATACAGGGAGGAGAAAAGAGAATAAGGTTGGTTGCGGGGGCCGGATTTGAACCGACGACCTTCGGGTTATGAGCCCGACGAGCTACCGAGCTGCTCCACCCCG
>NZ_JAAROG010000012.1:0-297972 GCF_023093515.1 Aeromonas genomosp. paramedia
AGCAAGCCAACTTGTCGTCAAAATCGGTGTTGCAAAAACGGGAGTGACCATAGATTCCGTTTTCTGAGACGACCCCTGGCTGCGCGCCTACGACTTCACGACTGACCGCGGCGCCATGGCGCTCAATGACTACGCCCGCTCCAACGACCCCTTTACACGGGTCGGCCGGCAGCAGGTCGCTGTCGACGTCTCCAGCGTCATCCGCGCGTCCCCGGACAGCTTCCGCGTCGCCTGGGTCGAGCGCCGATACGAAAATGGCCAGCTCGCCGAGACCACGCGCTGGACCGCGATCCTGACGATCGTCGTGCAGATCCCCCGAAACGCCGACCGGCTCAGGGCGAACCCGCTCGGCATCTACGTCAACGCCATCAACTGGTCACGGGAGCTTGGGCAATGAAGCCGTATTTCCGTAAAGCCGGAAACCCGGCTTCACACACACACGTACTCCCGGCTCTCCGTAGAGCCGCATTCCCGGTCGTTCTGCTAGCGGCGACCGCGCTCGCGGGCTGCGCGACCACCAATCCGCCGCCGGAGATTTCCTACGACAATGCGGCTCCGGCGGTGCAGACCGTCGATCCACCCGCGCCGGTCACCGTGGTCGAGCTGCCCCGGCCGCTGCCGCTGCCTGGCCAATTGCAGCGTGTGGAGGAGACGCGGCGTGCCCCGGAGCCTTCTAATCCGACCGCTCGCGTCAACCAGGCAAACGAGGCGGCACGAGTCCAGCCGGTGCGCGACGGCTTCATTAACTCGATGCAGGTCTACCCGTGGACTCAAGGGGCGCTTTATCAAGTCTATACCGCCGTCGGGCAGATCACCGACATCGCGCTCCAACCCGGGGAGCAGCTTGTCGGCGCAGGCCCGGTGGCCGCCGGCGACACAGTGCGCTGGATCATCGGCGACACCGAGAGCGGATCGGGGGCAACGCGCCAGATCCACATCCTAGTAAAGCCCACCCGCGCCGACCTGATGACAAACCTCGTCATCAACACCAACATGCGCACCTATCACATGGAGCTGCGCTCGACAGAGCGCACCTATATGGCGTCGGTCTCATGGCAGTATCCGCAAGACCAGCTCATTGCGCTGCGCCGTCAGAACGCCGAGGCGCAGGCGGCCCAGCCGGTGGCGAGCGGCGTCGATCTCGCGAACGTCAACTTCCGCTATGCGATCGAGGGCGACCGTGCGCCGTGGCGGCCGCTGCGCGCCTTCGACGACGGACGCCAGGTCTTTATCGAGTTTCCGCGCGGCATCGGTCAGGGCGAGATGCCGCCACTCTTCGTCGTCGGCCCCGAGGGCAACACCTCTGAGCTCGTGAACTATCGCGTTCGCGGCCACCACATGATCGTTGATCGTCTGTTCGCGGCTGCCGAACTTCGCTTCGGCTCCGGCCGCGAGCAGAAGCGCGTCAGGATCGTCCGCACAGACGGGAGGCCGACCTCGTGAGCGAGAACCCGCCCCGGATTGAGGAAGTGCCGGACGACGATGCGCAGCCCCTGACCGGCGAGCCGGTCGGGCCTGCGCCGATGCGGCTGCGGGCCGAACCGCCCCGCGTCACCCGGTTGTCGCGGAAGGTTCTCGCCGGCCTCGGTCTTGTCGCCAGCGTCGGGCTCGGAGGTGCGCTGATCTACGCGCTTCAGACCCGCGACGCCGGTCGGCCGAACGACGAACTCTATTCGACCGAGAACCGCTCGACCGCTGACGGACTGGCCGGCCTGCCGCGAGATTACAGTGGCGTGCCACAGCTCGGTCCCCCTCTTCCCGGTGACCTCGGCCGGCCGATCCTTAGTACCCAGGATCGCGGACAGCCGGTGCCCACACCCGGGACGGCCACGCCCAATCCCGGCATCAGCCCGGAAGAGCAGCGCCGCCTTCAGGAAATCGAGACCGCGCGCACCAGCCGTCTCTTCTCCGGATCGGAAAGCCGGGGCACACCCGCTGCTGCGGGAGCTGCCCCAGCGCTCGCGCCGGTGCCGGATTTGGCGAGCATTGGCCTCGCTCCGCCGCCCGCCACGCCCTCGGCGCAGGACCGGCAGAACGCGTTTCTGAACGCCGCGGCCGATCGCAGGACGGTTGCGCCCGATCGCGTCGCTGCGCCAGTATCGCCGAACGTCCTTCAGGCGGGAGCAGTGATATCCGCGGCGCTGATCACCGGCATCCGATCCGATCTACCCGGCCAGATCACCGCGCAGGTCACCGAAAACATCTACGACAGCCCAACCGGCCGTATCTTGCTTGTGCCGCAAGGCACTCGTGTGGTCGGGCAGTACGACAACAACGTGCAGTTCGGCCAGAGCCGAGTCCTGCTCGTCTGGACTCGGCTCGTCTTCCCGAACGGGCGCTCGATCGTTCTCGAGCGCCAGCCTGGTGCTGACGCTGAAGGGTTCGCCGGGCTGCAGGATGGCGTCGATTACCATTGGTGGGATCTGGCCAAGGCTGCGGGATTGTCGACACTGCTGAGCGTCGGCGCCGAACTCGCGGTCGACAACGACGATCAGCTCGTTCAGGCGATCCGGAACGGTGGGCAGGACACCATCAACGACGCAGGGCAGCAGATTGTGAGGCGTCAGCTCAACGTCGCGCCCACGATCACTATTCGGCCCGGATTTCCCGTGCGCGTTCTCGTGACGCGAGACTTGGTACTGGAGCCATATGGAGGGTGATGATGTCGAAGCTTAAGCTAGGCCCCATCGCGGACGACAAGCCGCTTAAGGTACAGGTCGAGCTACCTGCAGCTCTCCACCAGGACCTTGTTGACTACGCCCACCTATTGGGCCGAGAGCAAGGTCAGTCCGCTGTTGACCCAGCTCGGTTAATCGTCCCGATGTTACAACGGTTCATCGCGACAGACCGTGGCTTCGCCAAAGCCAGGCGAACGTTGACGCCGGGGAGCGCCGATTAATCCGTGGTCCCCGCTCTAGAGGGGGTGTCGAAACACTTCAGCAGCAGCGGCAGAGTCGGGTTGTCGTTGTCACTGGAAGAAATTATAGCGGCCGTCGGCGCCCGCGCCGATGGGAGCGGGATCAACGCGATATCCGGCCGGTAGATCACGCTGGTGATGGTCAAGCCGAAGCCCTGTTCGACCATCGTCAGCAGGGTTTCTCGGCTGACTTGTTGGATCGAGAGTTGAACCGCTCCGTCTCCGGCGCCCACCATGCGCCGGAGTATGCCAGCGAGCTCACGCCCAGCGCCATCCGAGCGAACGAGGAAGACTTCGTCACAAACGTCCTCCCACGACAGCTGTGGCCGTGCTGCCAACTCGTGAAGCGGGGACAATGCCACGAACAGATCTGGTTCGCAGAGACGTCGAACTTGGAACTGAGGGCTCTTGCTCGCACTCAGGCTGATTGCTGCGTCCAGTAATCCGCGCTTCACCCCCAAAGTGTTTTCTTCTGAAGTGCCTTCCTCAAGCTTTACCTCGATCGTCGGATGTCTATTTCTGAATGCCGAGAGAATGTTGATGATCGGGCACGCCGGGAACGCTTCAAGCATTCCAAACCTCACGAGCCCGGTCTTGAGTTTCCGCGCGGAGCGGATCTCCGTTGCGGCGTTACGAAGGTAGCGCGCTCCCACCACCGCTTGTTGAAGGAAGCGCTCACCTTCTGGAGTCAGCCCTGCCCCCGCTCGCGTACGCTTGAAGAGAGAAAAGCCAAGTTGGCGCTCAAACAGCTGCACACGTCGGCTGACGGTGGATTGCGATATCGATAGGCGCTCCGCCGCTCGGCGGAAGCTGCCGGCCTCGGCGACCTGAACGGCGTACTTCAGGTATCGGAGATCAAGAGTCAGGTCGGGCATGAGACCCGTCCGATCATACCGGCGGTCTCATCGGCGAACCGCCTGCGCCCGGTGAGCGGCACCCATGCACGTCCACTTTCATCGAGCCCACCCCCGCTAGCGCCTGGGGAACGAGCACGTCCGTTGATCTCAGATGTGGAATCCGAGCTGAGCCCCTCAATGAGCATGACCATGTCCGAATCTGTCATAGATGCATGCGGCGGTCATACATTTTCACACGCTTGAAGTCTATGCGCGAAGCATATATTCTTGCGGTATGGAGCCTGAGGTCGCCAAGTACCATTTAGGTGCACTCGCGTTGGCCGTTGCAGACAGCATCGCCAGTGTCTCGGCCTCGTTTTCACCAAGCGGCCCGGGGACCGCCGTGATCGTGTTACTCAGCATGGAGCCCGGACTGCCGATCAGCGTTTTGGCTACCTCGATCGGGCTTTCTCATGCCGGGACGGTGCGATTGATCGATAGGCTCGAGCGCGAACAGTTGGTGGAACGACGAAGACAAATCACCGACAGGCGGGCGCGCTTCATTCACCTCACCAATTCGGGGAAGAAGATAACGGACGCCTTGCTCAAGGCACGGGAGCAGGTGATCTCCGAATGTATTTCGCCCCTGTCGCCCAATGACCTCGACATTCTAGGCATGCTGTCGGAGCGGCTCCTTGTGGCAAACGGCTTCGACAAAGATGGCTCGGTCAGCCTTTGCCATCTGTGCGGCTACAGCAGGATCGCGCCTTCCCGTGGTAAAGCTAAGCCGGGGCGCTCGCCACGCTGGAACGTCGCATCAGAAGGCTGACGATATGATCAGGCAGGCTTGAAATAATGGGATCGTTTGCGCTCGAACTTCTTCTATGCGTACTTGCCTTCGGGTTCGGATATGCGGCGAACCAAGGCGGAACCTGTTTAGTGGTGGCCGCTCATGAGTTACACAGAAGACAGCCGCCGAAAATGTTCGTCGGATTTCTCGCAGCGTCGGCAGCGGCAGGCCTGGTTGCGGTCCCGATAGTCTGGACGGGAACACTGGGCGCAACACTCGCACCCTCGACCAGCATCAATTTCCTCCTGCTCATCGGCGCCATCGCCTTCGGCCTCGGCGCACTCATTAATGACACATGCCTGCTCGGATCGCTGGCGCGGCTTGGGGATGGGGAGATGCGACTTCTAGCTCTACCCTTGGGATTAACGATTGGTATCTTGGCTGCCGACCATGGCAGGTTCGGCTACGATTCAACATGGCCAAGCTTAATCTCCAAACCGAGCGCAACAGGCCTCGTTACTCTCCTAGCCTTCCTAGTTGTGCTCGTGCTGGCACTCGTTTTCGTTTCCACGAAGAGCGTTCTGCGAACAAAGCCGGGTTGGTCGTTCGGCGCTTCGATGATTGGACTCGGTATCACTGGCGGACTTCTATATGCACTCTCGCCGGCCTGGACCTTCGCAGACGTGATTCAACGCGCCCTTCCTCTCAGAATGTCCCCGGCCGGCGAGGTCGCGCTCACTGCGGTGATCTCTTCGATCGCAGGCGCCCTAACCGCCTCCTTTCGCCAAGGCAATCTGCGTCTCCAACTGCCGACAGCCAATGGCATTCTGCGATCTGTCGTCGGCGGCACATTGATGGGTATCGGCATCGCGCTCATACCCGGCGGGAATGATGGGTTGATCCTCGCAGCGGTTCCGACTCTTTCACCTGGTGGGATAGTCGCCTACCTTCTGATGACGACGACAATCGTCTTCGGATTTGCAGCGCGTGGTAAGTTATTCCGGCGCTGCCTTTCACGGCCATGATAAGGGCAACAGAGGACTTGCCCTCCTGACATGAGCATTTATCCCGACCGGGAATATCGGCTGACTAGCTCGTATGCCTTTGCAGGCCCTTGGACCATGATGACCACTTCAAAGGCCGCCGGCCCCAGAATCCTGTAGGTTGCATGGTAGGTGTCGTCTCCGCAGGCATAGACGCCACTCGCTTCCAACCCGGTATCCGTCCGCGAGAAACTCAAGCTGAGGAACTGCGTCCCGATATGAGGTCCGTCTGCGAACTCGACGACAACACTGTCCTCGCTCAAGCGATAGCGATACTGCCGGCACGCGGAGAATACTCTGCCATCTGCCAGTGAGAGAATGCCGCTCTCTCGATAAGCGAGCGCGCCTTCGCCGATCGCTGCTACGATTTCGGTGGGCATGGTTATCTCGTCCAGGGCCGCGTCCATCCGTACAGGCTGGACGTTTGCCAACGGGCTATAGGCCCACCCGGAGCGCCAGCCCCATCAAGTCAAAATCCCGCAAAGGTCGCGCGTTTGCTGGGTAAAGGCATCGCCGATGAGGATGGCTTCGTGAGGCAGCGAAGCGCGAGCCAGCCGCTCGACATATCTCGCTTATTAGTATATGCGTCGCGCATATACTGCAACGCCTGCCCGAAGCACGTAGACGACGTTCGTGACGTTCCCACGGGACCACTGTTGAGGAATTTTAGATGAGCATTTTCGACCGTTATGAATTTCTTGTCCCCGAGCACGGTCGGAGGGATCTTGGCCTGCTTAGATGGGCTCTCGTGATCGTATTTCTGTGGTTCGGCGCGATGAAGTTCACAGCGTACGAGGCCTATGGTATCGCCCCGTTTATCGAACACAGCCCGATCATGAATTGGCTCGGCATGTTCGGGACGCAGGGGCAAAGCTATTTCATCGGCGTTATCGAGTTATCGACCGGTCTCGTTCTGATCCTTGGTGCATTTCGTCCACTCTTCTCTGCGCTAGGCGCACTAATGTCAGCAGCGACCTATCTGATCACGCTGACCTTTTTCATCACCACTCCAGGTGTCGCGGAGCAGACTGCCGGCGGCTTTCCTGCGATTTCGGCTGCACCAGGGCAGTTTCTACTGAAGGACGCAGTTCTGCTAGCGGCGTCCCTCGTGCTGCTGCGTGCTTCGGTCCGCCACAGAGGGGCGCTTGTGCTCTCGTGACTGTGGTCCTCTCGTGACGGCGGGCGTGCAAATCCTGCAGAACCTCCGCGGGGCATGGATGCTCCGTCGCGATATCGAGCCCGGAGGCGCTCAGCTGCATGGCGACGCGGTCTTCGCCCGTTTCGCCGCAATCCCCGACGTCGTGGAGCACGGACTGTTCCTCAATGGGATTGATACAATCGTGATCGCGCGCGGTGACACGATGGAAGTGCGACGCCGGGGGCAAGCTAGGTCTCGCTGATCTGCACCTGCGCGGCCTGGATGACAGCGCTGACGCGGAGTGATTCTCGGGCGCGACCTACGGCGATTCCGAGCGAAAAGGCTTGCCCTATAGCCGCCAGGTATCAACGGTTCCGCGGCCTTAACGAGCCGGACCCGTTTTTTTCGGCGCGCTCGATCAGTCGAAATCCTCCGAAACCCTTCTAAAACAGGACATTTTCCACAAGCCGCGCGGAGGAAGAGGACCACGGTATGGCTTGCTGTCTATGCTCCGCGCACATATAGATGTGGCAATGGATGGACCTCGAGATCGAAACATTTTCGGGGCGTTCGCACTCATGATCAGCGACGACATCGTTCGCGCTAGTTCATCGCGGGCGCCGGAAGCTGGACCCGCCGCCTCAGCGCTGGCGTTGCTCGCGCACAAGCCCGGGCTCTCGATCCGTATGCTTGCGATCGGGGTGGGCCTTTCACATGCTGGAACTGTTCGCCTGGTGGATAGATTGGTAAGCGAGGGATTGATCGAGCGTAGGGAGCATTCGACAGACGGGCGCGCGCGATCCCTCTATCTTACTCCAACTGGCAAGGTCGCGAGCGACGAGGTCCTGGCCTCGCGCGATCAAGTGATTGCCGAAGGGCTATCGATCCTTAATCCAGACGAACTGAAAACCTTATCGGACATCGCTGAACGCGTTCTCCGAAATCGCTTGGAAAACCTCGAGCAGTCATACCGCATCTGCCGCTTGTGCTGCTACGAGGGCTGCACGAACTGCCCCGTCGATGCCGAATTGCATGAGCGAGGTGTGGACCGCGAGAAGAACGACGACGCGTAGGAGACTCGCAATTGCGGCAGCTCAACGCTGCTCAGATGGCGGGGCTTCATAATGTCAGCGAGCCTACCATCAGCCGCATTCTTTTGGCTACGCGTCAAGCCGGCCGATCGGGCATGGCGGTCTCATTCTAATATGTCGGTGATCGCCCCACTTTTAGCCGCTCAATTGATCGGAACGCGGTTTCGGAAGCGGCCGTTCAAACCACTCGCTGCATTCCCATTTCTCTATGTCCGATAGGTAGTTTCGGGGAAAAGCAGTCGGGAACAGGTTTCGGGAACGCATGCTCCGGCAGGAGCGCAGCGCGCGTCCCAAACGCGTTTTCCCGGTAGAGCTTCCCAATCGGCAAAGTGCGGGCCACCTCAGACTGCGAACGCGAAAAACCGCCTGGCTGGTCACTCAAGGCAGGGTAACGACGATTTTCGCTGCGGATACACCCGCCTTCAGGGCTTCCAAGGCAGCCTGGAGCATTTCAAGGCCCTGGCCCACGATCTTCGCCGGAGGGGCGGGGACGAACGTGCGCGCCGCGAGAGCCTGCGGCAGGAATTCGCGGTAGATCATTGGACCAACCTCGTCATCCTTGAGGCTCGTCCCGGAGATGTGCGTCGCCTCGACTCCAAATGAACGCTCGTCGGGCGGGGCCAGCGTCGCTGCCACCCGGCGCGAGCCCTCGCATCTCGCAACTACGGCAAAACAGTCTTTCATGTGACCGGTCGCGTGAAGCGTTCCAGCGAGACTGCGCCCGCGCATTGCCTCAATCACGTCTTCCACGATGGCTGGACTCGAGTGGTCAAGAACCTCGCTTGCACCCAGCTCCTTCAACAGGCCGACGTTGCGCGCCGAAGCGGTGGCGACGCACCTGTAGCCCGACGCCACCGCGAGCTGGATGGCGTTGCAGCCAACGCTCGACGATCCACCCCAGACCAGAACGACCTCTGGACGCGCGGTCGGCGAGTGTAACGGTGGCGCGAGAGCCAACTGTGTCCGTCCGTAGAGCCCGCTTGCGGCGGTGCCAAGGCCAAGCGGGAGGACTGCCGCATCAGCGAAGGCAATGTTGTTGGGGATCGGCGCCGCCATGTGGTCCAGCACGATCGTGTGGTGCTGGAACGCACCCTGCGCAGGTTGATTTACGGTTGTCCCGACCGCCTGTCCGATGACTCGATCGCCGACCTTGAACCGCTCGACCGCGCCACCGACCGCCGCGACCTCACCGGAGACGTCGCTGCCGAGAATCGCGGGATAGTCGAGCCATGGCAAAAGCGCGACGTCCTGCAGAATCCAGTCGAGTGGGTTGATCGCGATGGCCGCGTTGCGGATCAATATCTCGTTCGCCGCCAGATGCGGCAGAGCGGTGACACCGATCCTCAGTGGCTGCCCCGGCGCTTTCTGCCAGGCGGCCTGATTAGTCACGGTTTCGGTCATCATCAACTCTTTCTGTCAAGTATTACAGCTGGGCGTTCGTCTGAGCGGTCCAACCGCCAGGTCGGGCGCACGAAGTGGCAGCTATAGCCCCCAGGATAGCGCACCAGGTATTCTTGGTGCTCTGGCTCCGCCTCCCAAAAGGGTTCTTCTGGGTTGATCTCCGACACGACCGGGCCTGGCCAGCTTCCTGATGCCTCGATTTCCGCGATGGTTGTGAGGGCGACTTCCTTCTGCACTTCGGTGGTGTAGAAAATCGCCGATCGATAGCTCGGACCGACATCGCTGCCTTGTTGCTCGTAGGTCGTGGGGTCATGTATCTGGAAGAAGAGTTCCAAGAGCGAGCGATAGGCGAGAACGGAAGGGTCGAAGGTCACTTCCACTGCTTCCGCATGGCCGTAATGTCTCGCGTAGGTCGGATCAGGCATTTCTCCGCCTGTGTAACCGACACGCGTCGAAATGACTCCCCTGGCTCGGCGCAGCAAATCCTCCATGCCCCAGAAGCAGCCGCCTGCGAGAATTGCTCGCTCTGTCGCGGCCGCCCTATTGCCGGTAGGCGATTGGCTCACAGTCCGTTCGCCCTCCTCCGTGTGCGCCACGGTCAAGCCAGCCTCGCGGGATCCGCAGCCTGACTGGCGCTCAAGAGCTCGGTCTGCACGTCCGAACCCCGGATGAGACTCAGATCGACGGGACACCGATCAGCGATCGCGAGGATCCGAGCGCGCTGATCATCACTCAGCGGCCCATCGAGGACAATGGTGCGGGTGAACCGGTCGGGTGGCATCATGTCCGGCACCTTCTCGTGCTGCACGGTCGTGCTCGCCCGTTCGAGCGGAAAGCCCTTGCGGTTCGCATAGAGACGCATCGTCATCACCGTGCAGGCTGCGAGGCCGGCAGATACGAGTTCGTAGGGAGATAGTCCGGTCCCGAGGCCACCGACCGATGCTGGCTCGTCGGCGAACAGAGTGTGCTCGCCGCTGCGGACCTTGAGCTGGAACGTCCCTGCAAGAGTTTCGGTGGAGACGACGCCCTCCGCAACCTCGACCTGCGGAAGATCCGCGCTGAGTGGTGGGAGAAAGCGGCTCGCCCAAACCGCCACCATGGCCGCGGCGTAGTTCGCGTCCGCGACGTCGGTGAGAAGGTGATCCGCGTTGTCGAGCGAGATGAAGCTTTTAGGGTGCCTGGACGCGACGAAGATGCGCGACGCGTGGTCGATGCCGACCACCTGATCCAGCGGAGAGTGCATGACCAGCACCGGCCGTCGCAGGGAGGCAATGGCCTTCTCGACGTCGATCCCCTCAACCGCCTCAAGGAACCCTCGGCGAATGAGGAAGGGCCTACCGGCAATCTCCACCGAGGCCTCGCCCTCGCTCGCGATGGTGTCCAGATCATTCGGTCCGAAGAGGCGCAAGATATGCTGAAGGTCGGCCGGCGCACCAATCGTCGCTACCGCCGCAATATCAGGCATGTCGGCGGCGGCTACGATCGCAGCGGTGCCACCCAGGCTGTGCCCGACGAGGAGGGACGGTGACATGCCCGCCGCCGCCATCGCATTTGCGGCGGCCCGAAGGTCCTCGACGTCCGACGCGAAGTTCACAGGTTCTCCCGTCCCACCGCCGATCCCGGTCCCGGCGAAATCGAACCTCAAGACCCCGATGCCCGCACGCGACAGCGCGCGCGAGATGTGAACAGCGGCGCGACTGTCTTTCCCGCACGTGAAGCAGTGGGCGAAGATCGCCCAGCCCCGCGGCGTCCCTTCCGGCGGTTCGAGGTGCCCGGACAGCGGAGAGCCAGCCCCACTGACAAACGTAAATGATCTTCCTGCCATGTCCATCAAACCTCCAGCACGCGGCTTGGCGGTTGCGCTCTCAGAACCTTCGACGGAGCTGAGCGGAGCGCACCGCCAACCGGTAATCGTCATCTCAGGCTATCATTTATATGTCTGGCGCATATAGACAAGCCCCTATACCATGATTATATGCGCCAAGCATACTTCTGCGACCTGCTTTCCAAAGGCGGTCTCACGGAAGAGGTATCAGTCAGGCGCGTGGGCCAAAGGACTATGGAACTCAATCAAGTCAGCTATTTCATCAACTTGGCCGAGACGCTGAATTTCACAGCGGCCGCTCGCTTGAGCGGTGTGTCACAGCCAAGTCTGACCCGCGCGATCCGCCGCTTGGAAGATGAGCTTGGCGGGCCGCTGATCTATCGCGACGGGAAGAACAGCCGCCTGACTGGCCTTGGCCATGACGTCGAGGCAGAATTCCGGCGCATGGTGGTCGCGATGAAGAGCGTTCGCAATCACTCGGAGCACTGGGCGATGGGGGGGCACCGCGTGCTGGATGTCGCCGTCGCGCCCACCGTCGGACCAAAGGAATTTACGGCATTCTTCGAGAGCGCATTGGCGGAGATGCCATCCATCGAAATCAAGCTGCACTCGCTCCAGTCGAACGAGGACACATCGGAGGTGCTTTCAGGAAAATACCACGCGTGCATCATGCCGCGTGAAACAAGACCGGAACGCAAGCTGGATGTGCATCCTCTATTTCGGGAGCGCTTCGTGCTCGGCTGTTCTGCAAACCATCCCTTGGCTGCCAACGAGATCGTGCGCGGCGAAGACCTGCTCGAGTTTCCTTTCGTCGATCGCCTGAAATGCGAGTTTCGCGATCGGATCCTCGATCACTTCGCGCGACGGGACTTGCTCATGCGACCTCGCTTTCGATCAGATCGCGAGGACTGGGTGCAACGGGTCGTCGCTGACGGCCACGCCATATGCATTCTTCCGGAACGATCGCCGACCGTGCAAGGCCTCGTCACTCGGCCGATCGACGGATTTGTCTTGGAGCGCGAAGTCGTGATCGCGACAGTATCCGGCTCCACGGCAACGGTCGAGATACGGAACATCGCGCAGCTGGCAGCCCGGTATGAGTGGAACTGAATCACGACGTGAAGAGCTTCGGCGCTATGGAAACTATACGCGCAGCGTATTGGATAAATCTGGGGCGCACTGCTATAGTCGGCGCAATGACTGCAAAGATAAATGACAGTGTGTCGAGCTCTCTAGATTAATTATTGGAGACTATCATGAAGTTTGAGAAGTCACAGGCAGCAGTTGACCGCCTGACCCCCGAGCAACGCCGGATTACCCAGGATTCGGGGACCGAAAGGCCCTTCACGGGTGAGCACAACGACAACAAGGAGCCTGGCATCTACGTCGACATAGTGTCGGGAGAGCCGCTGTTCGCTTCAACGGACAAGTTCGATTCGGGTACTGGCTGGCCCAGCTTCACCAAGCCGATCGTTCCGGCAAACGTGAACGAGGTGCGGGACAGTGCACACGGCATGGTCCGGACGGAGGTCAGGTCGGTACACGCCGACAGCCATCTGGGCCACGTTTTCCCGGACGGTCCTTCCGACCGCGGCGGTCTGCGCTACTGCATCAACTCTGCGTCCCTTCGCTTCATCCCGCGCGACGAGATGGAGTCCGAGGGATACGGTGAATATCTCGATCAAGTAGAGGAGGCTTAACATGCATCAGCGCGCTGTTCTCGCAGGAGGATGTTTCTGGGGCATGCAGGATCTGATCCGCAAGCGGCCCGGCATCATCTCGACCCGTGTGGGTTACACGGGCGGCGATATTCCGAACGCCACGTATCGTAATCACGGCACGCATGCCGAGGGGATCGAGATTGTCTTCGACCCGACAGTGACGAGCTACCGGCACATCCTGGAATTCTTCTTCCAGATCCACGATCCGACGACGCTGAACCGCCAGGGCAATGATCGTGGGCTCTCCTACCGGTCGGGCATCTATTATGTCGACGAGGAGCAGAAGCGCGTCGCCGAGGATACGATCGCCGATGTGGATGCCTCGGGGCTGTGGGATGGCAAAGTGGTGACCGAGGTCCAGCCGGTCGGCGAGTTCTGGGAGGCCGAGCCCGATCACCAGGATTATCTGGAGAAGCGGCCGGGCGGCTACACCTGCCACTTCGTCCGTCCCGACTGGGTTCTTCCAAAGCGGCATGAGGCCGGCGATGTGAGCCCTGCGGCCGGGGCTGCAGCGGAATAGGCTTCGCTGCCGTTAGTGCCGCGCCGATCCGGTTCGCAACCTCCGACGACCGCGTCAATCGACGCGGTCGTCGAACCCGGCCTTGAAGCAGATCATTCCATTCAGCCGCCGTCGCAGTGCCAGGATCCAGATATGACAGACCTCTCCTCCTTTCCCATCACGCAGCGCTGGCCAGCATCTTATCCGGATCGCTTGCAACTATACGCGGCCCCCACGCCCAACGGCGTCAAGGTCTCGATGATGCTGGAGGAGACTGGCCTGCCGTATGAGCCCCACTTCGTCGACATCTCGAACAACGAGTCGAAGGATCCAGCGTTCGTGTCGTTGAATCCCAACGGCCGCATACCCGCGATCATCGATCCGGCTGGCCCTGACGGCCAGCCCATTGGCATATGGGAAACCGGTGCGATCCTCATCTATCTGGCCGACAAGACGGGGCAGCTCATCTCAACAACACCCGCCCAGCGGTACGAGACTCTGGCCTGGGTGTTCTTTCAGGTGTCGGGCGTTGGGCCGACCTTCGGACAGCTAGGCTTTTTCCTGCGATTTGCCGGCAAGGACTATGAGGACAAGCGACCTCGGCAGCGCTTTGTTGATGAATCCAGGCGTCTTCTCGGGGTCCTGGATCACCGGCTGGAGGGCCGCGAATGGATTGTCGATGATTACTCGATCGCGGACATTGCGACGTTTGGCTGGGTGAATGCGCTGGTC
The DNA here is from genome assembly GCF_023093515.1 of Aeromonas genomosp. paramedia. Classification (NCBI taxonomy): domain Bacteria; kingdom Pseudomonadati; phylum Pseudomonadota; class Gammaproteobacteria; order Aeromonadales; family Aeromonadaceae; genus Aeromonas; species Aeromonas genomosp. paramedia. The sequence goes on from NZ_JAAROG010000012.1 coordinate 13,994, forward strand.
GAATTCTACGCAGCGGGCGACATCCTCGGCCTAAGCAGCTATTCGAACGTGCAGGCATGGCTCGAACGCGGGCTGGCGCGACCGGCTGTACAGCGTGGCCTGCGAATTCCTGCGAGGCCTGCATGACCATTATCGCCGCATATTATTACAACGAAGGTAAGCGAGTCCGTGAAATCAGGCTCGATGAGCACGTCGAACTAAACGAGAATCGCTCGGGCTTCTGCTGGATCGCGCTTAGCGAGCCCACCGCAGACGAACTCAGCGCGATCCAGACGACGTATAACCTCCATCCTTTGGCGATCGACAACGCCATGCACCCGCTGTGCCCGCCCAAGCTCGAGGTCTACAACGATGAGTTGTACGTCGTCGCCCAGACCGCCGAGCTGGTCGGCGACCGGATCAGCTACGGCAAGATGGCGATCTTCACCGGTCACAATCACCTTATCACCGTGCGGCACGGCAATGCCGGAGCGCTGGGCAAACTTCGGGAGCAACTCGAGGCATCGCCGACGCAGTTCGGCAAGGGTGTCGACTATGTGCTGCACGCGATCTTGCACCGAGTGGTCGACCAGTATCTGCCCATCTTCGAAATGATCGAGGACGACGTCCTGGCGATGGAGCGACGGTCGCTGCACGATTTCCTCGGGCCAGAAGAGGTGGCGCGAATCTTCGAACTAAGGTCCGAACTCACGCGGTTCCAGCGCACGCTCGGGGCTATGGCCGAGCTGGTGCGAAAGCTCGTTCGCGGCCACTTTCCCTGCATCAGCGCCGAAATGACACCATATTTCCACGACGTCGCGGACCATGTCCACCGCGTGCAGTCCATGGTCGACGGCCTCCTGCTTATCCTGTCCACGGTCTTCGAGGCCAGCAGCCTTCTGGAAGCGCAAAGGATCGGTGTGGTCACTCGCCAGCTCGCGGCCTGGGCGGCGATCTTGGCGGTCCCGACGGCGATCGCCGGAATATATGGCATGAACTTCAAGCACATGCCGGAACTGGACACGCCATATGGCTACTTCGTCGTGCTCGGAGTGATAGCGGTGTTCTGCCTTCTCCTATTCATGCGCTTCAAGAAGGCCAAGTGGCTATGAGTAACGCACTTCGCGAGCTTCTCCGTCCGCCGAGTCACAGCGCGCTTTGTGCGCGAGCGTGTCCAATCCAGTTCAAGATGAAGGTGCTTCCATGACCTCCCAGGTGACCGACGTTCTAGAAGCAGTCCAGTCATTCATCGCCAAAGGCTATGACCGCGAATACCGCGTCAAGGACGGCAATCTCGTCGATCTCGAACTAGGGTCAACCCTCGATGCATGCAGCATTCGCGTCGATGCGGCGTTGCGCCTCGAGAGCGGGGACGACGGCGAAGATGCCTCCAACATCTACGCGATCACCGATCCGGCGACAGAGCATAAAGGCCTGTTGATCGACGCCTTCGACGTGTTCCACGAAATCTGCCCCCGCGACTTGTCCGAGCGCCTTGTGGCGCATCGGGAAACAGCACCGGCAGGTGACCAGGACGCGCCGAGCAAGCACGGACTACGGAAAGTCTACAAGAGCGAGTTTCACAGCGATCCCGAGCGTTACGTTCTGCGCGAGGGCTTTCCAGACTTCCCGCCATGCCCTTTCGGCCAATCCTTCAGCATCCTCGGCTTCGATACCGCCGAGCAGGAATATGTCTGGCTCGTCACGAGCATCATTCGAGATCCTCGGCTGATCAGGGTTCCATACCAGGGCGAAGACGTCATCAGCGACGAATAGCGGTGTCGCTTAGCCGGAAAGGCTGGCCTTCCTGGCCCACACATCTGCAGGCTGAACTTTAAGAACATCGAAAATTAGGAGGTGATTATGGACTGGAACAAGGACCACATACGAGAAACTATGCTCTTGCTGGAGACAGCAGCGTTGCACAGCGCTCGCGAAAACTACCTGGACTATGTCTCTACCGCTCGGCTCGATCGGAGCGAACCGATCGAAAACGACGAACTAGCTCAGGCCGAGGTCGCGAGCGACTTCGCTGAAGCGCTCGATGACACGCTCCATGACTACGCCAATAAACTCGAAAAGCTCAGGACGATCGATTTCGGCCCCAAGTTGGCCGTCAACGAAGGCGCTGTCGTCAAGCTGTCCGGCCGCCACTTTGTGATCGCGGTGTCAACGAGCAAGTTTACCTGTCAGGGGCGTGAGCTCATGGGCATTTCCACGATGGCGCCGATCTTCGAAGCGATCGAGGGTGCCCGAGCCGGGGAGACCGTGCAGTTCAACGGCCGGGACCTCACCGTAGAAGACGTGGAATAAAGCCCTCCACCGCAGCCGGCGCGCTAGTGCCGAACGCCCTGCATCTCTTTCTGCATGCATACGGTCACTTGCAGCCGCGTTGACCTGGCTCATCAAAGGCAAACTCATGACAACACCTTCATTCTTCATCACCCCCGGATACGGGACGCGCCTGCATGACGCGCTTCATTATTCTCAGGCAATGCGCATTGGTGACCGCGTGGAGATCTCCGGACAGGGCGGATGGAACGACGATCTCGTCATTCCGGAGTCGATTGAGGAAGAGATCGAGCAGGCGTTCAAGAACGTGGAACGGACGCTCGCGACCGCCGGAGCACGCTGGCCGCATGTGGTCCACGTCAATTCCTATCACGTCGGTGGATTCCCTCCCGTGATCAACGAAACAATGGCCAAGCTGTATCGCCACTACATGCCCGACCGCGCTCCAATCTGGACGCAGTTGGGAATCGAAGCGCTGGGGCTTCCAACCATGCGTATCGAAATTCGCGTAACAGCTATCATCGCCTGACCCCGCGGTTCGTGCAGGCGCCGTGCCGCGCTAATCCCGCACGCCCTGCGCCCGCTTCTCCATGCATATCATCGTATCGAGAGATCCGGTTATCATCGGCGTGCTCGGAGAACGGGGGGCCGCCTTGGCCTGGTTGGCGCGCCTCGGCTGCCTGCGGGCGATGGCCAGCACTGCCAGGAGCGTGAGCAACGCCGCCGCATAAAGGAACAGGCCGCCAGGGCCGACGATATTCATTGCAGCTGCTCCTATTAGGGGGCCAGCGGCTGTCCCGATCCCGTTGAGCAACAGAAGCCCGCGCGCGGTGCCGAGTAGCCGACCGGCCGGAAGATCGTCGTTTGCGACGGCGAGACACAACGAATAAATCGGGATGCCAAAGCCGCCGAACAGCGCACCTGCCGCAAGGAGCAGCGGCAGAGGCGCTTCCACCGCCAACGCTACGCCGATGGCAGACGCTGCGGACGCCAGCGCCGCACCGGCGATGACAAGATTCCGGGGCACTCGATCCGAAAGCCAACCGAGTGGCCAATGGAAGGCGAGCGTTCCACCAAGAACCGCAGCCATGAAGGCGGAGATACCGCCCACATCGAGGCCGATGCTCTGGGCGAAGTTCGCGCCCATGCCCCAGAAACCACCGATAGCCAGGCCGGCCAGGAAAGCGCCAGCCGCAGCGAGAGGTGATACGAGGACGAGGTCCCTGAACGCGACCCATTCCTGTTCCACCTGGGCCGGCGGATGACTGGGCAGCAAGGTGATCGGAACCACCGCCGCTGATATCAGCAGCGACACGATGAGGAACAATGTCACGTCGGCGGGCGGTGCGATGTTGAGTAACGCCTGCCCGATTGCCCATGAGCCCATAGAGACAACTCCGAATATCGACAGGAGCTGCCCGCGTGTGGATGGCAATGCGTGGGCGTTGAGCCAACTCTCCGTTGCGAGGATCATGCCCGCGTAGGCGAAGCCGGTAATCAGGCGAAGCGGCATCCAGGCGATCGGCTCCACGAACGCCACATGGAGAAGGGCGGTCATCGAGGCAATGGCCGCGAAGCCGGCGAAGGTTCTGACATGTCCCACGGAGACGATGATCGGTGGCAACACGAGCGCGCCGATCGTGAAACCCGCGAAATAGAAGGACATCATCGCGCTGATCGCGCCGGTCGAGAACCCCTTATGGCCGGCTCTCACGATCAGGAGCGTGCTCAGCAGGCCATTGCCCAGCAGCAGAGCGGCGACGCTCAGCAGCAGCGCCGCCACCGGCGCGAGAACGAGGCCGCGCTTGCCCGCCGACCTCATGGTATCCATCGCCGGGCTCGTTCTCGGGCCTGACTTGAGGGTTGATACTCTGCCGCACTGATGAACTGGTCGAATGCTTCGCACCAGATGACGACCGTGTTGTAGTCACGGACATCGATGCCGGCAGGCACCTCGACGATGAAGCCGTTGAACGTCTTCACATCGCCCACGCGGACTGATCTGTCCTTGATTAGGAGAAAGGCCTCCTTCGTGTCGACGAAACGTGGTGCGAGGTAGAGCTTGTAGTCGGGACCAGGGGCGAGGCGCCCGATATGGGCGATACGGTCGCGCGAGACCCGGATCTCGCCTTCCCCCCAGTGAAGCAGGTCGCTGCCTTTGAGATCGCGGGCCAGACGCCCTGCGTAGAGCGTCTCGGCTGAGATGGTCCGCAAGGCCGCCGCGTCCGGGGCCTGGGGGGCGGTCAGGATCGGCAGCGTGTAGACACCGCCCGCGAAGCCCATGGCGAGCATCGCGAGATGGGTGGCAATCAGGATGACCCAGCGCCGCATCGGTTACACCAGCTCCAGTCCCTTCACGAGCTGATCGGCGTCGAGATGGAAGTCCGAGAATACGATGCGGCCGCCAGCGTCCATCACGGAGAACCAGGGCGTTCCCCGCGTGCGGTAGTCCTCCATGAAGGTGGGAAGCGTCGCGCCGGCAGGTGGCTCGTCCTGACCGAACGCGACAGGAAGCGCATACTTGAGCTGGTTCACGCGCAGCTTCTCGAAGGTGTTCTCATCCGCTCCTTCGAAGACGGTCTGGATCACCGCGAAGCCCACGCCCTTGGCGCTCAATGCACCATGCAACCTTTGTAGCGTCGGAAATCCATGCAAATGGCAGCCACGGCACCAGTGCTGGAAGGCGAAGAGGACTTTCGGGCCGGTGCCGAGATCCGACAGCTTGAGCGGCGCGATGCTTTCTCCATCCGCGCCAATCCATCTCTGCACCCGCAGCTCGGGGGCTTGTCGTTCGTCGACGCTCATCTGATCCTCCAATTCCGATGCAGAAGTCCGATGAGTGGTCGCGTGTGGCGATGGCACGCGAACCTCACCGCCTTGATCCCCTACAGGTTGTAGGATGCGAGTTCGCCGACCGATACCTCGTGGCCAGCCCCGCCGTTCTTCCGTCGGTGTGTCACCGCCGCCCCTCAATGACAAAGGCGCGATAGCGGGAACCGGCAAAACGGTGCGCAGCGATGGTTTGGTAGGCGGGGCTATGATACCAATCACGGGCGGCCTGCATCGTCGGGAACCGCAAAATTACGGCCCCTTCGACGGGCGGCCCCTCCAAATGCTCCATCGCGCCATAAGCGGCGAGAAAGGTTACGTCGTGGCCATCGAACGATGGGCCGACGCCTGCAGAATAGGTTGCGAGTTCTTCCGGATCGGTGGTTTCTTCGCGGGTGAAGACGACGAACGCTTCCATCTTAAAGTCTTTCATAAGGTCGCATCTGCAGGCCACCGCCGCTGGCGATGGCCTTAAAGTCGTCAGGCTGGCAGCTCGAACCCGATTTTCGTGAGTGCCTCGACGCACGCATCCTGATCCTGCTGATAGTTGCCTCCGGAGATGCCGATCCCGCCGATCAACTTCCCGTCTTCCAGGATCGGATAGCCTCCGCCGACAGCGACCATCCGGGGGCGATAGGCCAGCGGCGCCACTTTTGGATCGTTCGAAACATAGTCGTTCCAGACATGGGTGGGGTACCCAAACGAGGCGGAACTCCAAGCCTTGTCGATGGCAACATCGACGGTGAGAAACGGCGCGTCATCAGTGCGCTCGAACGCGCGCAGGTTACCGGTGGCGTCGACGACGGCGACCGCAGCCGGGATGCCGATTGTACGTGCCGCGGCGATCGCCGCGTCGATGAGGGCGACGGCGGTTTCGCGGTTGATCGAGGCGGTGGCAATGGATTTCGTCATGAAATTTCCTTCGCCGTGGCGTAATCCGTCCGGCGTTCTTGAGGTTAGAAAAGACGTTCGGCGGTGGCAGTCATCAGAAGCCTTCGAGGACAATCTTGCCTCTTGCCGCGCCACTTTCGATCAGTGCGTGCACCGTCTTCAGATTGGCGGCATTAATTGGCGACAATTTTTCGGTTAGCGTCGTGCGAATTTTGCCGTCGTCCACCAGCACCGCCAGCGAATTGAGGATCTTGCCCTGCTCATCCATGTCGGGCGTGCCGTAGAGCGACCGTGTGAACATCAGCTCGTGGTGGATCGACACTGCCTTGCGCTTGAACAGCATGACGTCGAGCGCCTTGGGATCGTCGATGAATCCGAACCGTCCTTGCGGGGCGATCAGTTCGGCGATGTCGGATGCATGCTGCTCGGTATGCGTGGTCGAGAACACGAAAGCGGGAGCGCCGATGTTGAGCTCGGCAATCTGTGGCGCGAGCGGCCGAGAGTGGTCGATGACATGATGAGCCCCAAGCCCTTTAACCCACTCCTGGGTTTCCGGCCGAGAGGCGGTGGAGATGACGATGAGATCCGTGCGCTGTCGAGCGATCTGGATGGCGATCGACCCGACCCCACCCGCACCACCGATGATGAGGATCGCCGCCGCCCCGGGAACGGGCTTCGTCACGTCCAGGCGATCGAACATGGCTTCCCAGGCCGTCAACGTCGTGAGTGGCAGCGCCGCCGCTTCCGCCCAGTCGAGCGACGCGGGTTTACGACCGACGATCCGGGCGTCGACGAGATGGAACTCCGCATTGGTGCCAGGCCTTATGAGCGATCCGGCATAATAGACCTCGTCGCCTACCGCGAACTGCGTCACGTCGGGGCCGACCTCTTGCACGATCCCGGCCGCATCCCATCCCAGCACTTTCCAATCGCCATCAGCGGGCGGCGTGCTGCTGCGGATTTTGTAGTCGACCGGGTTGACCGAGACAGCCTTCACCTCAACCAGGATATCGCCTCCTTCAGCGACAGGCCGAGGCAGATCAATGTCGACCAGAGAGGCGTCCTCGGCGATGGGTCCCGGAACCTTGTAACCAACGGCTTTCATCGGTGTCTCCAGCTTGCTGTATCCTGAAGTCTTATCGATCAGATCGAAATTTCTTCCGAAATATACTCAGGATTTAAAGATTTCGCGTGTCAGACTATGAAGGTATGCGCGCAACATATCCAATAGCGGTACGACATAGTTTCCATACCTCGGAGCCGGATTCAGAAGTTTATCGAAAATAGCGGTTTATTGCTGTTCGGCGGGTGAGCATCCGGATGGAGGCGATAAGCGCCCAAGCGGTTGAGGAGTCGACCTCTCAGCGGTCGCGTTGGCAGGGGCGATCTCGCCCGCCGGTCTCACACCAACGTTGGCAAGCGACGGCGTCCGCTCGAAATCCGCTGACGGGGATACGCCTGCAATGCCGATTCGAAGCTATCGAAACTATAGCTACAGGGTATTGGGAAATCATACTGGACTGACGCTATAGTCTTCACGCATAACCACGACTCAAAATGGTCCAACACTTTTCTCTACGCTAATAGGGGAGCCCGCAGAATTCGGAAAAAATCGTACGCTAAGGTTTTCCGGGCATCCGTAAGGGCCGAAACTTCCCGTCTTCCAGTCTGCGGCTCTGCCGCCAGACGTAATCGCCGGTTCATGTACAGGACCTTAAGCGGCGAGTCCATTTAAAACGCCTTCCAAGGTCCTGTTCTGTATCGACTTTCTCTGCTTGGTTCGGCAGGCGTTCTTGGCCAAATAATCGGCAGCCCATTCCAATCTTTCCCTTATTTCTGTCAGCGCCCTATGGGCCACTGCTTCCAATAGCGGTAGCCACCACGTCGCACTGTTCTTCGACGCTTTCAGCATCGATAGCGCCCCACTCATCACACTCTGCGCGACCCGTCTCTTCATCACCAGCGACAGCAGGCTCGTCCACACCAACCCCTCGGCAATCGCTTTCTCGCCCGTCACAAACCCCTTGAGCCGGTTGTGCGATTTCCACTCTTTAAATAACAACTCCACCTGCCAACGGCAGCGATACAGGCTCATCACCTGCTCTGCTGACCATGCTGCTCGCGGTAGGTTCGTCATCCACAGACAGAACCGCTTTTCCTCAGCAAACCAGCGCCGGATCAACCGGTACTCGACCTGGCCGGACTTCACCACCATATCCAGTACCTCGGCCCGACAGCGTCGCCGTCCGGCCTCTCTCAGAGATAGTCCCGCCAGCTTGGGTACTTCCCGTCCATCACCGCGCCAGGCTTGGATTATCTTGGGGTTCAGGCTTTTCGTGCCGCGCACCAGATAAAATCCGCCAGCGTCGTTCACCTGCTCAAACCAAGCCCTGTCAATGTAACCTGCGTCAGCCAGCAGCAGGCAGTTGGTCAGCGTGTGGGCTTCAGGCAGAAATTGCCGTTCCCCTGCGGTATCGGCAGACACACTCATGCACAACGGGCTCTGCTCCGACAGTGACATGGTCATATGGCACTCGATAGCTGCCGGACTGATGGTCTTGAACCGGCCGGGAAAATCAGCAGCAAGGCGCCGATGCACCGCAAAGGAGGTGCCATCGTGCAGTAACACCTGCTTGAACGCGCCGAGGGAGGCTGCTTTGAGTTGATGGTCGATACGCAAGGCGATGGCCCGCTCGACCAGGGCTTTCATAAACAGGGCAAAGCTCTCTTTGCGCAGCTGATTGTGAAACGGTTTGTAAGAAACCTGATGGGTGTTTACCAGTTGCAAGGCATTGAAATGGCGGTGTAAACCGGCAATGTCATTGACCTGGTCGCCTCCCATGGCCCGCAGCAGTGCAGGTACGAGCATGGCTGGGGTAATGGCACGCTGACGCAGACAAAACTTGCAGAGCCGAGCAATGCGCTCGAGTGCGGCGGGAGCCAAGAGTTGCTCCAGATAGTAATTAGCGTTGATAATAGTCATAGGCTTCGCGCGTGTTGATTTTGTTTGGCGATAAAATCAGATCACAAACGAAGCCTTTTTTATATCTATTTCAATTGGTTGCCGCTAAAGATCCTGTACATGAGTGAGGGTTATGGTGGCTATATGCTGGATATTGCTATTCAGATGACAGCCATATGGGGAAGATTACAGGCGCCTGAAATAACAGCAGAGTATGGAGTGACTACCACGGCTGGAGGTTGGCACGGGCTGATCCCCTCTCCCTTTGGGAGAGGGTTAGGGTGAGGGGAGCTGGCTGACCGGGTGTAGCAACCAGGCGGCATTACACCGCTGAATCTTCAGTTATTGAAATTCCACGCGATCGGCAGTTCGACGTCGAAGATAAGTGCATCCCCGTCGAGGCGAAAGGCCAGGCTGGTCTGGTGCTGGTCGTATTCGTTGATAATCAGGCAGCTCTCGGCGAAGTTGGACTCGTAGTTGATATGGGCCACTCCTTCACGGCCGTCAGCGAGTTCGATGCTGAGCACCCGCAGCGGGTTCTCCTGACTGAGGTTGACCCGGGTGTCCCCCACGTCCACCAGCCGTTCCAGCAGAGGGAAGAAATCTTGTCTGTGGGTCGTTATGGCCTGGGTGATGGCCTGCTCCAGCTCAGCCTGGGTGGCGAAGGGGCCGCCGAGTGGGTAGCGGGTCTGGATCCTTTCCTGAGTCATTGCGTTTCCTCCTGAACTGAGATGTGGCAACAGTTTGGCCGCTGCAGTGACCTGTCATGTACAGGATCTTTAGCTACAACCAATTGAAATAGATAGAAAAAAGGCTTCGTTTGTGATCTGATTTAATCGCAAAAAAAAACCGACACGCCCGAAGCCATGACTATTATCAATGCAACCCAGTACCTCAAGCAACTTCTTAGCTCTTCTGAACTCAACCGGATCGGTAAATTTACCGGTTTTTGTCAGCGACTCCGGGATATCCAGCCTGCGAGACTACTCCCGGCTCTGCTCTCAGGGCTTGGTTGCGACAAGGTGGATGGTATTGCTGGTTTGCATCGCCATTTCAATGCGTTGCAGCTCCATGATACTGACCAAATAGCGTATAAACCCTTTCACAACCAGTTACGCAAGCAGGGTTTTCCCTTGTTCATGCGCGCACTGGTTGAACGAGCCATCGCCTTACGCCTCAAGGAGTGTCTACCGGACGCCCACGGACTGGCAGGCTTTGAGCAGGTACTGCTGCAGGACGGGTCGTCATTCGCGTTACATCCGCAATTGGCAGAACATTTCCCGGGCCGATTCAATAAGCACAGCCCCGCTGCGGTAGAGTGTCATATGACCATGTCCTTGCTGGACCAGTCGCCGATATCGATGAGTATCACGGCGGATACCGAATCGGAGCGCAAGCATCTTCCGGCCGCAAATTCGTTAAATAACAAACTGTTATTGGCGGATGCCGGTTACATCAGCCGCGAGTACTTTGCTGATGTGACCAAAGCCAAAGGAAGCTATCTGGTCAGAGGGAGTCAAAATCTCAATCCCAAAGTACAGGCAGCTTACCGACAGGACGGCAGGGAAATGCCCAAGTTACTCGGAAAAAAGCTCAAGGATATCGATCGGAGAAGCTGCAGAGCCGAGGTTCTGGATCTGGATGTGAGTTCGGGAAAGTATAAATATCGACTCATAAGACGTTGGTTTGCAGAGGAAAAACGGTTCTGTATATGGATGACCAATCTTCCGCGTGAGCGATGGCCAGCCGAGAAGGTGATGGCATTGTATCGTTGCCGTTGGCAGATCGAACTGTTGTTCAAAGAGCTGAAATCACATAACCGGTCCTGATTACCCATGATTAGCAGTCAGTTACCACGAACTATACTGATCTTACGTACAGTTATCGAGGTGCGAGATCATGGCCAAAAGCAAAATCCAATTCCAGAAAGGCTACAGCCTGTTTGAGTTTCTCAAGGACTATGGCACTGAGGCTCAGTGCGAAAACGCGCTGTTCACTTGGCGTTTTCCTAACGGCTTTGTCTGCCCTGAATGTGCCAACAAGACCTGTTGTCGCCTGAGAAGGCGGCCACGTGTGTGGCAATGCAATCACTGCCGTCACCAGATGTCATTGACTGGAAACACGATTTTCGCAAACACCAAGCTCCCACTGACCAAGTGGTTTCTGGCAATGCACCTGTTGTCACAAACCAAAACAGGCTTGTCAGCGATGGAGCTAAAGCGCCAGTTGGGCGTCAAATATGACACCGCCTGGATGCTCAAGCACAAGCTGCTGCAAGCCATGAAAGAGTCCGATGACAAGCAGCCCATCAGCGGCATCATTCAGCTCGATGATGTCTACTGGGGTGGCGAGCGCCGTGGTGGCAAACGGGGTCGGGGCGCGGCAGGCAAGACGCCGTTTGTGGCAGCAGTGGCCCTGAACAAGGAAGGACATCCAATCAAGATGCGGATGACGGTGGTCGATGGTTTCAAAACCAAGTCCGTTGCTGATTGGGCAAAACGGCATATTGCCAGTGGTAGCGCGGTGATATCCGATGGATTGGCCTGTTTCAAAGCGGTCAAGGAGGCCAATTGTGAGCACCTGGGTGTTGTCACCGGGGGCAACCTGGACTGGCTGGATCATCCGGCATTCAACTGGGTAAACACGATGATAGGAAATGTGAAAAACTCGCTGCGGGGCAGTTGCCATACGCTCGGAGCGAAGCATTTACCAAGGCATCTTGCGGAATACTGCTTCCGGTTTAATCATCGTTTTGACCTCAAGAGCATGTTGGTTGAATTGGGGCATGCAGTCGTGGCAAGCCCTCCGATGCCATATCGGCTCTTGAAGCTGGCTGAGGGTCATGGGTAATCAGGTAACCGGTTGAAGGCGTTCGCGACACGACAAAAAGCGATAGCGGAAGGCTTGATCTGGGCTAGTTTGCTGGCCTTGCTGGTCAAACGTCGGCTGGCGCTGACGCTGATTGGCAGCGCGGAGTTATCGATGCTGAAGATTGCCAAAAACAGCGCGCTTTGGTTAATGCCGATATTGGCGAGCATCATCCATGGTGCGTGGCAGGAAATAACAGAGAAGTTGGAGTGGGCAATGGTGTATTTATCCAAAAACGGCAAAAAGAGTAGGCAGAGAAAATCCAAGCAAAACAACACGTTAGACGGTATTATTAATTCGCTTGCCGCTTAAGGTTCTGTACATGAGGCAAATTTAGGATAAAGAACAACTTCATATGGCAGAATAGAAAAGATTTTTCCTGTTTCCTCAGCCTTGCGTAGCTCATCCGTTTCACACGGCGTTTCCCGTGCCTCGACAAAGAGACCGCTACGAACAACAGATTGGCGAATTGAAATATCCATTCTCATCTCGATATCAGATCGCATCATCGCCTCCTTGTCGGTTTACTGTTTCTTTTTACCTGTCTGCAGTTTGGCATGCCGCCCGGGCTCCATGATATGGCTTGGCTTGCCTTACCCTATTAAGCAGGCGTTGCATGGATCACCTATCGCCATCAGATACGAGACCCTGTAGAGTATCAGTGGGCGAGAAGCCAACTGCGCCAGAGCGCTATGGTTGGTGGAAGGACCCTGCAGCGGCTCTGGTAGCTGTATTGGGTGAGACCCCAGCAAGGCCCCGTTTTCGGGGCCTTGCGCTATCTGAACATCAAAGGATGGTCTGAGTTAGTGCCGTGTCAGACAGGCATCATTGCTCGCTACCTGCCAACCGACAAAATCAATGCCACTCCTATGGTCGCTGCAAGCACAATGTGGGGAGAAAAATTCATAACACCGTACCGAGTTACGGATTTTCTCTGCTTAGCTATTCCCACGCACGCCGGTAACAACTTGATATCGAGAGGGTATAGAACATGAAAAACACCCACAAGGAACAAGATCTCAACAAGATCGAAGTCCTCGATCTCAGCAAACTATCGCAGCACTGCGCCATTTATCCGATGCAACCGACCAGTTAAATGCATTGCTGCCATCCAACAACATGGAAGAGCATGACGAAGATAACGAAGCAGTAAAACGGTGGTTTTTACTTAGCGATCACCAGCAAGGCAATCATGAATGAAGAGAAGGCTAGCTGACATCAAAACGCCGTAATGTAATCCGCCATCCGAGATGAAATCCCGCGCTACGCCTAGTGCAGGCCCATCGCTAGTCCCTGATCAATGCAAGGAGTGAGTTCAAGTTAACGGCATAAGCACAAGATGACGATTGGGCTGAGGCACTCACGTCGTTGGCTAGTTCAACTTACCAACTGTGTAATGAATTCGACCTGGACATGGCAGTGATCACAGACTGACATGATACCCTTAACACCACAGTGGTTTTCCCAAGTCCACGGAGGACTTGAAAATTCGAACCAGGTCAATTTTTCGCAAGAACAACCACAACAGGGGCAACAGAGACCTTTTCCGCCCATCAACTGGGCACTGTCCAAGCTCATCTTGATCCTTCGCCTAGGATGATTGCGCGCCTTATCCACGTCACGCCATGGATACATTTCCTTTTGCTGCTCATTCTTAGCCATATTGCCCTTAGGTCACATTAAGCAGGATCTTGCGGCTCCGGTACATGAACCATCAACTCCCCCACCGAACAGCCAAAGTAGTTACACAAGGCATCGACTGCGGCAGTGGTGGTGGAGTGACGGTTGGCCGGATTCTGCATTTTTGACAGTGATGTTCTGTTGACGCCGGTTTTCTCTGCGACCTCGATGAGCGTGATCTTGCGTTGCTCCCGAAACTCCTTCTCCGCGATCAGTTCCTTTAGCCGAAATCGGATCATAAAACCCCTAAAGAAATATATTTCAAAAATAACAGCAAATGTTCTTTGACAGAACAGTAAAACCACCCTAAAGTTCCCTCAAAGAACATTACATCCACATGGGAACGATGAGGTGCTCTATGAACAAAACCTTACTTACTGCTGACGAACTTGCCGAACGGATCAAGTTTAGCGCAGCTTACATCAATCATGGACTCAAAAACACGGTGTTCTTGGAGGGGACCCACTACATCCGGCCGTTTGGGGGACGGAAAGTCTTCTACATCTGGGAAGCGATCGAGCAGGAGATGTACAAGCCGAGTAACCGTCAGCTGTCGGTGATCCCGATGGCCAACGGAGGTATATGCCGTGGGTAGCATCCGAAGCCGTGACGGCAAACTCTTTTTCGATTTCCACTATCAGCAGGTGCGCTGTCGTGAGCAAACCATGCTGAAGGACACCAAGCTTAACCGCAGCCGACTAGAAAAAGTCATGGAGGAGATAGAAAGCGCCATCCGTCTAGGACGCTTCGTCTATCGTGACTACTTTCCCAGTAGCAAGCGATGTGCAGAATTCGAGCAACTAGACCAAGCAACACAAGACGTGATCACCCATGCACCTGACGCACCAAGGCTCATCAGCAATATGCCAAGCTTTGCCTCTTTCAGTCGGCAGTGGCTATCAGAAAATGAGGCCTTCTGGAAAACAAGTCATTGTCTCAACATCAACTCGATTTTTGAGCGCTACCTGCTGCCAGCATTCGGCTCTCAGCCCATCGATACTATTACAAGGGCTGACATACTGAATTTTCGCGGGCGGCTCGGCAAAGGTTACACAGCCAGCAAACGCAGCATAACCAATGACCGTATTAATCACATCATGACGCCCTTGCGCTGCGTGTTTAGTGAGGCGGCGATGCGTTGTGACTTCGAGAATCCATTCCAGAACATCCGCCCACTGAAGATCAGCAGAGGATCAATCGAGCCATTTTCCCTGGCCGAGGTGCGTACTTTTCTTGCTGGGGTACGAGCAGATTACGAACCTTACTATACGGTTCGTTTTTTCACCGGTATGCGTACTGCCGAGATAGATGGTCTGCTCTGGCGCTATGTAGACTTCGGCAAACGGCAGATCCTGATCGAGCAGGCATTGGTCAACGGAAAAGTTGAAACGCCGAAAACTCAGTCTTCATATCGAGCTATTCAGATGTCGGAGCCTGTCTATCAGGCATTACGCAAACAGCATGAGGCAACACGCCACTGTGACTATGTCTTTTGCAATGACGCCGGCAACCCGCTGGATCATCGCAATGTCACCAAACGGATCTGGTACCCCACCCTCCTCATACTGGGATTGAGCCGTCGACGGCCCTACCAAACCCGCCACACCACGGCAACGCTCTGGCTGGCCGCAGGGGAAAGCCCCGAGTGGATAGCCCAACAACTCGGGCACAGCACCACCAAGATGCTGTTTGAGGTCTACAGCCGTTTTATACCTAATGCGACACGACAGGACGGCAGCGCCTTCAACTCGCTGATTGCATCAACATGAGCATTGGAGAATGACGATGAAACAACTCTGCTGGCTAACCAGGATAGAACGCAGCGGGCACTTGCCCATCACGGTCTGCGAGCTACTTTACGGCAACGAGCCCATACAGGCCCTTGTGACGGCCGATACCGCATCTAGATATCCCTACGAGAGTGGGCTTGTCGAAATCAGCTATGAGACCAACCAACAAGGGCTCATCATTATTGATGCGCTGGTAGCTGTTCCTGCCATGATCAGCTATGAACTGTATTACAACGCTATCAGCCGACTCAACAAAGGCCGCTTGCCGCTACTGACCCGATTCGTTGGGTTACTGGGTTTTATCACCGATCCTTGCCTGCATCGGTTTGTCTCCTACTGGTCGACACACCCCGAGCAATTTAACGCCTTCATTACCATGCCGGCCAGTTACCAGGATCATCATGCCTTCCCTCACGGTCTGTTGGTCCACAGTCTCGAGGTGGCTGAATTGGCATATAGCAATGCATTGCGCTTGCATCATCCGACCAAGGAGTGTCAGCTGGCACTTGTTGCTGGCTTGTTCCATGACCTGGGCAAGATCTATAGCCAAACAGAAGCTGGGATCCATAGCTACCAAACAGGTGCACACGAATGCTTGAATTTTGCGTTGCTTGCCGCCCCCATGGAGGAATTGGCGCGTGAGGATTGGGATTGTCACCGTATGCTATCAAGCATGTTGGCTCCATATTCCAAGCATCGGAGCGAACAATATGCCATTGAGGGCATATTGAGGAATGCTGACCACAACTCATGCCAATCGGCCCGTTCGCACATGCTGTTTGAGGATAAACCGGCACATTTTCGTTTCATCAAGCATGGGAACCGCATGCTCAGGAGACTCCCGACATGATCCGCCAGCTCCCCGGGGCAGTACTGATTCTTGCAGGCCAGTGATTACAGAGGCTTCAAGGTTGCAGACAGAATGAGCATGAGCTGCATCATCGACAAAAATGCCCGTTGTCTGCGTCCCCGCCCCCCCAGCTTACTATTGAGCAGACGCACTTCCATGACCCCTAAACCATCATGCTTGGGCAAATATGGCCAGTCTTGCTGCTTTCCCTCCTCTATCGGCACACCAGCAAGACCAGCGCATTGTAGCAAGCCATTCCATTGCCCCAAGATATCCGTTTTTTGCATGACATCTGCACCGGGTAACTGAAGCGTCAACTGAATATGACGCGCCTTAAAACCCAGAGCTCTACATAGGGTCAAAAACTGTATGACACGCCTACTACTTGGACTACGGATCAAATACCCCTTTCCGGGGACCAGATACCTCAAGATCTGACAACCATCCTGGATCATCGGCCAAGTCAATGACCCGTCATCCAAACCTGTTTGCAGCTGTCTGAATAAAAAGTTCAGGATCTGTAAGGAGTAGGAATCCCGCTTCACCTTGCTTAGCTGTTGCTCTTCAATCGCTTGGGGAGCTTGCCTCTGTTCACCCTGGCGCCTCTCACGCTCTACCAACCGATGGATCCAAGGCGATAACGCAGGGATAAGGGGGAGACGTTTGCCCTGCCGTGGACAATGCTTCTGCACTATGGCTGCATGATCAAGCAACGCCCTTACCATCGCAGGCGAGACCCCCTCTTGATAGGCAACCTGTTCTGCTGAGCTCACCTGACAAGCCATCAAGATGGCAGCCCAGTCCAAAACCTGTAGCTGCCGGCAACAACTGGAAACCTCAAAACAGTGTTGAAGTGTTTTAACGGACGCTAGGCTGGAATTCGCGAGAACAGGCGGACTCACAGGTGCAACCAGCCGCTCTATTTCTCGGTTTTCATATGTGAGTCGCTCCGCGAGGTTTTCCCCCACGTCCTTTCGGACGACAAGACTACTGCGGCCCAATGTATGGTTCAGCAATTTTTTAGGGGATAACTCTCGAGCCCCCAAAGCAAGATAGCCAGCAATATCCTTCAGATGAAGATAGCTACCTATCGTTGTCGTCGGCTCCTCGTGCCCCAGTAGATGACAAAGCACATACTGCCCCTTTCGGCTATATCCCCGGAACCCTAACCGCCGGTAGAGGTGCTGCAGCGCAGCGTCTGAGAAAAACTCCCCCTGAAACATCCCCAGTTGACGTCTACCGACCTGTAAAAGGTCGCTGTTGAGTCGAAACCATGTCCAATTCGCAAAGCTGTGCCGTAAATGATGCACCCTGAGTGTTCGATCACCTGTGTACTGGTGCATCAAATCTGTAATGAGCCGATAGGCCTGTTCTGTTCTATCGAGTGACTCAAACACTGGCGCAGTAGGGGAATCCCCCCTCGCCCGCAGATATTGAACCCGAGCCCGGAGTTTAGATAGATGGGGCGCTGGCCACAACGCATCTAGAGGAAGCACCCGGTTTGCTGCCGTAGACTTTAGACCCCGTTTTTGATTACGACGAATGTGAAGGTCAATGTAGTCATAGGTATTGTGAGAAGGCTCCATCGCTAGGAAATCAAGATCAGCCAGTTGTAGGAACGCCGCCTCACTACGTCGTAAGCCGCTAAAAAAACACAAGCAAAACAGAAGATGAGCATCCCGAGCGACAAGATCCTGCTGCTCATTCAACCATCCCAGGATGGCCTCAGCATGCGATACAGACATGAGGTTGGCATCTACCTCACCGTGACTGACCGCAATATCCAACTCGGCGACAGGAAGCTCAGGAACCAACTCGGCGTCTCGTAAAAAGGTGGCGAAATAGAGCACAAACCCTTTTCTGGATGGCGACTTCACCTCGTCACTGGTTCGATTGAGTAGCTCCACCCAGTCAACCCCATCGAGTTCACTTAAGCGATAGCCGTTAAAATTCCCCAGAAATGCCGCACCGATGGTGGATACATAATCGACAATGGTCCCAGGTTTGAGTGACCGCTTTACCCGCCCGCCATGCTTAAATAGAGAACGAGCCCACGCAACTAAAAACCAAAGGTAAGGGGCATCACTCGTAGCGTGTTGCTCCAACCAATCGGTAAAGCCATTTACCAGCGAACTGCGACTAATTGCCAACGGAGCATTAGCAGACTTGCCGGGAGGCGGACGAAGCACACTCATTATCCGCTTCAGCTCGCTCAATTGCGCTGTCACTGTACTGTAGCGCTCTTGGTGCAGTCGGCATTTCCAGGCTCGTTTCTCTCGGACTGTCAGAAGATCTTGGTTGACTGACTCTATAACGCCACCACTGGGCACACACCTGTCCGTAACTAGCCGAACAAAGGTTTCCGGGTTGAGCAGTTGGCTTGGCAGATATCCTGTGTAGAGCCCGTAGGCAATAGGGCTATAGCGAAGCGTATAGTCGATCTTACGAAGTAAACGCAGTTTAGATACACCGATGGCGTCATGGCGCCAATCAGACAGTCCCGATAGATAAAGGTTGACGTAGAAGATTGCGGGCCTGGCACCCGATACCGCCCCCCTAGGCTGAGCGCGTAGCCATTGCATCCAGAGAAGAGCCGCAGGATCAGGAAGAACATAGCGACACAGCTGCCCCTTGTACTCAAACTCAAGATAAACCAGCCCTTCGGCGTAGAGCAATGGGGGAGCAGCAGCCAGAACGTGTATTGCCTGCTCCAAGGTCTCGACTCTGGCAAGGAAAAAGAGATAAAGCAGCAATCTGCCACGGAGATGGTCATTTGAGGGAAGCGAGCTAGGCCGATTCACTTCTCTCTGCAAGATGTCACATAATTTGGCGGCAGCATTTCCCAGAAGCAGGGTGTCAGGTCGTAAGATAGGCTTATCACGACGGATCCGGATGATCGCAGGGACCTTTGCCGATGTGAAACCACACATCTTTTGCCCATGCACCAAAATAGCATCGAGGATCTGCAGCTCAAGCGTTTGGACCTCTGGATCCGTTCTGAACTTAGCCACTACGCGTTTTAAAAAACCAGGCTCAAAATGAGTTGTCGATTGATTGAACTGTATCGTCTTGAACAAGCTCTTTAGGACATAGCTAAATTCTTCTGTTACCCGTTCTGCAAGTGGCGACTTATCCAGTTGTTGCGCAATAAGAAAGCATAACTCATCACGCTGTTCACTCTCATACAGATCCGTCAGGAAATCGACGATGGTATGGCTTGCCATCCGACCTCCGATAACATCTCATCCAAAATAGGAGCCAGATAACGGCTGGCCTCTACATGACTTAATGCCGAGTAGTATCCCAAAGGTGTCTGCCCGGTCATCCAATGCCCCATCTGCCAATCGATCAACTCTGGCTCCACCTGCCGCTTGATCAACTGGCTCTTCATCCAATGGCGACCCGCATTAGAAGGCAGCCTCAGTTCCTCAGGAAGAAAGCTCGTCAGCGCTTTGGGAAATAGATTCACCGCATGCCATTGTCGATTGACCTGCTTGAAATGAAATAAGGGCCCCAGTTCACGCCGAGAGTTGCGAACAGACTGATACCACACAGAGGAGTCAGAAAGCCCTAACGCCAATAACACCTCATCCGCCTTGAGTAGCTGGTCAATAGTGTTAGCTAAGGCCGGCTCGATGCAACGCAGTAGCTCGGCAAGTGCGGCTAGGTGGGCAGCATAGAAGCACAGTTGTTTTTCCAACAATTCCGGCATGCAGACCAAACGGGCATGAGTAAAGTCGCTGTCGTCCTTGTCACTGATCCCTAACAAACGATACGCCTGTAAATGCAACGACAAGGATGGCAGCGGGTTATATACAGCCCGATAGCCAGTCGAAAACATCAACAAATATGTTGTATAGGCCACATATGCATTGTGATAACGGATGATGTCCTCAAGCGGAAACGTCAAGAACGGCTGAGACTGATCCACCCATCCAAGAAGATGCCGAACCAATGCTCTACATGTGTCCTGGGAGGGAGTAAATGTTGATCCAACCACCATTGGCTCATGCCAATACCGCACCTCAAAGAGAGTTGGACAATCAATTGTCGGATCTGCTGCCCGTATGTATTGAGAGATCTCCAGCCATAACCTGTGCAGCGTTCCAACTCGCTGCTCATCCTCGAGACAGGCATAACTCCTAGATACACGAGTGCGACTCAGCGCAAGCTGATAGCTGAAGTCGAGCACAACCGGGTCGACCGTGCCCATAGCGAAACAAAAGCGGTCTAAGAAGGAAGAAATTTTATCGAGGCTGATCCTGCTTCCACGTTGCAGATGATCAGAATATTTCTTTAAACGCTTTGCCAGCAGTTCGGCTGTCAAGGTATCCGGCAATAAGGGGGCAAGCCCCCCATTGTAGTGCCCAGACAGCAACGAGATGAAGAATCGTGGACAGGCAGTGAACACATGATCAGCTGTGACTATCAGACCACGCCTTTGATCATCTAGCCCGCGTTTTGCGGAATAGGAAACAGGGAAGCTCCACCAACCATTTCCTTCTGGATCCAGGTAGAGACCAGATGTCACATCATGCAAATCATCAAATACATACAGTTGAGCCAACTCCCCAAGGGGTTTACCCAACAGCAACATGGCCCAAAATGCTAACGTGGTGGCATGCTGGCTACTCTGTAGAAATCGGATGAAACGTGCCAGGTCACCAGCTTTAAGCAGCTCTGTATTTTGCAGACAGACATTCTGCCCTCGACGCACTTTATTGGTGACATCGATATTTTTCTTCCGATTCAGCGCCCGGTCAAACACCCTCTCAATATCTGGGATCTCCTTTGTATCCCGCTCTTCAGTAAACTGACCTTCGACTTCTATAAATGTCTGCAGCGGAAAAAAATCATCCGTCTCAACACCCTCTGGATCCAGCACGTCTAGCAGACTCGGCAGCAGTTCTTGCAAAGCGCCGTCACATCCTTGAACAACGGACTTCTGAGTACGATTGAAACGTCTGGCTATCATTTTGTTATAGCGATGGATCCGGTTACCCCTTCGACCTCCCCCCCAGTCACCAAGAAAAAAATGCACCAGACTTCGCATATAATTGCTGTTTTTTTGTTCAATTTTATTGTTTTCATCTTTGCAGTAACTTTCTATCCGCAACGCAAGCCTCTTGATACACGAGAGATCATCCAAGGTTAAATGTGCCACTAATCCTTGAAAATCTTGGTTCCTAGCATCAAAAACCAAACGGCCAGCGGCACAAACCTGCTGCTCTCGTGTTTGGCTGTTTGTGCTGAATGCGGGATCGGTCAGTTCAACCAATGTCTTATAGTAATGCTCAATGAAAATGAGCTGCACGGACCTAGCTTTGGTGTCTTTACTGTATTGAGCAAGACGAAATAACCAAGCATAGAAGGGGGCGAATTCACACCAACCACTACCCATTTTATGATCCATAAAGAGCGGAACTTGCTTGGGATCCGCGAGCGAGATCTGAAAACCCAAACCGGGTAAAAACCAAGAAGGCAATTCAAAGACTCGCTCGAGCCAAATTCTTGCGGTGGTGTCCTGTGAAAAATCATTCAACGCCCGTAGTACACGACCCAGCCCACGCATATTGGCAGGAGTCTGTATCCTTTCCAGCCAAGGGAGCAGTACTTCTTCGATTTCAAACTCCTCAAGTTCAAAACCGTTCTGACTAGCGTACCGGCTAAAATGCTGGACCAAGTCTGATAACAGCTCCCAGCCTGACATCACTTATCACCCTGCCTGGTCGGGATAAATGTTTTGCTACTGATCTCTAACCATCCGCACAGATCGGCCTTAGTACGCAATTGCGGAAACAGTTGCTGCCACTTATCCGATCCAAACAGGCTGGACTCAGCTCTGCAGTCAAACCAGGCGTGGAGATAATCTGCAATTGTCGCGGTGGAGTGAGTAAAGCATTCCCGCAGCAGAGACCTACTGAGTTCATGCAGCAGAAGCAATTCACGCAAATCCGGTTTGGGTGCTTTATCCAACAAAAATATCTGCACCGCTGCTATTGGTTTACTGGTTGCTTGTTGCTGTAGCAGCCGGTGATACGTGAAAATGCCGGCGACCACAGCAACCTTTTCACTCCCTTTTGGACGGTATCCCATAATTGGACTCTGTATGCTATCGAGAACAGCCATGCCATGATCCTCTGCAGTGCAGGGTAAAGACCGCCCCCTTAACGCCGCGACAATAGCTCCACGAGCGAGCACCTTCTCGCATACACGATCCAGTATTAATGTTGATAACGGTACTAACTCGAACTGCCCTCTCTCCCGCAATCGCTCGCAGTACTGTGCAAACTCAGAACGCCCCATATGAAGCTCTCCTCAGCCGAGGTGGTGGTCACTTTGGAAACATCGTATTTGTGCCTATCTTGTGCCAATATTGTTCATGAATCCAATAAAAAGGCCACATAAACTCGCATAGCCCGAGCCGAAGCCCGAGCTCATCCTATTGATTTATTGGGTTTTATATTGATTTACTATGATTTTGATGTTATTGGTACACTTAGGTGAATCGTCTTGACATGGTAGGGGTCGTTGGTTCGAATCCAATTAAACCCACCACTCCCCTGCAAAAGAAAAAGCCGCATTGCGCACCCTGCGTCCTTAGCTCAGCTGGTTAGAGCATCACCTTGACATGGTGGGGGTCGGTGGTTCGAATCCACTAGGACGCACCAAATCGGAAAAGCCCGCTCCTTGAGCGGGCTTTTTTCATTCTGACGTTGCCTCCCCTCCCCGGTCATCCTGATCCGGATCAGCCCCGGCTGCGGGGGCTGGCTCGCTAGAAGAGATCCAGCTGCTGGCCGCAGATCCGATCGAACGACTCGCCGATGAAGGGGAGGATGGCGTCGGCGATGGGCCTGAGCTGCTTGTCGATGTAGTGCTCGTAGTCGATGGCACTGCGCCTGTACTCCAGCGGCTCTGGGCCGTTCAGGGTCATCAGATAGGCGATGGTGCCCCTGTGCTGATAGCGCTGGGGCAAGCCGCGGCGCAGGTTCTCCTCGTCCGCCAGGCGCGCCGCCCGCACGTGGGGGGGCACGTTCTTCTGGTACTCCTCAAGTTTTTGGCGCAGCCGCTTGCGGTAGATGAGCAGATCGTCGTGCAAGCCGGCCCGGGTCTCGTCCACCATGGTGCGCAGATAGCCGCTGGGATCTTCATCGTGAAACACCAGCTCATAGAGGCGGGTCTGAAACTGCTTGGCCAACATGGTCCAGTCGGTGCGTACCGATTCGAGCCCCTTGAACACCAGCTGTTCACTCCCCTCCTGCCCCTCGCCGCCGACCAGGCCGGCATAGCGCTTCTTGCTCCCCTTCTCCAGCCCGCGGATGGTGGGCATCAGGAAGCGGCGGTAGTGGGTCTCGTATTCGATCTCGAGATAACAGGGCAGATCGAACTCGCGCCTGATCAGCGCCGTCCAGTTGTCGTTGATCATGGTGGCCAGCTCGCGGCCTGTCTGTTCGGCCTGCTGCGGGCTGGTCTCCCTGTTCAGGTGAACGAAGGTGGAGTCGGTGTCGCCATAGATCACCTCGAACCCCTTGGCCTCTATCCACTCCCGGGTCTGCTGCATGATGCTGTGACCGCGCAGGGTGATGGATGACGCCAGCCTGGGATCGTAGAAGCGGCAGCCCCCCGAGCCCAGCACCCCGTAGAAGGAGTTCATGATGATCTTGATGGCCTGGGAGAGCGCCTTGTTGCTGGCCGCCTTGGCTCTATCCCGCGCCGCCCACAGGGTGGCGATGAGATCCGGCAGGAAGTGCCGGCTGCGGGAGAAGAGGGCGCCGCGAAAGCCGGGAATGGCCTGTTCGGGGTGCTGCAACCCCTCCACCAGTCCCATGGGATCGATGCAGAAGGTACGGATGATGCTGGGGTACAGGCTCTTGAAGTCGAGCACCAGCACGTGGCGATAGAGGCCGGGCTTGGAGTCCATCACATAGCCACCCGGGCTCGCCAGCCCGCCATCGGCAGGCAGATTGGGGGCCACGTAGCCGCCGCGATGCAGCCGCGGCAGGTAGAGGTTGGTAAAGGCCGCCACAGATCCCCCCACCCTGTCGAGTTCCAGCCCGGTGAGGGAGGCCCGCTCTATGGCGAAGGGGATGAGGTGGCAGTAGTCGAAGATCTCCCACACCAGCTTGCAATCTTCCAGGTTGTAGCGGGCCAGCGCCTCCTTGTCGGAGTGGAACAGCTCGGTGATCTTCTCCCCCCGGTTTGCCACGTCCTCGATGTCCTTGCCGCGCCCGAGCAACTCGCTCGCCACCGCATCCAGGCTGTAGCTGGCAAACTGCCAGGTGGCGCTCTTGAGGGTGTCGATGCCATCGAGCACCATGCGCCCCGGGATGATGACGTTGCCGGTCTGGGGATCCCCCCGCGACGAGCGCCAGAAGCAGAGCTCGCGCCCTCGCCCCAGCCGCAGACGGCGCTTGCCCAGCTCGGCGCGGCGCAGCAGCAGGCGAAAGTCGAAGTTCACCACATTCCAGCCGATCACCAGATCCGGGTCGTGCCGTTGGAACCAGATCTCCAGCGCGCCGAGCAGGGCGTTCTCGTCCGCCACCCACTCGACCCGGGTACCCCAGCTGTCGGCATCCGCCTCCGGGGTGCCTATCATGATGACCCGCGCATCCTGCTCGCTGTAAAGACCAACCGAGAAGAGGGCCCCGTCCATGGCGCACTCCACGTCGAGGGATACCCAGGAGAGGGTCGGCGTCACCGCCTGGGGGGCGCAACGTGCCTCGTTCACCTCCCAGTAGCCCTGCCTGCCCCCCTTCTTCACCGCCCGGCCATCGAAGCGCACCCCGGCGGTGATGAAGCGCTCCATCAGGAAGCGCTCCGGCAGCCGGATATCCGCCTCGAAGTGCTCCAGCCCGCGAATGAGCAGCAGCTCGATGGCCCGGTGAAAGGCGCTCAGGGTGGCAAAATAGCAGCCCACCACGGGGCGGCCATCGAAGGTGTGCATGGGCAGGCGGCGAAACCGTCCCCTCACCCCGGCGCCCTTGAATAACTCGGCGGCTTCGGCCATGTGGCTCTGTGGCAGGAAGAAGACCGGCTCCTGCCCCGGCACCACCAGCCGCACCGGCCCCTGGGCGCTCCAGAGCCACATCACGATTTCGGTCGTGGCAGCCTGCCCGTTGCGGCCCTGCACGTCCCGACCGTGGCGGGTCAGGATAAAGCCGTCGAGGGGCGGGGTGGCGGGAACGGGGGGCTGGGTCGCAGTCATGAAGAATAGGGGGTCGGCCTTGGGATGGGACTATTGTACGTTCATACAGTGCCTGCTCGCAATCGTCACGCCAGGCTGCGGGGCGGGAGTCAAACTGGTAAGCTCGATCCCGTCGTCATCCCCATCAACCCTTTTATTACCGCGCTTCTTATTACCGCGCGTCGCCGACGAAAGACGAAAGGAGTCACTGTGGCAATCTATTCCCTGCTGGATCGGCTCGCCATCCCCTACCAGCGTATCGATCATCCCCCCGTTTTCACCTGCGAGGAGGCGAGCAGGTTGCTGCCCGACCTGCCCGCCGCCAAGACCAAGAACCTCTTTTTGCGCGATCCGAAAAGCGAGCGGCTGTTTCTGGTGGTGAGTCCGGAGGAGAGCCGGGTCGACCTCAAGGCGCTGGCGGCACGGCTCGGGGTCAAGCGGCTGAGCTTTGGCTCCCCCGAGCGGCTCGAGGCAGTGCTCGGCCTCACCCCGGGTTCGGTCACCCTGCTCGCCATGGTGTGCGATAGCGAACATGCCGTGGAGCTGGTGGTGGACGAGCGTATCTGGCAGGCCGAGCAGGTGCAGTGCCACCCGCTGGTCAATACCGCCACCCTGATCATCCGGCTCGACGATGTGCGCCGTCTGCTGACCCATCTGGGCCGAGAGGCCTGCGTCATGGCATTGCCGAGCGTGGCAGCCGATTAGATGGCCGGCACCTCCCTCAAGATGCCGCACCAACCAGAGCCGACCCCTTTCGAATGCCGCCTGGCGCCGTCATCTGGTCGAGTGTGCCGAGGCGGGATAGTCGCTCTATCCGGCTCCTGGGCGCTCCAGAGCCACATCGCGATGTCGGTCGTGGCGGCGTGTCCGTTGCGGCCCGGCGCCTGATGGGGGTCGAGTCTGCCATCTGGGGCCGGATTGGTGCATAGTCAGGTTATCATCCGTCCATTGCGTCCTTTCATGGCACCGGGAGCATCATGCGCATCACCCTCCTCATTCCCCTGCTGGCCCTGGGCCTTGCAGGCTGCAGTAACACCTCCTCGTCAGGGGGCGATGCGGGGGCCGGCACTGGTGGCGTCTATGGCGCCTCTTACTGGTGGTATGACGACTATTACGGCTATTGGGATGACTACTACCCCTGGTGCTGCGACAACCAGGGGGAGTTCGACGAGCTGATCAAGAAGTGGTGGAGCGGGCTCGATCCGGAGCGCCAGCAAGAGATCAAGGAGAAGTATCAGGATTGGCAGGAGAACCCTGGCCAGCCAGACGTGGCCGCCCTGCGAGGGGATCTGGCGACCCGCTGGAATGCCATGACGCCGGAGCAGCAACAGGCGCTGCGTGACAACCGGCAGAACCGACCCAGCATCAGCAACCCGGACAAGGGCCCGCGCTCGGTGCTGGACGACAGAGGCGGCACTCTCCCCAGGGCCGAGAACGGCCTGCTGGCCCCCGGGGCGCTGCCCAAGGCCGACAGCGGTTTGCTGACACCCACCACTCAGCCCAGGGTGGATGCCAGACCCCACCTCCCCCGCACCATGACCACGCCGGTGCGTCCCCCCACCGTCAGACCGGCGATAAGACCCGGCTTCACCCCCATGAGAAGCTTCCCGGCGATCCGCCGCCGTTAGGGCGAAAGCCCGTACGCCATCAACCCATTGCAAGGAGCACGACATGACGCAACAGTGGCAACGCATTTCCTCCCGCCTCACCGACGTGGGCGGGATCCCGGTGGCCCGCGCCCTCCCGGTCAAGGAGCGGCGCACCATAGGGCCCTGGTGCTTTCTCGATCACATAGGGCCGACCCGCTTCGCCCCCGGCGCCCCCGGGCTGGACGTGGGGCCCCATCCCCATATCGCCCTGCAGACCTTCACCTGGATGCTGGAAGGGGAAATCCTCCACCGGGACAGTCTCGGCAGCGAGCAGGTGATCCGCCCGGGCCAGGTCAACCTGATGACGGCAGGACGGGGCATAGCCCACACCGAGGAGTCCCTGGCGGGCCACCCCGACTTGCACGCCGCCCAGCTCTGGATTGCACTGCCCGAGCACGATCAGGACACCCGGCCGCGCTTTGATCACTACCCTGAACTGCCGCGCTGGCAGGAGGGCGAGACCACCCTGACCCTGCTCATCGGCGACCATGCCGGGCGCCGGGCCCCCACCCTGCACTTCTCCCCTATCCTCGGGCTGGACTTGCACTCGATCCAAAGCGGGCACATGGTGCTGCCGCTGGACCCGGCCTTCGAGCACGGGCTCTTCCCCTTGCAGGGAGAGGCGACCATAGCAGGGGAAGCACTCGCCCCCGAGCAGCTCCTCTATCTGCCGCCTGGCACCCGGGAGCTGGCGGTGACACTAAGTCCTGGTACTCGCCTGCTGCTCATCGGCGGCGAGCCCCTGGCCAAGCCGCTGCAGATCTGGTGGAACTTCGTGAGCTTCAGCCCAGAGGCCATTCGCACCGCCGCCGCGGATTGGGAGAGCGGTCATCCCCGCTTCGGCGAGGTCAAGGGCTACCCCGGCCCCCGCCTCAAGGCCCCGCCCCTGACGGGGCGCTGAGGCGGTGCCGCCCCCATGAAAAAGAGCGCCTGGGCGCTCTTTTTCATTGACGGGATCCGGGCTCTCGTCAGAACTCTTCTTCCTGCTCGGCCTTCAGCCTGGCGCGACGGGCCATGGCCTCTTCCTGGGCACTCTCGATCTCGTGCAGCACCCCGTCCAGATCGATGGCCTCGGCACTCTCCTCGAACAGGCCGGTCAGCTCGGTTTCCGGGCCGAGCTTGCCATCTTCGAACAGGGCCCACATCTCCCTGGCATAACGGGTCTTGAGCAGCTCGGGGGCATAGATGCCGTAGTAGTTGCGCATGTTGTTGACGTCCCGCTCCAGCATGGCCCTGGCCTGGTTGTTGGCGGCGGCATTCACCACCTGGGGCAGGTCGATGATGACGGGGCCCTGCTCGTCCACCAGCACGTTGAACTCGGAGAGATCCCCGTGGATGAGGCCGGCGCAGAGCATGCGCACCACGTAGCGGATCACCTTGCCGTGATCGATGAGGGCCTGCTCGGGCGAGAGCGCCACGTCGTTGAGGCGGGGCGCCACGTTGCCGTCGGCATCGGTGATGAGCTCCATCAGGAGCACGCCGTCCAGGCAGACATAGGGGGTGGGCACCCGCACTCCGGCGGCGGCCAGCTTGAACAGGGCATCCACCTCGGTGTTCTGCCACACCTCTTCGTGCTGCTTGCGACCGTACTTGGAGCCCTTCTCCATGGCGCGGGCATCGCGGCTGCCCCGCACCTTGCGCCCTTCCTGATAGACCACGGCCTGCTTGAAGCTGCGTTTGGAGGCTTCCTTATAGACTTTGGCGCAGCGGATCTCGTCGCCGCAGCGCACCACATAGACGTCGGCTTCTTTGCCGCTCATCAGCCGGCTGATGACATCGTCGACCAGGCCGTCATCAACCAGAGGTTGGATTCGATTTGGAATTTTCATGACCGCCCTTTTACCTTATTTGCACCTTGTTTGCACCTTGTTTGCGCGTGGCGGGAAGCCAGACAGTGCCCCGCTTTGCTCCCCCACCTGCCCCTTGCCGGGGGTGGCCTGGTGTGCCCCGCGCCAGCCGCCTCTCCCTGGCTGTCACAACGGCCCGCAAGCAGGCCCTGTCCATCAAGGCTCGGGGGGCAGCCCCTGGCGGATGCGCCGGATCCCCTCCTCGTAGAGGCCATCCTCCCCTTCGTTATCCGCCTGGGTCTCGAAAATCTTGAGAAACCACATGTACTGCTCGGGGAAGCGGCCGAGCTGCTGCTCCACGGTGCGGTTCATGGCGTTGACGTCCGCCTCCAGATCCGCGGTGGGATAAGGGTCGAACGGCGGCTCCACCTCGAGCCGGTAGCAGCCCAGATCCTCGTCATAGCAGGCCAGGATGGGCACCGCCCGGGCGCCGGTCAGCTTGACCAGCTTGGGCAGGGCCGGCAGGGTCGCCTTGGGGTGGCCG
The DNA here is from genome assembly GCF_023093515.1 of Aeromonas genomosp. paramedia. Lineage (NCBI taxonomy): Bacteria > Pseudomonadati > Pseudomonadota > Gammaproteobacteria > Aeromonadales > Aeromonadaceae > Aeromonas > Aeromonas genomosp. paramedia. The sequence goes on from NZ_JAAROG010000012.1 coordinate 43,299, forward strand.
AAGAAGGGCACGAAGATGCTCGCCTCCCGGCCGTGATCCTGATCCGGCAGATAGAAGAAGCTGTCGCCGCTGCGCAGGGCCTTGATGGCCGGCTTGATGCCGACGCTGCGCTCATAGACACGCCCGCCCTTGCTGCGCTCGCGGTTGATGTACCAGTCGAACACCGCATCCTTGGGGCTCTTCATCATGGTGCACAGGGGCACCCCCTCATCGGTCAGGTAGCGGCCTATCATGTCCACCGCCCAGGTGTGGGGCACCACGAAGATCATGGGGCGCCCGGCGGCCAGCTCGGCTTCGATATGCTCCCAGCCACGCACCTTGATGCGCCCTTTCAGGAAGGCGGGACTGCGCCAGGTGAGCTCGCCAAAGCCCATGAAGGTCTTGAGGCCGACCCGGATGGATTTGAGCAACAGCCGCTCGCGCCCGGCCGCGTCAAGGGCGGGGAAGCAGATCTTGAGGTTGGTCTCGGCGATGTAGGCCTGCTTCCTGGAGAAGCGCAGCAACAGGGGGGCCAGGGCATCGGCCAGCTTGTCTCTGTAGCTGGCCGGGATCCAGGCCAGCAGGGAGAGCAGGGCAAGCGCCAGCCAGCTGCCCCACAGACGGGGGTGCAGCAGACGCAGATGAAAGGAGGTGTCAAACACCGGATCTTGTGCGGACATGGTCGCCATCGAATCATCAAAACAGACCGTCATTTTAGTGATCCTGACAATTTTTTCTACCCGGTATCCCCCAAGCGGGGTTTCCAAGTCACTGATCCGACTAGTTAGAAATAAAAAGTGGCCCACATGGGGCCACGTATGAATGCGCATCAAGCTGCGGTTCAGGAATGGGGGCTGAGTCCCTTGCGGATGCGACGTATCCCCTCTTCGTAGAGGCCGTCTTCCCCCTCCTGATCCTCGCGGGTATCGAAGATCTTGAGGAACCACATGTACTGGCCCGGGTGGCGGGTCAGCTGCCGCTCCACGCAATCGTTCATGCGGCAGGTGTCGGCCACCAGATCCTCGCTCGGGTAGTCGGCGAAGGGGGCCTCTATCTCCAGCCGGTAGCAGTGCGCCGCCTCGTCATAGCAGGCCAGCACCGGCACGGCGCGGGCACCGGTCAGCTTGACCAGCCGTGGCAGGGCCGGCAGGGTCGCCTTGGGATGCTTGAAGAAGGGCACGAACAGGCTGGCCTCGCGACCATGATCCTGATCCGGCAGGTAGAAGAAGCTCAGGCCGGACTTCACCGCCTTGATCACCGGCTTGATGCCGGCGCTGCGCTCATAGACGCGGCAGCCATTCTTGGCCCGCTCGCGGTTGATGTGCCAGTCGAACAAAGGGTTGCGGGCGCTCTTCATCATGGTGCACATGGGCAGGCCCCGCTGGGAGAAGTAGTAGCCCGCCGCATCGATGGGCCAGCTGTGGGGCACCACCAGGATCACCGGACGGCCGGCGGCTTGCTCGGCCTCGATGTGCTCCCATCCGCTCACCTGGATGCGCTTCATCAGGTACTCGGGGCTGCGCACCGTGAACTCGCCAAACCCCAGCAGGCTCTTGAGGCCGACCCGGATCGAGGTCATCAGTATGGCGTCCCGCTCTGCCTCGCTCAGCGCCTTGAAGCAGATGGCGAGGTTGGTTCTGGCGATATAGACCTGCTTTTTCGAGATCTTGAGCACCAGGGGCGCCAGGGCGTCCGCCAGCTTGTCGCGCCAACGGGGCGGCACATAGGCGAGCACGCCGAGCACGGCGAGGGCAAGCCAGCTAACCCAGTAACGCGGGTGCAGCAAACGGGTCTGGAACGCGGAGTCAAACACGGGATCTTGGGAGGACATGGGTACTATCAAAAGGTAGAAGTGGGCAATTGCGGCAATCCTGACAGGTATTACCAGTTAAAGCTAACTTAATGTCACCTGAATCAGTGACAATTTGAGCCTTTTCACGGATTGACAGCGCCCCCTGACACCCGGGCTGTGCCCCCTGCTCACCCCTTGTGCCGATCCCGCATGCAGCAGACCCCGCCAGGCGGGGTCTGCTCTTGTTCGAGGCGGGTTGCGATCTTAGCGGCGCAGGGGCTGCTGGGGCTGCTCCCGCATGCCGATCTGGCCCAGCGGCAGGAAGAACATCAGGTAGCGCAGCGCCACATAGCCGACGATCAGGGTCGCCGCACCGAGTTCCAGATAGGCCAGCTGATTGATCTGCGCCGCATAGTGGGCCGCCTCTGGCCACTGCGACAGCAGCTGACCCACCTTGAACAGGGCGGTGGCCCCGATCACCAGGGGGAAGGTGAAGGCGGCATAACCCGGCGAGAACGGCAGGCGCAGCAGCTTGATGAAGGCCAGGTAGATGATGCCTGTCATCAGCACGGCTATCCCCAGCAGCACGGCCACCAGCAGCAGGGAGGGATCCTGGCTCACGGTCAGGTAGCCGGCCAGCGACAGGCTGGCAGGGGCCGCCAGGATGGCGATGGTGGGCTTGGCGGCATCCGGCACCTCGTGGCTGAAGATGAGGCGATAGAGCATCAGCGGCAGCATCAGGCCGTAGCAGGCCATGCCGAACCAGAGCAGGCCATTGGCCAGGGCCGCGAAGGGGCCGCCCGGATAGGCGACGTCGGCCACTATGATCCCCACCGGCGGCACGAACCAGCTCGGCACCATGTGGTGAATCTCAAACGCCTTGGCCCTGTGCCAGACGAAGGTGGCGAGGAACACCAGGTGAATGGCCACCGCAAACAGCCAGAGCCCCTGCCCAAGGGTCGGGGCCAGCAGCCCCACCGCCTTGGAGACCACCATGGTCCCCATGGCATAGGTGGGCACCACGCTGCCCACCACGGGGTGGGCGAGATCCTGCCACAGCAGACGCGGGTGCAGCAGGAACTTGAAGGTGAGAACGAGGAGCAGCACGGCGGCGATGGCGGCCCCCAGCAGTTGCAGGCGGCCATCGAACTGACCGGCATTTTCCCAACACCAGCCGAGGCTGGCGATCCCGAGAGCCAGCCCGGCCATGGGGGTCGGGGCGGCGGCAAGGGAGCGACGGGTGCGTGCGATCATGAGTGGTACCCTCTTGTTGATGACGATGTGTATAGGATAAAGAGGGTCTATCGTTTACGATATCTAAATGAATTGAACTAAGCGTTTAGGAAAATCAAACGACATGAAGCTGACCCTGCAACAACTCAAGGTGTTCGCCACCATAGCCCGCCACGGCAACCTGGGGGGCGCGGCCAGCGAGCTCTGCCTCAGCAAGGGGGCCGTCTCCCAGTCGTTGCAGGAGCTGGAGCGCCAGCTCGCCACCCCGCTGTTCGATAGGGTGCATCCGAGACTCCAGCTCAACAGCGAGGGGCGGCTGCTGCAACCGGCCGCCGAGGAGCTGCTGACCCGGATGCAGGAGATAGAGCAGCTGTTTTGTCCGGACGCCGAGCCGAGCGGCCAGCTGCGCCTGGGGGCCAGCCAGACCATAGGCAACTACCTGTTGCCCGCCCTGCTGGCGGGGGGCGCCCAGGCGCTGGGATCCGCTCCCAGGGTGACCATCGCCAACACCCACCTGCTGTGTCACTCCCTCGCCCACTTCGAGCTGGATCTGGCCCTCATCGAGGGGGAGAACCATCACCCGGATCTGGTGAGCGAGCCCTGGCTCGAAGACGAGATGCTGATCGTCGCCCCCCCCCACCACCCCCTGGCGGGGCAGCTGGAGCTGCCTCTTCGTCTGCTCGCAGGCGAAACCTGGGTGCTGCGCGAGCCCCAGTCAGGGAGCCGCGAGCAGTTCGAGCAGCAGATCCAGCCCCACCTGCCGCGCTGGCAGGCGGGGCTCGAGCTCAACACCCTGGAGGCGGTGATGCTGGCGGTGGAGAAGGGGCTCGGCCTCTCCTTCATCTCCCGCCTCGCGGTCTCCGATCGGCTGCACAGCGGCCGCCTGGTGGCGCTCACCCCGAGCCAGAGCTTCCCCCGCCAGCTCTCCCTCGTCTGGCACAAGCAGAAGTTCCACTCCGCGGCCCTGCGCCGCTTCCTCGCCTTCTGCCGCGCCCAGACCCTGCCCGCCCCCTGAGCGCTGATCAGGGTCAAACAACAGAGGGCGCCGTGGCGCCCTCTGTTGTTTAAGGAAGATGTGGCAAGGAGCTCTTGCAGGATGACATGCAACGCCATCAGCCCCCCAGGTGCAGCCCCGCCTCCACCCAGCCCAGCACCCGCCGCGTCAGGGCATGGGGCACCCAGGGGGAGTCCAGCAGCCGGTGGCGCAGACAATCGGCGAAGTGATCCGCCTCGTGCTGCATGCCGCCCCCCTGCACCGGCAGGTAGATGTCCGCCGGCCAGGCCGCAGGGGGCGTATCCCCCTGCCAATGAATGTGCTGGGGGTTCCACCACTTGCCCTCGATGACCAGGGTCCACGCCTCTCCCGAGAGCCAGGCGTCCCGATCGAGATCCTCGATGATGGAGGCGCCAAGCTCGGCCGAGAAGGGGCCGCCGAAGCGGAAGCGGGCCGCGAGATCCACCTCCCCCGGCGCCCGGTCCAGCGCCACCTCGGGAGCCAGGGTCGCAAGCCCCAGCCGCTCGCAGAGGGCGGCATAGAGCCACAGCGGATAGACCCCCACATCCCAGGCGGCGCCGCCGTCGAGGGCGGGATCGAACAGCTTGCCGACCCGGGGCGGGGCCGAGCCGAACGCCGCGCGCAGGCTGCGAGGCGCAGGCAGCAGGGGCAGTCGCTGCAACAGGGCCCGCATGGCGGGGAAGCACATCACCTTCATGGCTTCGAGCAGCAACAGGCCGCGCTCATGGGCGAGCGCCACCAGGGCGTCCCAATCCGCCACCCGGGTCACCGCCGGTTTCTCTACCAGCACGTGCTTGCCCGCCAGCAGCATCTGCCTGATCAGGGCGGCGTGCTCTGGGTGGATCACCGCCACATAGACGGCATCCACCTCGGGGCTCTCGGCCAGGGCCTGATAGCTGCCATAGGCCAGCCCCAGCCCCAGCTCACCGGCGAACTCGTCGGCCCGCCCCTGATCCCGGGCGGCGATCGCCACCACGCGCCCGCCCCTGGCGTGCTGATTGACGTCGCGGCAAAAACGCCTGGCGATGGCTCCCGCCCCGGCTATCCCCCAGCGCAGCAGTGGCGCGTTTCCCTGTGATTGCATCTCGTCTCCTCGTATGAATGCCCTTCCCCCTTATGGCGAGGGAAGGCGCGGCACCGGCCTCTGTTCAGGCTGCCCGGCGGATCAGGTCCTGGCCAGGCTGCGCAGCCAGCTTATCTCGTCACCCCAGATCGTCTCGTCTATGGTCTCGAGGATCAGCGGAATGCCGTCGAAACGGTGATCGTTCATGATGTGATGGAAGACCGCCTCGCCGAGGTTCCCCTCCCGCAGGCTGTGGTGGCGATCGACCCGGCTACCGAAGGTACACTTGGCACCATTGATATGCATCCCCTTGAGGTACTCGAAGCCGACGATGCGGTCAAAGTCGGCAAACACCGCCGCGCACCCCTCGGGGGTGCGCAGATCGTAACCGGCGGCGAAGGCGTGACAGGTGTCGAAACAGACCCCGACCCGGCGCTTGTCCTCCACCCCGTCGATCAGGGTGGCCAGGTGCTCGAACGACCAGCCGAGGTTGGTGCCCTGGCCGGCGGTGTTCTCGATCACCGCCGTGACCCCCTCGCTTCGCTCCAGCGCCCAGTTGATGGACTCGCTCACCAGTTTGAGGCTTGCCGCCTCGGGGATCTGCTTCAGGTGGCTGCCGGGGTGGAAGTTCAGGTAGCAGAGCCCGAGCTGCTCGCAGCGCCTGATCTCGTCCAGGAAGGCATCCCGGGACTTGGCCAGGGCGTCGGGGTCGGGATGGCCCAGGTTGATGAGGTAGCTGTCGTGGGGCAGGATCTGCTCGGGGCGAAAGCCCCCCTTGTCGCAGGCCGCCTTGAAGGCGCGGATGCTGGCATCCGACAGGGGCGCCGCCTGCCACTGGCGCTGGTTCTTGGTGAACAGGGCGAAGGCGTTGGCCCCGATAGCCTGGGCACGGGCTATGGTGTTCTCCACCCCGCCGGCCGCACTGACGTGGGCTCCGATAAATTTCATCTCATCTCCTCTGCGCGCTTGCTGGGTGCGCCCGCCTTGCGAGGCGCGGCAACCCTTGATGGGGCGCCATTATGCCCAAGCCCGCCCCTTGCGCCAAACCGGGATTGTCGATGGCGGCAATGGAAAAGGCGCCCGCAGGCTCATCCCTGCTCTTGCTCCCCATCGGCAGCCAAGGGTGCTACCCATGGTTGCATTCAACCCGGTTGCGGCCGTTTCGCTTCGCGGCATAGAGGGCAGCGTCTGCCCGCTTGAGTATTGAACTGAGCTCCGTATCCTGACGTGAGGACGCCGAGAACCCGATGCTGGCAGTCAGCCTTATTATTTCCCCTTCGTACTCTATGATCTGCTGCTCGATGAGCGCGCGAATATTGTCAAATATGGATGAATCATTTTCAGGATGACAATCATTCACAATAATTGCGAACTCCTCTCCACCTATTCTGGCGAATATATCGTCTGTCCTGATTTCTCTTTTTACCAGCTTGGCAATCGCCTTCAGCACATAATCACCCGCATCATGACCATATTTATCATTCAGATTTTTAAAGTGATCCAGATCCAATATACCGACAAAAATTGGCGCATCAGCCAATCTCGACATGATTAATCTGCGTTCACCCTCGTTCATGAATGCTCTTCTATTGGCGGTTTCCGTCAGATAGTCCGTTGATGCCTGCAGCTCCATTTCCGTCACCTGCAGGTGCAGCTGTATATTGAGGGCAAGCCAGTTGGCGAGACATTGCAACAAGATGGCATGTTCGGCGGTGTAATAGGCTCTCTGGTGGTGTGCAACATTCAGGGTCCCTATACAGACCGAACCCTGCATCATGGGCGCATCCATGCAACACCCCATGCCGTGCCGGGACAAGATCTTGCAGTCCAGATCGGGGGACTGGCTCAAGTCGTCACAGATCGTCAGCATGCTGGTCGAAAAGACCCGACCCACCATGGAGCCATGAATGGGAACCAGAGACTCCATGGGAATCGCATTATTCCCCATCACCGAATAGAGCTTCAAGGAGGCATCATTCTCTTTGATGGTGATGCTGGCCCTCTCGGCAGAAAAAAGATAAAAAATCCAATTCGCCATCACATTCAATACATCTTGAAGCGAGGCCGCCTGGGTCAGATCCTGAATAAAGGAGACGGGAATGGTGATCTTCTGACCTGGACCGATATTGGATAAAAAGTTTGGATCAAAACTTCTTTCATTATTTTGATTGTGCATGGCGACCTCGCACTATTTTATTATGAGAGCCTGGCCTTGCTCTGATCCGCAGCAGCCAAGAGTCCAGATAACCATTTTCTATGTATCCATATTTTCTTGCTCAAGAGTATAACAACCATGTGGGAACTGGAACGCTTGTTCTGTGGGACATCATTTTTCGGATAAATAACGACCCAATAAAAGCAACGTCAACACTAGAGGTCGATGCAATGGTTATCGCATGCCATTGCAAAGGGGCGACGCTTTCACTTCTTCCTTGATGGCCGCGACCTCATGGTGAGCAGACCGTCGCCGAGCCCTCACCATGGAAAAGGCGCCCGCAGGCGCCTTGATGATGGATGCAGGGCTCGCCCTCAATAGGCCAGGCCGGCGCCATAGGGGTAGAGCGGGTTCGCGGAGTCCTTCGCCACGTCCGGGTGCTGGTCTTGCACCGCCTGCCAGCTGGAGGGCAGCTCGAAGGGCAGCTTGCCGCTGGCCTTGGCCTTGCCGCTGATGACGTCGAACAGCGCCTGATCCAGGGCTCCGAAGTTGGCGAGCAGTACCTGGGCCGCCGGTGCCACCTCGGTCAGGATGGCGGGCCTGTCCAGATAGACGGAGAGCACCATGGGCACCCCGGCCTGCGCTATGGCCTGGATGGCGGCGTACTCGTCCGCCCCGCGGTAGACCCCCTCATGGGCCGTCTCCTGCACCACCTGATCGGCACTGGCAAAGCCGAGCTGACCGAAGTGGATGCTGCCAAACGGGAAGCGGGGATCCTGCTCACCCGGGGCGTTGACCCGCACTATGGCGAGATCGGCCTGGGCCAGCTCAGTCACTACCGTATAGCCGTTGGCCGCGGCCACCTCGGCGTTGACGTTATGCAGGTAGACCCGCTTGCCGTCCGCCTTGAGCGGCAGCAGGGATCCCTCGTTCTTCAGCAACACGTGGGACGCCGCCTGGGCGGCCTGGGCCTCCTGCTGGAACTCGGCCTTGCCCACCAGGGCCACCGCAGCCTGGGTATCCACATAGGGGTTCTCGAACAGCCCCAGGGCGAACTTCTGCTCCAGGATCCGCTCGGCCGAGGTGGTGATGGCCGCCTCGGTCACCAGGCCGCTCTGCACCGCCGCCAGCAAGGGGGCGGGATCTTCCACGCCGCCGAACTGATCCACCCCGGCGTCGATGGCCTTGGCGTAGCGCTCGGCCTTGGTGAGCTTCTCCACCCCCCAGGACATGCCAAAGGGCACTGTCCAGGGGCTGACACCCGCCGTCACCTCATCCTGGGTCAGCCCCTGCTCGCAGCGGCTGTCGCAGTCGTTGACTATGCCCCAGTCGCTCAGCACCACGCCGTCGAACTTGAAGTGGCCCCGCAGCAAGTCGGTGAGGATCTGGCGGTTGAAGCCAAAGCCCACCTCCTCGATAGCCTGGCCTTCATAGGTCAGCCCCTCGGGCAGGGCGTAATAGGGCATCACGGCCCCCACCCTGGCCTCAAAGGCCCCCTCGAAGGGCACCAGGTGATAGGCGAACTGGCCGCCCGGGTAGACCTGCTCCTTGCCCCAGGGGTTGTGGGCATCCAGGCCGTTTTTCTGGGGACCGGCTCCGGCGAAGTGCTTGACCACGGTGACCACGCTCTCCGGGCCGATCCCGTCGCTCCCCTGCTGGAAGCCCTCGATGTAGGCCTTGACCAGGGATTTGGCGAGCAGGTTGTCTTCACCGAAGGTGCCGTTGATGCGGCCCCAGCGCGGCTCGGTCGCGAGATCCGCCTGGGGAGAGAGGGCCTCGTGAATGCCGACGGCCCTGTACTCCTGGCGGGCGATATCGCCAAAGCGCTGCACCAGGGCGGCATCGCCGATGGCGGCGAGCCCCAGGGTCTCCGGCCACTGGGAGAAGGCCCCGGCGCCTATGCTGGTGGCGTTGGGATCATGGGTGAAGTGGTTGCGGGGATCCGTGCTCACCGTCATGGGGATGCCTAGCCCCACCCCCTCCAGCAGGGCCTGCAGCCGGTTGTTGTCGTCGGCGATGGCCGCCGGATCCCCCGCCATGCGGGTGATAAAGGTATTGACGCCGTCTTCCCGCAGCATCTTGTCCATGGCGGTGAGGTTGACCCGCCCGTCTGCGTCCAGCACCAGGGTGCCGTGCATCATCAGGCCCGCCTTCTGGGCCAGGGAGAGCCTGCCCACCAGATCCCGGGCCCGCTCGGCGGCGCCAAGGCGCCAGTCTTCATAAGGAGTCAGGGTGCCGCTGCCATCGAGATCCTTGAATTGCAGGCCATCCTGCTCGATCAGGCTGACGGTGCGGTGGCCCAGAGTGGGCTGCTCCGGCTTGGGGGTGGAGTCGTTGTCATTGCACCCTGCCAGCAGCAGGGCCCCTATGCCGAGGGCGACGCGGGTTCGGGAGAGCGAGTGGTATTTCATTATTGTTATCTTCCTTGTGTGTGTAGGAGTGGCCACTGTATGCAAAATCGGCCCGCCTCACTTGCCCTGCGGGTGCAGGGAATTGCCGGTTGGGAGCAAGTTCGAAAAGTGTGAAAAGGGTTGCAGGGTTACCCTTGGTTACATTTCTGAAACATGAAGCCGAACCTGGCTCACGGCAATTCATGGCCGTTGGCGGATGATGGTGGGCCACCGCCGACAAGGATTTTCGCCGTGAAGACAGTCTCCAACCGGATAGCCCTGCACTGCCTCAACCACTGGCAGAGAGAGGGTCGGGATCCGGCCCAGCTCCTGCAAGCTGCCGGGATTGCCAGAGAAGAGCTGCTGATCCCCCAGGGGCGGATCGACGCCCAGCGCCACTTCCGGCTGCTGACCCAGGTCGCCCCCCATCTTGACATGACCCACAAGTGGTCGCCCCCCTCGCTCTCGGGGCTCTTTGCCGACTACCTGCCGCTGGCTAGCCTGTGCTGCAACGCCGCCACCCTGCGCCAGGCCCTGCACTTCTTCCTCGCCTACCGCCCCCTCATCGGCGAGTGCGATCGGATAGTGCTGCGGGAGGAAGAGGGGCAGGCCAGGCTCAGTTACCATTCGGAGTCCGATCACCCGGACGTGATCGCCATGAGCAGCCTGGCCAACCTCGGCCACCTCTATGCCCTGCTGCAGTTCTACCACCCCGGCCAGGGCCAGCTGGTGCTGCCCACCCCGGTGCGCCCCAGGCTGTGGCGCGAGCTGGGGGCCTGGCTGGGGGAGCGGCTGCAACGGGGAGAGGGCTTTGAGCTGCGCTTCCCCGCGGCCTTGCTCGATCTCGCCCACGGCGGCTGCAACGGCCCCCTGCAACCCCTGCTGCTGGGGGAGCTCGACGGCCAGATGCGGCTGCTGCGCCCGAGCAGCCACTACAGGGAGCGGGTGCTCGGGCTCATCCGCCAGCGGCTCTGGCAGGAGAGCGTCGACTCCCCCACCCTGCTGGCGGGGATCTGCGAGGCCCTCAGGCTGACCCGCTGGACCCTCAACCGCCACCTGCGCGAGGAGGGGTGCCACTTCTCGGCCCTGCTGGAGCAGGTGAGAAGGGAGGAGGCCTGCAGGCTGCTGCAGGATCCCGGCCTCCAGCTGCAGGAGGTGGGCGGGCGCCTCGGGTTTGCCAGCCAGAGCAGCTTCACCCGCTTCTTCAAGGAGGCGTTCGCCCTCTCCCCCAGCGAATACCGCTCAAGGCGCTGCCGGCTCTGACTCCCCGGCCAGGGCCCGGGCGAGCAGCGCCGCCAGCCAGTGGATGAAGAGCTGGACCCTGGGCGCCAGCTGGCGGCGATGGGCATAGAGGGCGTGGATGGGAAGCGGCGGCGCCTGCCATTGGGGCAGCAGGCTTATCAGCTCGCCGCGCCCGAGCAACGCCTCCACCCCCACCCTCGGCATCTGGATGATGCCAAGCCCCGCCAGCGCCGCCGCCAGGTAGGTCTCGCTGTCGTTGACCATCAGGGCCCCCGCCATCGGCAGGAGGGCGCGGCTGCCATCCTCCCGCTGGTACTCGAACCCCGGCTCGCTGCGCCCCTGCCCGGAGCCATAATGGACCAGCCGGTGCCCGGCCAGATCCGCCAGGGTCTGCGGTACCCCGTGACGGGCCAGGTAGGCGGCGCTGGCGCAGTTGATCTGGCGATAGTGGCCAAGGGGCCGCGCCACCAGGCTGGAGGGCTCCAGCGCCCCCACCCGCACCACGCAGTCGAAGCCGTCGCGCACCAGATCCACCCGCCTGTCCGTGCTGCTCAGCATCAGCTGCAAGTCGGGGTGCTGTGCCAGGAAGGCGGGCAGCGCCGGGATCACCAGATGGCGCGCCATCCGGCTTGGCATGTCTACCCGCAACTGCCCCGAGATCTGGCCGCCCTGGCGAAACAGACCGTCAAACTCCTCCATGTCCGCCAGCAGATCCCGGCACCTGGCGTAGCAGAGCTGACCATCCGTGGTGAGCTGCACCCGCCGGGTGGTGCGCAGCAGGAGCCGGGTGCCCATGCGCTCCTCCAGCCGGCGGATGGCGGCGGAGAGGGTCGCCTTGGGGATGCCCAGCTGCTCGGCGCAGCGGGTAAAGCTCTCGAGTTCGGCGACCCGCACGAACAATTTCATCGCATCCAGTTGATCCATGAGCTGATTGTCTCTTCAAGCGGAACAGTGATTTCATTATCACGCTATTTATCCGGCAATAAAGGAACAATACAGTGATCCGGTCGGCTCGCACCGAGCCCTTGCCACCCACAGGAGTCACACCATGACCAGACCCATAGCCCTCATCACCGGCGCCAGCCGTGGCCTTGGCAAACACAGCGCCCTCGCCCTCGCGGCCAAGGGGGTGGATCTCATCATCACCTACCGCAGCCAGGCCGACGAGGCTGCCGCCGTGGTGGCCGAGGCCAGGGCGCTAGGGGTCCAGGCCCATGCCCTGGCACTGGATGTGGGGGTGAGCGCCTCCTTTGTCGCCTTCGCAGAGGAGGTGACGCAACTGCTCGCCCGGGAGTGGCAACGGCCGCAGTTCGACTACCTGGTCAACAACGCCGGCATCGGCATTCACGCCAGCTTCGAGCAGACCACGGAGGAGCAGTTCGACACCCTGCTCAACATCCACCTCAAGGGGACCTTCTTCCTGACCCAGAAACTGCTGCCGCTGCTTCGTGATGGCGGGCGCATCATCAACCTCTCCACCGGCCTCACCCGCTTCGCCATGCCGGGTTACGCCGCCTATGCCGCCATGAAGGGGGGCGTGGAGGTGCTGACCCACTATCTGGCCAAGGAGCTGGGCCCTCGCGGCATCGCCGTCAACGTGGTGGCCCCCGGCGCCATCGAGACCGACTTTGGCGGCGGCGTGGTGCGCGACGACAAGGGGGTCAACGCCTTCCTCGCGAGCCAGACGGCGCTCGGCCGGGTCGGCCAGCCCGACGACATCGGCGGTGTCATCGCCGCCCTGCTCTCCGACGACAACCGCTGGATCACCGCCCAGCGCATCGAGGCCTCTGGGGGCATGTTTATCTAGGCCGCCTTGCCCCAACAACACAAAACAGAAGGCCCCCTCGGTTGAGGGGGCCTTCTGTCATTTGGCAGAACATGCGCTGCGCACCGGGCGCATGGGCGCTTTAGAGCGTCTTGCCACCGGAGGCGATCACCTGGCTGTACCAGTGGAAGCTCTCCTTCTTGATGCGGCGCAGCGACCCACCCTGCTCGTCGCGCTCCACATAGACGAAGCCGTAGCGCTTCTGGTAGCCGTTGAGCCAGCTCAGGATGTCGGTGAAGGACCAGGCGCAGTAGCCGAGCAGTTCGACCCCGTCCTGCATCGCCTCCTGGCACGCCTTGAGGTGGCTGTGCAGATAGGCGATGCGGTAGTCATCCTGCACCCGGCCATCCGCGGTCAGCTTGTCGAACTCGCCGAGGCCGTTCTCGGTGATCATCAGCGGCAGGCCGTAGCGGGACGAGAGGCGGCGCAGGGCGATGCGCATCCCAGTGGGGTCTATGGCCCAGTCCCAGTTGCTGGTCTCCAGGTGCGGGTTGGGGGTGGTCCTGTAGAGACCGGGAACGCCGCTCGACGGCGTGGTGCCCTTCTGCCCCGTGGTGTTGATGCGCTGCATGGTCTGACCGCCGAGGGGATTGTCGGTGAAGGTCAGGGTGTAGTAGTAGTTGACGCCTATGTAGTCGGGGGTGCCTTCGCGCAGCAGTTCGAGATCCCCTGGCAGTATCTCGGGAGCCTCGCCGGTTTCTCTCAGGTAGGCGAGCGCCGCCTGGGGGTAGCGGCCGAAGCAGTAGGCATCCAGCCACCAGAGGTTGGTGAACTCCTCGGCATTCTCGAACGCCAGCATGTCGCTCGGGGCGCAGGAGGCCGGATAGGCGGGGGAGTAGGCAAAGCTCGGGCCGATGAGGCCGTTTGGCACATGCTGGCGGAACGCCTTGATGACCCGGGCGTTGGCCAGGAACGCGATGTGGTTGGCGGCGAAGAAGCGCTTCCTGTCCTGCACTGCGGGCGGATGGGTGCCGAGCTGGTAGGCGTTGGTCAGGTTGTAGTTCTGCTCGTTCAGCGACACCCAGTACTTCACCTTGCCGGCGAAGCGCTGATAGAGGGTGACGCAGTAGCGCTCGAAGTCGTCGATGATGCGCCTGTCTTCCCAGCCGCCGTATTCGTCCTGCAGCGCCTGAGGCAGGTCCCAGTGATAGAGGGTCAGCACAGGCTCTATGCCGTGGGCCAGCAGGGCGTCGATGAGCCGCTCGTAGAAGGCGAGTCCCGCTTCGTTCACCTCACCGCGCCCATTGGGGAAGATGCGCGGCCAGCTCACCGAGAAGCGGTAGGCCTTGAGCCCCATTTCGGCCATCAGCGCCACGTCCTCTTCCACGCGGTGGTAGTGATCCACCGCCACGTCCCCGTTGCTGCCTTCGAAGGTCTTGCCCGGCAACTTGGTGAAGAGATCCCACACCGAGGGGCCCTTGCCGTCTTCGTTCCAGGCCCCTTCCACCTGGTAGGCGGCTGAGGCGGCCCCCCAGAGGAAATCTGCGGGGAAGTCGTTGAACTTGGGATGGTGCATCTGGCTTGTCTCCTGCTGCTTGAGGATGGTGCCGCCTCTCCCCTGGGGGGCACTGGCGGGCGTCAAAACGAATTGGCATCAGCATCGAACAGTTCTAGAATTCCGTCCAATGACAATTTTTGCCATTCAATATTCCAAACAGGAATGAAGGAGTCGTGATGGAGTTGCGGGATCTGAAGGCCTTCGTCACCCTGGGGGAGGTCTTGCACTTCGGTCAGGCGGCGGCGCGCCAACACATCACCCAGTCGGCCCTGAGCAAGCAGATCCGGCGGCTGGAGGCGGATTTTGGCGGCGAGCTGTTCGAGCGCAACGCCAGCAGCACCCGGCTCACCCCCCTCGGGCGCGCCCTCTACGGGGATGCCTGCGCCCTGGTGGCCCAGAGCGAGCAGCTCGGTCGCACCGCCCGCGACGTGCTGGCGGGCAATGGCGGCACCCTGCGCATCGGCTTCGGGGTCGCCACCAAGCTGCTGGTGCCCGCCGCCATCGCCCGTTTTCGGGCCAGCCGCCCCGGGGTCGGCATAGAGCTCAACGATCTCTCCACCCATCACCAGTTGCTGGCACTCAGTGAAGGCAGGCTGGATCTCGGCTTCTGCCGCCTGCCCGCCCCCAAGGGCTGGCCGGTGCTGCCCGTGGTGCGCGCCCATTTCGTCGCCGTGCTGCCTGCCGGCTACCAGGGGGTGACGGGGCTCTCGGATCTGCTGGACAAGCCGCTGGCCATACTGCGCCGGGACAAGGCCCCCTCCTTCCACGATCAGTTCGTGCACTACCTGGCCCAGAGCGGGCTGCGCTTTGGGGATATCCAGTACGTCAACGACTTCGCCGCCGGCATCGCCACCGCGGCGGCGGGCATCGCCTGGACCCTGGTGCCCTCCTCCACCATCATAGAGCACCCGGACGTCATAACCCTGCCCTTAGGGGAGGCCGAGGCGAGCTGGATCATAGGGCTCATTCGCCCGCCGGGAGGGGATAACCCCCTCATCGCCCCCTTCTGGCAGACAGTGGCCGAGCTCGGTGATCCCGCCCTCACCGTTCTGGGTGATCAGGGCGGTGCAGAGTCATGACGCGGCCATGGCCGTCGTTCACGACACGGCATCGTTCGAGAACCACATTAACGGTAGCTTTTGAGCAGCCAGCCCCCGTAAAATTGCACCATGGCCCCGGCGCCCGGCGCCAACCGACAAGGACTCGTTTCTCCGATGCTATCTCACTGGCTGCTGAGGTTTGATCTCCATCGCCTCATCCTGGCCCTGGCCGTGCTCGGCGTGCTGGCCACCTTCGGCAACAGCTTCTACGCCATCCATCAGGCACAGCGACAACTGCTGATCGACAGTACCCTGGAGGCCAACCGTGTCTATGCCACCAAGCTGGCCGCCTCCGCCGAGGCCATGCTGAATGCGGCCCAGGAGCAGCTTGCCTACAGCGCCACCCTGCTGGCGCCGCTGCTGCAGGCCAACGACGTCAAGGGGCTGGAGCAGGAGGTGACCCAGTTGCGCGAGCGCACCAACACCTTCAACTCGGTGGCCATAGTCAACACCGAGTCCACCATAGTCGCCGTCTCCCCCGAGACCCTGAAGGTGAAGGGGGCCAAGCTCACCTCCCGCAGCGCCCGCCAGACCCTCGCCAACCAGCAGCCGACCATCTCGGATCCCCTGGTCTCCCTCTCGGGCAACTACCTCATCAGCCTCTCCTACCCTGTGTTCTCGACGGACAGGCGCTACCTCGGCTATGTCGCCGGGACCATCTATCTGCAGTCCGCCAGCGTGCTCTCCAGCCTGCTGGGTCAGCACTACTACCAGGATGGCTCCTACCTCTACGTGGTCGACCGGCAGAAGACCCTGATCTACCACCCCAACCCCAAGCGCATCGGCCAGAAGATAGGTGAGAATGCGGTGGTGGACGAGGTGTTGCAGGGGCGGCAGGGGGCACAAAGCGTGCTCAACTCCCGGGGAACCGAGATGCTGGCGGGCTTCGCCCCCGTGGCCGGTGCGGGCTGGGGAGTGGTGGCCCAGCGCCCCCGCAGCGCCACCCTGGCCGGGCTGGATCAGCAGATGCTCGACATATTGAAGGGGATGATCCCGGTCACCCTCTTCATCCTCTTCGCCATCTGGCTCTCGGCCACCATCATCTCCCGGCCCCTGCGGCAGCTGGCCAACCGGGCCAGGCTGATGGATCAGCAGGAGGCGGCCTCCAACATCTCCAGCATCCGCGCCTGGTACTTCGAGGCGGCCCAGATCAAGCAGGCCATCCTCAAGGGGCTGGGGCTGCTCAACACCAAGATTGACCAGCTGCACACCGACAGCCACACCGACCCTATGACGGGCCTCTTCAACCGGCGGGCCATGCAGCAGATGCTGGACGACTATCAGGCACAGTCCCGGCCCCTGGCGGCCATCGCCCTCGATATCGATCACTTCAAGGGGATCAACGACCACTTCGGCCACGACGTCGGGGACGCCGTCATCGTCGCCCTGGCGACCCTGATGCAGCGGGATCTGCGCGCCGATGCCGCCCTGTGCCGCAGCGGCGGCGAGGAGTTCCTGCTGCTGCTGCCCGGGGTCTCCCTGGTGCAGGCACAGCGGATCGCCGAGCGGCTGCGGATGACGGTGGCAGGCCACGAGATGGATCAGGCCGGGCGCATCACCATCTCCCTCGGGGTCGCCCACTGGCCTGGGGATGCCAGCGATCTCGGTGCAGTGCTCAAGCAGGCGGACAAGGCGCTCTACCAGGCCAAGCACAGGGGCCGCAACTGCGTGGTGGTGGCCGGCGCCTGAGGCCACCCCGCGTCAGAAGCTGTAACCCATCTTGAGGTAGATGCCCCCGTTGTCGTCCTTGCCCATGGCATACTCGAGGTTGGCGACTATGCCCGCCTCCGGCTTGAGCAGATACTGCACCCCCGCCCCCCAGGCCGGGTAGATGTTGGCGCTGTCGGAGCAGTCGAGGGACTCCCCGTTCACGGCATCCCCGTAGAGGCAGGCCACCCCGGCGAAGGCGGTCAGGGTCCAGCGTTCGGCCAGCTTGTAGCGCTCCTCGACCTCCACCGCCGACATGTGCTGGCCCAGGTACTCCCCCGGGGTGTAGCCACGCAGGTAGATGGGGGAATAGGAGCCGCTCGGCGCGTTGTGGGAGAACTGGTTGCGATTGCGCCAGGCGAGCACATGGCCATCCCCGTGGCGCCAGTAGCCCCTGTAGTCGACCCGGTAGATGTCAAAGTCCCCCTCTCCCCCCAGCCCTTCCCGGTAGGCCAGGTTGTTGACGTTCAAATACCAGCCCCGGGTCGCGCTGAAGTCGCTGTCCCGGGAGTCGTGCTGCACCGCCAGCCCGAGCCCCCCCGAGGTGAACCCATCCAGCCCCAGCTCCTCCAGGATCTGATCCGATTGCAGATCCTGTCCCTGCATCTCGTAGTTGGAGTAGGCCGCCATGCCGCCGACGAACCAGTCCCCCTCCACCCGATAGAGGTAGCGCAGGAAGGCGGAGCGGAAGTGGTCCTCGGTCTCGAGGGCACGGCCGGTGCCGAGGTAATCCTGATAGCTGTTGTTGATGTCGCCAAAGATCACCCCACCGACGAGGCGGTGGTGATCCGCGCCGAACGACGTCTTGGCAAAGGCGCTGGTGATGAGGGAGTCCGAGGTGGTGTACTTGCCGGACAGGGTGAACAGGGACGGGCGCGAGCCCTCATCGAACCGGTGCAGGTAACCCACCATCAGGCCCGCCGCCGTGTCCAGCTTGGGGCTGGAGCTCAGCAGGGGCACGAACAGCCAGGGGGAGCGCTCGTCTGGCGGCTCATCCCCCTTTGCCTCGCGCTCGTCACGGCGCGGCTGCGCCTCTTCCTTGGCGGGATCCGCCGCCATCGCGGGGCTGGCCGCCAGGGTGAGGGCCAGGCCGGCCATCAGGGGAGAGATTGCATAGCGCATGTGTGGGTTCCGCACAGGGTAGCGCACGGCAAACCGGCGGCGCTTGGCCACCCTGCCTGGCAGGCGCGTCCGGGTTCAGGTTGCCGGCCGCCCTGCATCAGGGGCCGGAAGAGGGCCGCAGCATAATGGCATCCCCAGGCCCCGACCACAGCAAGATGGTGCGCCATACAATCGCCGTACAGCTTCGCCAAACGAGAGGCCCGGGCGAATAGCTGGCATGAAAAAACCCCTGCCTGGGCAGGGGTTCGGGGGGCGGATGCTTACAGATTGACGGCGAGGCTGGCGGTCTGTGGCTGGCTTGGGGTCACCAGCACGGGCACCGACTTGGAGGTGGGGGTGAAGGAGCCCTCCCCTATGCTCTCTATGGCCACCAGGGGGTTGGTCTCCGGGTAGTAGGCGGCGATGTTGCCCTTGGGGATCTCGTAGAAGATGACGCTGAAGCCGCGCACCACCCGCTCGCGCCCGTCGTTGCAGATGGCGGTCATGTCCACCTGCTGCTCCTCGGCGAGCCCCAGGCGACGGGCATCCTCCTCGTTCATGAAGACCACGTTGCGCCGCCCCTTGATGCCGCGGTAGCGATCGTCCATGCCGTAGATGGTGGTGTTGTACTGATCGTGGGAGCGCAGGCTCTGGAGCAGCAGCACGGGCTCGCCCACCATCTGCTCCGCGTGGCTGGTGCACTCGGGCAGGATGGAATCCGGCAAGCGGCTCGCCCGAAATTCGGCGCGCCCGCTTGGGGTATTCCAGCGCAGCAGGGCGGCGCTGTTCTCCAGGTGGAAGCCGCAAGGCTCCTCGATGCGGCGGTTGAAGTCGTCAAAGCCGGCGATGGTCTCGGCGATGAGATCCCGCAGCAGGGCGTAGTCATCCCGCAGCGCCAGCCAGTCCACTCGATCGCGGCCCAGCGTCGCCTCGGCCATGCGCGCGACTATGTCGATCTCGGACAGGCAGAGCGGCGAGACCGGCTCGTTCATGCCGGTGGAGGCGTGCACCATGCTGAAGGTGTCCTCCACGGTGATCTTCTGCACCCCGGCGCGCTGGGTGTCGAGCTCGGTGCGGCCGAGGCAGGGCAGGATCAGGGCATCCTTGGAGACCATGAGGTGGCTGCGGTTGAGCTTGGTGCTGATCTGCACGTTGAGCTCGCTCCTTCGCATCGCCTCATAGGTGAAGTCGGTATCCGGCGCCGCGGCTGCCAGGTTGCCACCGAGGCAGATGAGCACCTTGCTCTTGCCGCCATGGAGGGCCTTGAGGGCCTCGTAGACGTTGTGCCCCGGCGTACGCTTGAGGCCCACCGGGAAGCGGCGCTCCAGGCGATCGATAAAGGCGGCGTTGGGTTTCTCGTTGATCCCCATGGTGCGGTTGCCCTGCACGTTGCTGTGGCCGCGCACCGGACAGAGCCCGGCCCCCGACTTGCCAATCTGGCCGCACATCAGGTGCAGGTTGACGATTTCGCGAATGGTGTCGACCGAGTGCTTGTGCTGGGTGATCCCCATGGCCCAGCAGCTGATCACGCGCTCGCTCTGGGCGAAGATCTGCGCCGCCCGGGTGATCGCCTCGCGATCCAGCCCGGATTGCGCCTCGATCTGATCCCAACCGGTGGCCTTCACCTGGGCCAGGTAGTCGTCAAAGTGCGCCGTGTGCTGCTCGATAAAGGCGAGATCGATGCGCCCCCCCTGCTCTTCCAGGATGTGTTTCGCCATGCCGCGAATGGCCGCCATGTCACCGCCAAGCTTTGGCGTGAGGTACTGGTGGCTGATGCGGGTGGCCGCCGGGGTCAAAAGCTCTGCCGGGCTCTGGGGGCTCGCGAAGCGCTCGAGGGCCACCTCTTTGAGGTTGTTGAAGGTGACTATCTGGCACCCCTGGCGCGCCGCCTTGCGCAGGGCATTCATCATGCGCGGGTGGTTGGTGCCCGGGTTCTGGCCGAAGACGAAGATGGCTTTGGCGGCGTCGAAATCATCGAGCACCACTGTGCCCTTGCCCACCCCGACAGACTGGATGAGCCCCACCCCGCTCGCCTCGTGGCACATGTTGGAGCAGTCCGGGAAGTGGTTGGTGCCATAGAGGCGGCCGAACAGCTGATAGAGGTAGGAGGCCTCGTTGCTGGCGCGGCCCGAGGTGTAGAACTCCACCTCGTCGGGGCTCGCCAGGCGCTTGAGCTTGTCCGCGATGAGGGCAAAGGCCTGCTCCCAGCTTATTGGCTCGTAGTGATCGGTGGCCGGGTTGTAGCGCAGGGGCTCGGTCAGTCGCCCCTGGTATTCGAGCCAGTAGTCGCTCTGGGTGGCGAGGCGGCGCACCGAATGCTCGGCGAAGAAGGCGGCCCCCACCGTCTTGCCGGTGGACTCCCAGGCTACCGCCTTGGCGCCGTTCTCGCAGAACTGGAAGGCCCCCTGCTTGTTGTCACCCCAGGCGCAGCCGGGGCAGTCGAAGCCGTCGGTCTGGTTGACCCGCAGCAGGTTCTTGATGTTCTGCCGGGTCTTCTGGCTCTGCAGCACCTGCTTGAAGGTGGACTGCAGGGAGGAAAAGCCGCCGGCCTTGGCCGGTTTCTCAATATGACTGGACATGGGGGTCTCCAACGTGATCCTGGGCGCGGGGGCTGGCATAGCAGACCGGGGCATCGGATCTGGGCACATGAATGAGGGTCAGGTTGTATTTCAGGGCCAGTCGCACCGCGAGCTGGCTGGGAGAAGCAAGGCTGATGAGGTGGGCGGCGCCAAATAGCACCGCCTTGTGAATGAGTTCGCTGCCGCAGCGGCTGGTGATGACCAGGGTGGCGGCCTGCGCGGGTTGGCGCAGTTGCATGCCGATAAGCTTGTCCAGGGCATTGTGGCGGCCTATGTCTTCCCGGCAGGCCAGGATCTCGCCGCGCTCGTCCAGCGCCAGGGCGGCATGGAGGGCGCCGCTATGGCGGGCCTTGCTCTGCCAGGGGGCGATGCGCTCGCGCAAGTCCCGCAAACGCTCGGTATCCAGGGGGGCGCCCGGGGTCAGGGGGGCGAGCTCGGGCAGCGCATGCTCTATGGCCTCCACCCCGCAGATGCCGCAGCCGCTGGCGCCGGCCAGGCGGCGCTTGCGTCGCCCCAGCTCGGCCAGGCAGCGGTTGGCGATGGTGATGTCGAGCACCACCCCCTGCTCGGACGGGGTGCTCTGGATGTCGTGCACATCGTGGTTGCCCCCGATGATCCCCTCGCCAAACAGGAAGCCGATGGCGAAGTCGTCGAGATCATCCGGGGTGGCCATCATGACGGCGTGGTTGATGCCGTTGATGTTGACGGACACGGCCACCTCTTCCACCAGCTCATCCAGCCTGGGCAACCGTGAATTGAATGGGATCATGCGAGACGCTTATAACGTGTATTCGGGCCTCAAGTTTAGATAAGTCGCTCCCCCAAAACCAATGAAACAAATCTATTCACTGATAGACAACCTCTATTGCCATGACGATGTCGATTGATTAACTTTGTCAGCCATCCTCCACGCCAGGCGCTTCCTCTTCGATGAACATCAAGCAGTTGCACTATTTCTACGAGCTGGCCCAGCACCGCCACTTCGCCAAGGCGGCCAAGGCCTGCTTCATCACCCAGCCGACCCTGTCCGCCAGCATCACCGCCCTGGAAAAATCCCTCGGCACCGAGCTGGTGGTGCGCAACAGCCAGTTCGTGGCCCTGACCCAGGCGGGGGAAGTGGTGCTGCGCCACGCCGAGCGCATGCTGCTGGAGCAGGACGCCATGCGCCAGGAGCTGAGCCTGTTTGGCGGTGCGCTGTCGGGGGTCCTGCGCATCGGCATGGTGCCCCAGTCGAGCATCGACATCATGCCGCTGCTCAAGCGCTTTAACGACGCCTTCCCCAAGGTCAGCCTGCGCCTGTCGGTGATGACCCACGGCACCCTGCTCGAGCAGCTGGATCTGCACCAGACCGACATCGGTCTTGGCTTTGACGAGCTGCTCACCGAGCATCAGCGCCGCGCCCTCGACGTCCAGCTTCGCCACCCCAACCCCATGGCCCTGCTGGGGCCCCTGCCCCCGCACCTCGCCCCGAGCCAGCCTCTGAGGCTGGCAGACTTGCAGGATCTCCCCCTGATCCTGCCGAGCGCCACCATGCAGTTTCGCCGCTATCTCGACGAGGCCGCCGCCCGCCAGCAGCTCAGCCTGCGGGTGGTGCTGGAGACAGACTCCCTGTTCCACCTGGCCAACGGGGTGAGCCACGGGCTCGGCTGCGCCGTGGTCAGCGCCGGCATCGCCGCCACCGCCCAGCAGCTCTTCAAGCTGCCCTGCCACCCCCTGGTCGATGCGAGCGCAGGCACCATCGCCTTCATCACCCGCAAACACAGCGTCACCCCGGCCATGAAGGCGTTTCTCGCCCTGCTGCAGGCCTGAGCCCTCCCTTGGTGCAGGGCTACGAGTCTCAATACGGGTTCCGCCCGCCTTCTCCAGCAAGCCTGCGCTGACCAAGAAAAAACGCCCCTGAGGGCGTTTTTTCTTTATTAGGGAATAGGACAGCTGGCCGGCGATCCATGGTCGCGAGGCCAGAGGGTGCTGCCATCCGTCCTGGAGAGGGGCAGGAATGTCAGCCCCTCGCTCATGTTGGCGGGCGGGAGATCGTCCTCCAGCACGTACATCCCCATGGGCAGGACGCCCGAGGGCTGGTTCGCCTCCACCTGATCGGCGGCGAGGCGCGAGTAGCGCAGACCCAGCAGATCGAAGTGGCTGCGCCAGTCCTGGCCGGTCAGCCTGCCGAGGGCGACCAGCATGAAGTCGTTGCCCGGTATGTCTCGCACCTGCTTGCCGCCATAGACCCCATGCCCCTGGAAGGGGAAGAGGCCAAAGCCGAGCCTGTCCCTGTTGGCATTCCAGTCGCTCTCGTTGTCGGCAACGGCGCCGAAGATCCGTGAATGCTGGTAGAGCAGGGTGAAGATATTGAAGCCGTTGTTCAGGCGGGTGCCGTCCGCCAGCCTCATGCCGTGGGCGCGCAGTGCCATCTGGATATAAAACGCCATGCGATAGCCGTTGTGGACCGCATAGGCATTGCTCTGCCAGGGCGCCTCGTAGCGACTCTCCCCCGCATCCAGCACCTTGCAGTTAGCCCCCAGCACCACCCGGTTGCCGCTCTTATCCTTCACCCCGGCCGCGTCGGACATGAAGGCGTAGAACAGATCCTTGTGATTCATGTGACCATCTTTGATGGACGCCGTGTTGCCGTCGCGCAGATAGTGGGCCTGCCACTTCACCACATAGGGGAAGATGTTGTTGGAGTTCTCCCCGGCCCGGCTGCCATAGCCGCGCCAGTTGTCAGCATCGCTGGCGGCGGCGTAATGCACATTCAGGCGCTGGGTTTGCAGATTGTGGCCCAGCTCGTGATTGTCCAGCCAACCGGTCGGGCTGATGCTGCCGGAAGAGTCCCAGGGGTTGCCGCTGCAGCCGACCCCGCAATGGGCATTCTGGTCGTAGTTGGCATGCTGGATGATGGTACGGGTATGCAGTGACTCGTCGAGACACTGATCCCCCAGCAGCGCGACACAGGCGCGCCTGACCTCGTCGGGCAGCGACTCCTCCAGGCGCTTGCCCTGGATCTTGAAGCCCGCCAGGGTATAGACGCTGTTGATATGATCCCGGGAGATGCTGTCCAGCAGGGCATCGGTGTCGGCAATGGCCCCCCCGATGGCCCCGGTGAAGCGATCCCGGCGCAGATGCTGCTCGGCGCCATCGGCCCTGAGATCGACATGGGGCAGCTCGGTCTGATCCAGCCGCTCGTTGAAGTCCCGGATCTGCTGCTCATCACTGAAGTCCAGAATGGCTGGATGGCGGGTCACGCCAGTGGCGGCCACCTCCACTTGCAGCGTCCCGTCTCCCCCCTCCAGATAGAGATAGACAGGGCCCCCATAGGGCGAGGTGAAGCTGACGCTGCCGCCCTTGTTAAGAGGAAGCCGCCCGCTGGCCAACTCCAGCGGCGCCCGATAGACCTTCTGCTCATAGGCCCTGTTGGTGTTGGGTCTGTGGTAATTGAGCCGAATGGTAGCGGAAACATCCGCAGTATCCGTGCGACTCAGGGTGATACGTTGCCCCGGCAGGGCATACCAGCCCGTCGAGGTCCACTGCCCGGAATAGGGCACCGAGATGCGGCGGCTGTCGCTGATGACGGCGGGATAGGCGTAATGGGCCTGATCTCCCTTGAACAGCTGGCTGCGATCGACGACGTACTCCCCCAGATCGGGCTGGGCCGGATTGCGGGCACGGGCATAGCTCACCAGCCAGTCGGCAAACATCGCCCGCTGCCAGGCCTGATGCTCATCCCAGGCGATGGGGTAATCGATGGCAGCACGGTATTTGTCGGCCAGCAGCAGGCTGGCTGGCAACAGTGCCAAGCCGTCGCGGGCGAAGGGGCTGATCCCCGCCTTGTCCAGGGTGATGGCGGCATTCCTGAGCCAGTCGGCGCCATTCTTGAACTGCACATTGAACTCATCGACACCCCCGCAGTTGAGGAAGTTGCCGCTGCAGGCATCCAGCCATTGGGTGCTGAATTTCCCCTCCTTAAGGTTCCTCAGCAGCGTATCGACCGCCATCAGCTGGGGATCTGGCGCCATGATGGTGCTCGCCGCCAGATTGCTGACCTTGAGCTTCGACCAGTAGTTGCCCCAGGTCACCAGCCCCATCTCCAGATAGAGGGGCGCCAGCAGGGGGCTCGCCTCTCGCCGGTAGTTGGCTAGCAGCAGCGGGATCCCGGCGGCCTTCGCCTTGGCGATGGCCTGGGCTATGCCCTGGTACCCCAGCCCCTGGCGATCGAGGTCGCTTATCACGATGAGATCCGGCGCCATGCGGTCGATGCAGGCGCCGAGGGCCTGATAATCGCACTCATCGGCCTGGTTGATGCTGTGCGCGTCCGGATACATGGCCTTGAGCCAGTCCCGGATCCCCTCGTTATGGGGGAAATACCAGCTGTCGGCGCGACTCGGCATCTGGGCGGTCAGGATGCGAAGACCATCGTCATCACTATCCCTCCCCCGGGTCAGCCAGCCGATCAGCCCCCTGAGCAGCGCCTCGCTCTGGGGCGTGCGATCCACCGCAAACAGGTTTGCCCCCATGGCTGCCCGGCGATAGTCATCTTGCTCGGAGACCATCACCAGGCCGCGGATCTCGCTCTCCCCCTTGCCATTGATGTTGGAAGGGAGCAGGGTCACGGTGTGTTCGGGCTGGAAGCTGGAGAAGGTGATGGAGTCGTGGCTCGGGTTCCAGCTGATGGCATCCAGACCCCGATAGAGGGTACTGACCAGTTCGGTGCGACGCGCCTCACTGTCGGCGATGGCGCCACGGGCATGGGCGATCAGCTCCATGTCGCTGGCGAGGGCGTGATCCTCGTGGTCAATGGCATGGGCGGCATGCTTGATGAAGCGAGCCGACACCTGACAATCGGCGCCCATGGGAGCTGTGATGTAGTCGTGCCCCTGCTGGGTGCCGTCACAGCCCTCTATGCTATCCAGCACGAAGCCGGCGTCGGGCGCTACGGTGAAACGCCCCCGTTCACCGGCGCTCAGGCGCAGGCTGGCCGGGGTCAGCCGTCCACCCTGGCTGCTGCGGGTGGTGGCCTCGAAATAGACGGGGGCCGTCTCCTGAGTGAAGCTCGCCGAGACCTGGCAATCGCCGCGCATGGGGCCCGTGGTATAAGTGAGGCCGTCCAGCGTCCCCTCACAACCCGCAATCTGCGCCAACACATAGCCTGCGTCGGGTGCGACGGTGAAACGGCCCTGCTCACCGGCGCTCAGACGCAGGCTGGCCGGGCTCAACTGTCCACCCTGGGTGCTCTGGGTGGATGCCTCGAAATACGTTGTTATCGTGGGGGGAATGGCATCGTCTTTCCCGCCCTCTCCACCCCCGCATCCGTTCATGGCAAGGGCCAGCAAGGGTGTGAGAATGACTCTTCTCATCTTCTATCCTCCTCTCTACCAGGCTGTTTGGGGCGGGCAGTGTAGGGGGCGTGCTGCGTAATTTCAACCCTGAACGAATCCCATTTTAGGCTCCGACCGACCGGGCTCTCCTTCCCTCTCCTGGCGGTACTTCACTCCCCCGGGGCGGTCGACCCCGCAAGAGAATGACAGCCCTTTCCATGACGGGCCGGGCTGCGCAAATCGTGTTCAGTTCGCCTCGGTGCGCTTGTCCAGCGCCGCGATGAAGGCGCTCGCCAGGACGTGGTCCGAGAAGGGATTCTGGCCGGTGATAAGCTCGCGATCGACCACCACGCCGGGCTGCCAGGGGGCGACGAACTGCATCTTGCCACCGGCCCGGGCCATGGCCTGCGCCGGGTAGTAGCGCAGCCTGTCGCCCTTGAGCGAGGCTTCAAACACCGCCTCTTCCTCGTCGGAGAAGATGGTCATCCTGTAACCGTCGTAGATCCACTCTCTGGCGCCGTCCGCCTTGCCTGCGATGACAGACAGCTCGAACCCGGCCGGATCCCCCTGCGCCGCCAGCAGCGCGATGGGGCCGTGGCAGATGGCCGCCGTGGGTTTGTGGTTGTCGTGGAAATGGCGCAGCAGGGTGCCCACCTCGGGATCCGTGGCGAGATCGATGAGGGGGGCGTGGCCGCCGGGAATGAAGAGGCCGGCATAGCGCTCGGGGCCGGATTGCAGCACCTCCTTCAGGGAGAGCACCTTGCCGGCGCCAAGCAGCCCCTCCACGACGGCGCCGATGCGCGCCATCGCCTGCGGGTTGCCGCCAAAGTACTGGGGATCGACGGAACTCTTGTCGGCAACGGGCCGGTTCCCTCTCGGGGTCACCGGGGTCAGGGTGTAGCCGGCCTCCAGCAGGGCGGCGGCAGGCACCCCCAGTTCATTCTGGTAGAAGCCGGTGGTCAGGCTCTTGCCCCCTTGCAGCGGCAGTGCGGTCTCGCTCGAGAGCAGCACCAGGATCTCGCCTTTCGGGGCGGCGCTGGCCGCGGCCGAGGTCGCCAGCAGCAGTGACGCCAGCAGGGCCTTGAGGGTGTTCTTCATCTTGATACTCCTTGGAATGGACAGTGATCGCTCGGGCGGCAAGGGCGCCGCGCTGGATGAAGAATTTACCCATTACCTTGTGGCGGATAAACTGACGCCATTGAACTTGTTTATTTACATGGATGAACATATGTCCCGCGCCTTCGACCCCGTTCAGCTCGGCAGCATAGAGCTCTTTTGCAAGGCGGCCGAGCTTGGCAGCTTCACCGCCACGGCGCAGGTGCTGGGGGTGACGCCGGCCTCGGTGAGCCGCTCCATCCAGCGCATCGAAGCCAGGCTCGGCGTCAAACTCTTCAATCGCACCACCCGCAGCGTGCGCCTCACCCACGACGGTGAGCTCTATCGGGCGCAGTGCCAGCAGGCCCTCGATCAGATCGCCGAGGCCGAGCGGGCCATCACGGGACGACAGCGCCACCCTAAGGGGCTGCTGCGCATCAGCGTGGGCACCGTCTATGCCCACCATCGCCTGGTGCCCCTGCTGCCGGGCTTCATGGCGGCCTATCCCGAGATCGAGCTGGAGCTCAATGTCTCGAACAGAAACATCGACTTCGTGGAGGACGGTTACGATCTCGCCATTCGTCTGGGTGAGCCGCGCGACTCCCGGGTGATCGCCCGCAAGCTGGAGGAGGCCAGCGTCGGGGTCTTCTGCTCCCCCGACTATGCCGCTCGCCGCCCGCCCCCGACCTCCCTGGCCGCGCTGCACCAGCACGAACTGATCCAGTTCATCACACCCAGCACGGGGCGCCCCTTCCCCTGGAGCTTCATCGATGAGAAGGGGCTGCCGGTCGAGGTCAGTCTCCACAGTCGGCAGCGGGTGCTGGAGGATGTGCTGGCGGGTCTTGGCTGGGCGGTGGCTGGCGGGGGTCTGTTCCAGATCTACCATTTCGTGGCGGCAGAGGCGCTGCGCCAGGGCAAGCTGGTGGAAGTCATGACCCCCTTTGCGGGGCGATCCCGCCCCTTCTACGCCCTCTATCCCCAGCATCGCCACCTCTCGGCCCGGGTGCGGGCCTTCGTGGATTACCTGCTGGCGGCGGTGCGCCCCTGAGACAAGGGCCCCTCGCCCTTTCCTTTCTCCATACCCGTGCATCAGGCTGGCCTGATTTCAGGCCAAGCCGGATGGCGCCCACGGCGCCGGCTCTGGACACCATGGCTGCCGGAATAAATAAATATGCAGAGAAATCAGCATAAGCCTCGCGCCATATATGAACTTGTCTGCTGTTTGTATGAAGCATCGTGCTGCTGAAAATTTTCTGTGAGCCACCTCCCGTCGTTAAACCCAAGAGCCTATAACCTTGACCCGAACAATAAAAACCTGACGCGTTCCGGTTTATTTCACCATGCATCACAAAGGAGTGTCACATGTATAAGAAAGTGAAACTGGCGGGCATTATCAGCACCCTCATTCTCTCTGCCTCTGCATATTCTGCCGAGATGACGGTGGGCTTCTCTCAAATAGGCTCTGAGTCCGGCTGGCGGGCGGCGGAAACCTCTGTCGCCAAGAGCGAAGCGCAAAAACGCGGCATCACCCTGAAAATTGCCGATGCCCAGCAGAAACAGGAGAACCAGATCAAGGCCATTCGCTCCTTCATTGCCCAGGGGGTGGATGCCATCTTTATTGCGCCCGTGGTGCAGACCGGCTGGGATCCGGTATTGCAGGAGGCGAAAGAGGCCGAGATCCCGGTGTTCCTGCTGGATCGCAACATCACGGTGAAAGATGACAGCCTCTTCATGACCGGGGTTGCCGCAGACAGCGTCCACGAGGGAGAAGTGGCGGCCCAATGGCTCATCAAGCAGCAGGATGGCAAGGCCTGCAACGTGGTGGAATTGCAGGGCACCGTCGGTGCCAGCGTGGCGCTGGATCGCAAGAAGGGCTTCCTCGACACCGTCGCGGCGGTGCCCACCATCAAGATCATCCGCACCCAGTCAGGGGACTTCACCCGCAGCAAGGGCAAGGAGGTGATGGAGAGCTTCATCAAGGCGGAGAATAACGGCAAGAATATTTGCGCCGTCTACGCCCACAATGACGACATGGCCATCGGCGCCATCCAGGCCATTAAAGAGGCCGGGCTGAAACCGGGTACGGATATCAAGATCATCTCCATCGATGGGGTGCCGGATATATTCAAGGCGATGATGGCCGGCGAAGCCAATGCCTCGGTGGAATTGACGCCGAATATGGCAGGCCCCGCCTTCGATGCCCTGCTGGCCTATAAGAAGGACGGCACCCAGCCCCCCAAACTTATCAAGACGGCATCTATTCTGTTCGAGCCAGAGAGTGCCAAGGCCCAGCTCGCGCTGAAAAAAGACATGGGTTATTAATGCCGCTCGCCCGCTGAGCCAGCCTGTTAAATAACACGCCATATCGGCAACGTTGCGATATGGCGCGTTATATCGGAGAGCCCCTATTCATGTCAGAAAATACTCAGGATGTGCTGTTGAACGCCCGCGGTATCTGCAAGATCTTTCCCGGGGTGCGTGCCCTGCATCAGGTGGACTTCTCCCTGCGCCGGGGAGAGATCATGGCGCTGCTCGGCGAGAACGGCGCCGGCAAGTCCACCCTGGTCAAGACCCTCACCGGTGTCTACCAGCCCGACGGGGGGCGCATCGAACTCGATGGCGTCCCCATCTCCCCGACGGACACAGCCCACGCCCAGCGCCTGGGGATCGGCACCGTCTATCAGGAGGTCAACCTGCTGCCGAACATGTCGGTGGCGGACAACCTCTTCATCGGCCACGAACCCCGCCGCTTTGGCTTCATCGACCGGAGCGCCATGACCCGGCAGGCCAGGGCCATCATGGCGGGATACGGCTTCGAGATGGATGTCACCCTGCCTCTGGGTCACTACTCGGTCGCCATGCAGCAGATAGTGGCCATCGCCCGGGCCATCTCCCTGTCCGCCCGGATCCTGATCCTGGACGAGCCCACCGCCAGCCTGGATGCCAGCGAGGTGCAGATGCTCTTCTCCCTGATGGGGAGCCTGCGGGATCAGGGGGTGAGCCTCGTCTTCATCACCCATTTTCTCGATCAGGTCTACGCCATCAGCGATCGCATCACAGTGCTTCGCAACGGCGAGCTGGTCGGCACCCGCGACACCGCCGCGCTGCCACAACTGGAGCTGGTCAAGATGATGCTGGGGCGCGAGCTTGACGACAACGCCCTCAAGCGGGCGGGCAAGACGTTGCGCAGCAACCAGCCCACGGTGTCGTTCAGGGGCTACGGCAAGCGCGGGGTCCTGGCCCCTTTCAGTCTCGACGTCATGCCCGGGGAGATAGTGGGCCTCGCCGGCCTGCTCGGCTCAGGTCGCACCGAGACCGCCGAGCTGATGTTCGGCATAGTGCCGAGCGACAGCGGCGAGTGCCTGGTGCGGGGCAAAGCGGTGACCATCCGCTCTGCGCGCCAGGCGGCTGCCAACGGTTTTGGTTTCTGCCCGGAGGATCGCAAGAGCGCCGGCATCATCGCCTCTGCCTCGGTGCGTGAGAACATGGTGCTGGCCCTGCAAGCCCAGCGGGGCTGGCTGCATCCCCTGTCTCGCAAGGAACAGGACGAGATCACCGCCCGCCTCATCGAGCAGTTGGCCATCAAGACCCCGGGACCGGAGCAGCCCATCCAGTTTCTCTCCGGGGGCAACCAGCAAAAGGTGCTGCTCGCCCGCTGGCTGCTCACCAAACCCCAGTTCCTGATCCTGGACGAGCCTACCCGGGGCATCGACGTGGGGGCCCACGCCGAGATCATCCGCCTCATCGAATCCCTCTGCGCCAACGGGCTGGCCCTGCTGGTCATCTCCTCCGAGCTCGAGGAGCTGGTGGGCTATGCCGATCGGGTGATCGTCCTTCGCGACAGAAAGCAGGTGGCAGAGCTTGCGACGGACGCCCTCAGCGTCCCTGCCATCATGAACGCCATTGCATGTGAGGCCTGATATGACGTCATCCACCCTCCCCCTCCCTGGCGGGCCGACGCGCCCCCGCAGAGCCCTGCCCACGGGCTCGGCTCAGTGCGCCGCCCTGCTCTGCGTGCTGCTCGTCAATGCCCTGGTCGCCGACAACTTCTTTGCCATCCATATCCAGGATGGGCGGCTGTTTGGCAGCCTGATCGACATCCTCAACCGCTGCGCCCCCGTCGCCCTGCTCTCCCTCGGCATGACCCTGG
Source organism: Aeromonas genomosp. paramedia (assembly GCF_023093515.1). NCBI lineage: Bacteria > Pseudomonadati > Pseudomonadota > Gammaproteobacteria > Aeromonadales > Aeromonadaceae > Aeromonas > Aeromonas genomosp. paramedia. The sequence goes on from NZ_JAAROG010000012.1 coordinate 74,535, forward strand.
TGATCGCCACCGGTGGCATCGATCTGTCGGTGGGGGCCGTGATGGCTATCAGCGGGGCCACCATGGCCAGCCTGGCCACCGGCGGTCACAGCCTGCCGGTCATCGTCGCCTCCGTGCTTGGGGTGGGCCTCCTGTGCGGCCTGTGGAACGGCCTGCTGGTGGCGGTGTTCAAGATCCAGCCCATAGTCGCGACCCTGATCCTCATGGTGGCGGGCCGGGGCATTGCCCAGCTCATCACCGAGGGGCAGATCATCACCTTCAACAACGAGGCCCTTGCCTGGATCGGCAGCGGCGCCCTCTGCTATCTGCCCACCCCGGTCATCATCACCCTGGGCATGGCGCTGCTGCTCTGGCTGCTGACCAAGCGCACCGCCCTCGGCCTCTTCATCGAGGCGGTGGGGATCAACATCAGGGCCGCCAAGAACGCCGGGCTCAACACCCCCATGGTGGTGATCGCCACCTACCTGCTGAGCGGCATCATGGCCGCCGTCGCCGGCATGATAGTCGCCGCCGACATCCGCGGGGCCGATGCCAACAACGCCGGGCTCTGGCTGGAGATGGACGCCATCCTGGCGGTGGTGATTGGGGGCACCTCCCTGATGGGGGGACGCTTCAACCTCGCCCTCTCCCTGGTCGGCATACTGATCATCCAGGGGGTGAACACCGGGATCCTGCTCTCCGGCTACCAGCCCCAGTGGAACCAGATCGTCAAGGCCCTGGTGGTGCTGGCGGTGCTGGTCATGCAGTCGCCTGCCCTCAACCACCTGTTCCAGCGAGGGACTCGCCATGTTTAAACGCAACCTCCCCCTGATGGTGACCATCATGGTCTTCGTGCTGGGCTATCTGCTCTGCCTGGCCTCCTTCCCGGCCTTCATGTCCACCCGCATCATCTGCAACATACTGACGGACAACGCCTTCCTCGGCATAGTGGCGGTGGGCATGACCTTCGTCATCCTCTCGGGGGGCATAGATCTGTCGGTGGGGGCCGTCATCGCCTTCACCGGCGTGCTGCTGGCCAAGCTCATCGGGGATCTGGGGGTCAGCCCCATGCTGGCCATCCCCCTGGTGCTGGTGCTGGGTGCGGGCTTTGGCGCCCTCATGGGCTGGCTCATCGACACCCTGAAGATCCCCGCCTTCATCATCACCCTGGCGGGCATGTTCTTCCTGCGAGGGGCCAGCTTCCTCATCTCCGAGCAGTCCCTGCCCATCGATCACCCCAGCTTCACCTACCTGTCGAGCCTGTCGTGGAAGGTGCCGGGGGGCGGACGCCTGAGCCTGCTGGCCCTCATCATGCTGGCGGTGGTGGTGCTTGGCATCCTGCTCGCCAACCGCACCCGCTTTGGCAACAACGTCTACGCCATCGGCGGCAACGCCACCTCGGCGGCCCTGATGGGGATCTCGGTGCGCCACACCACCATTCGCATCTACCTGCTCTCCACCACCCTGGCGACCCTGGCGGGCATCGTATTCGCGCTCTACACCTCGGCGGGTTATCCGCTCGCCGCCGTCGGGGTGGAGCTTGATGCCATTGCCGCCGTGGTCATCGGCGGCACCCTGCTGAGCGGCGGGGTGGGCACCGTCTTTGGCTCCCTGTTCGGGGTGCTGATCCAGGGGTTGATCCAGACCTACATCAACTTCGACGGCACCCTCAGCTCCTGGTGGACCAAGATCATCATCGGCCTGCTGCTGTTTAGCTTCATCGCCCTGCAGCGCCTGCTGATCCTGGTCTCGGAACAGCGCAAGGCCGGCAAGCCCACCCCCTTCAAGCGGCAGGTTGCCGTCGCCCCCCTTGAGTGAAACCGTCGCGGGGCCTGCGCCCGGTCAACCCAGGCAGAGGCCCCGCGATAACACGCCTTTATGGTGGCCGGGCGCGAATATTCGCCCGCCCCACCACCCAGTCCCCCTGACCCCCGCAAAGGCACGCGGGGAAGCCGCTCGGGCAAGATGGCGGCCCCGATAGAAGGCAGCATGGATAACCAATAAATCATGAGTGATGGATCATCGGCCATTCATTACCACGCGGGGATAGCCGTCCCTTTATAGTATTTGTCCAGCGCCGCCTTGACGGCCTCATTCTGATAGGAGGCCACCAGGGTTTTTACCCAGGGGGCGCTTTCATTGCCGCTTTTGACCGCGATGAAATTATTGTAAGGATTCTCTTCTGCGGTCTCGGAATAAATACGTTGCTGCTGGCTCAAGCCGGATTTCAATGCCCAGTCCGTATTGACCACGGCGGCATCCAGATCATCCACGGAGCGCCCTATGATGCCGGTATCCAGCTCCTTGATCTGCAATTTCCTGGGGTTGTCGATAATATCCGTGGTGGTCGCCAATATGCCCGAGCCGGGACGCAGCTTGATGACGCCGGCCGACGCCAGCACCCGCAGCGCACGCCCTTCATTGCTGGGATCGTTGGGCACCCCTATGATGGCCCCTTTCGGCAAGGCGCTGACCGCATTGAATTTCTTCGAGTAGAGGCCGATGGGCCACACCGCCGTATTGCCGACCGGCACTATATGATAACCGCGGCTCTTCACCTGATTGTCCAGATAAGGTTTGTGCTGGAATGCGTTGGCATCTATTTCGCCATTTTCCAGTGCCTCGTTGGGCAAGATATAGTCATTGAACTTGACCAGCTCGATATTCAGCCCCTGTTTTTTGGCCTGTGCAGACGCAACGGCCCACACATCTTCATCCTCTCCGCTCATGATACCCAGCCGTATGGTTTCCCCGGCGCTGGCATATCCTGCAATGATGGCGGCAACCAACGGCGTCAATTTAAATAGGGTTTTCAACATAGTTGTGTCCTTGGTAATAAGTGATGACGCCCCGAGATTACGGGGGCGACGCAAGGAGCACAAAGCACAAGATATCCCTTGGATATACCCAAATTGACGAACGCCGGAGCAAATAAAATAGCCCGACGTCAGCGGGCTATGTTCAATCGGTTCATGGCTTCAGCAGCCAGGCTCACTCCTCCATGTTCTGGTCTCCATGGCTCACCAGCGGGCGATTGCCTGCGAGGCGCCGCAGCAGCACATAGAAGAGCGGGGTCAGGAACAGACCGAACAGGGTCACCCCTATCATGCCGGAGAAGACCGCCACTCCCATGGCCGAGCGCATCTCGGCGCCGGCGCCACTTGCCAGCACCAGGGGCAGCACCCCCATGATGAAGGCCAGCGAGGTCATCAGGATGGGCCGCAGCCGCAACCTGGCGGCGTCGATGGCGGCGGCCAGCGGCGCCCGGCCCGCCAACTCCAGTTCACGGGCAAACTCCACGATGAGAATGGCGTTCTTGGCCGAGAGCCCCACCAGTACGATGAGCCCTATCTGGGTGAAGACGTTGTTGTCCCCCCCAGAGAGCCAGACCCCAGCCATGGCCGAGAGCAGCCCCATCGGCACGATGAGCAAAATGGCCAGCGGCAGCGTCAGACTCTCGTACTGGGCGGCCAGCACCAGGAACACCAGCAGGATGGCAAGCGGGAAGACCCACAGCGCCGAGTTGCCAGCCAGGATCTCCTGATAGGTGAGTTCGGTCCACTCGAAACCTATGCCCTGAGGCAAGGTCTCGGCGGCGATGCGTTCGATGGCGGCCTTGGCCTGCCCCGAGCTGAAACCAGGCGCCGGCCCGCCACTGATATCGGCAGAAAGAAAACCGTTGTAGCGCATCGCCCGTTCAGGACCGACAGTGTGATCCACCTTCATCAGGGCCGACAGGGGGATCATCTCGCCCGAGAGCGAACGCACCTTCAGTCTGCCGATATCATCGGCATGGCTGCGATAGCTGGCATCTGCCTGCACCCGCACCGAGTAGGTACGCCCGAACTGGTTGAAATCGTTGACATAAAGCGAGCCAAGGTAGACCTGGAGCGTGTTGAAGATATCGGTCACCTCCACCCCGAGCTGATGGGCACGGGTACGGTCGATGTCGGCAAAGAGCTGCGGCACATTGATCTGCCAACTGCTGAACAGCCCGGTCAGCTCGGGAGCCTTGGCCGCCTTGGCCAGGAAACCTTGCACCGCCTCATCCATCTCCCCGTACCCGAGCCCGCCGCGATCCTCAAGCTGCAACTTGAAGCCCCCCGTGGTGCCAAGCCCCTGCACGGGGGGTGGCGGGAACATCACCACCACCGCCTCCTCGATGCCGGTGAAAGCCTGGTTCAGTTGCGCCGCCACCGCCATGCCGCTCTGATCGGCGCCTCTGCGCTGCTCGAACGGCTTGAGCATGGCGAACACCACCCCGGCATTGGGGCTATTGGTGAAGCCGTTGATTGAGAGCCCGGTGAAAGCAAGGGTCCCCTCCACATTCTCATTGCTGGCCATGATAGCCCCCATCCGCTCGATCACCCTGTCGGTCCGATCCAGGGTGGCACCATCCGGCAGTTGGGCAAAGCCAATCAGGTACTGCTTGTCCTGGGAGGGCACAAAGCCCCCGGGCACGCTCTGGAACAAGCCATAGGTCAGCACCAGCAGGCCGGCAAACAACAGCAGTGTCGGGGCCTTGCGTCGCAAGATCCCCTGCACGCCGGCACCATAGACGCGGGCGCCGCGCTCGAAGCCGCGGTTGAAGCGCGCAAACAGTGGACCAAGCAGCCGCTCCATGCCTCGCGTCAGCACATCCTTGGGCGCGTCATGCCCCTTGAGCAGCAGGGCCGCCAACGCCGGCGAAAGGGTGAGTGAGTTGATGGCCGAGATGACGGTGGAGATGGCGATAGTCAGGGCAAACTGGCGATAAAACTGGCCGGTCAGCCCGGTGATGAAGGCCAACGGCACGAATACCGCACACAGCACCAGGGCAATGGCGATGATGGGGCCGGAGACCTCCCGCATGGCGCGGTAGGTCGCCAGGCGCGGCGACAGTCCCCCCTCGATATTGCGCTCGACGTTCTCCACCACCACGATGGCGTCATCCACCACTATGCCTATCGCCAACACCAGCCCAAACAGGGTCAACGCATTGAGGGAGAAGCCAAACAGCAGCATGACGGCGAAGGTCCCTATGATGGAGACAGGCACCGCCAGCAGCGGGATGATGGAGGCGCGCCAGGTCTGCAGGAACAGGATAACCACCAGTACCACCAGGGCGATCGCCTCGAGCAGGGTGTGCACCACAGAGTCGATGGAGGCGCGCACGAACTGGGTCGGATCGTAGGCGATACGGTACTCGAGCCCTTGGGGCATGGTCTTGGCTATCTGGCTCATGGTGCTGCGCACCTCGTCGGAGATCTGCAATGCGTTGGCGCCCGGTGCCTGGTGGATGCCGATGCCGACCGCCGGCTTGTTATTGAGTTTCGAGCGCACCGAGTAGTCGGCCGCCCCGAGCTCGATACGGGCTATGTCACGCAGGTGCGTCACCGCGCCGCCGCCGCCCGACTTGACGATGATGTCGCCAAACTCCTCCACGCTCTGCAACCGGCCCCGAGCATTGACGGAGAGCTGCAGCTCGGTACCCGGCAGCGCCGGCGACCCGCCGACCACCCCGGCCGCCGCCTGAATGTTCTGCTCACGCAGCGCCGCCACCACATCGCTGGCCGCGAGGCCACGGGCGGCGACCTTGTCGGGATCAAGCCAGATCCGCATGGCATATTCCCCACCGCCAAAGATGGCCACGTCCCCCACCCCCTGGATCCGGGCCAATCGGTCACGCACATTGAGCAGCGCATAATTGCGCTGGTAGTCGATGTCATAGCGATCCTCCGGTGAGACCAGGTGCACCACCATGGTGAGGTCCGGGCTCGCCTTGACCGTGGTCACCCCCAGGGTACGCACCTCCTCGGGCAGGCGCGCCTCGGCCTGAGCCACCCGGTTTTGCACCAGTTGCTGCGCCTTGTCCGGATCCGTGCCAAGACGGAAGGTGACGGTCAGGGTCATGGTGCCATCCGTGGTGGACTGGCTGCCCATGTAGATCATCCCCTCGACCCCGTTGATGGACTCCTCGAGCGGCATGGCCACCGATTCGGCGATCACCTTGGGGCTGGCTCCCGGGTAAGTCGCCCGCACGACCACCTGGGGTGGCACCACCTCGGGATATTCGGAGATGGGCAGAGCATTGACTGCCACCAGCCCCGCCAGCACGAACAGGATGGAGATAACGCCGGCGAAGATGGGCCGGTCGATGAAGAACTTTGACATATTCATGGTGTGACTCTGATGCAATGACGCGGCCATCAGCCGCGACTGGCCGTCCGGGCTTGGGTGGTCGTGAGTGCAGTGGGCTCAATCGGGCTGGGTGCCAGCAGTGTGCCGGGACGCACCCGCTGCAGACCATCGACGATGACTCGCTCCCCGGGCTGCAGGCCACGGGTGACAATACGCTCCCCCTCGACACTCATGCCAAGGCTCACCTCGCGGTACTCGGCGCGGTTCCCCTCGCCCACCACCATGACAAATTGCTTGCTCTGATCCGAGCCGATAGCCCGCTCGCTCACCAACAGGGCGTCGATCTGACGGGAAGATCCCAGCCTGATCCTGGCAAACTGACCAGGGATCAGGCTGCCGTCCCGGTTATCCAGCGTGGCGCGAACCCTGAGGGTGCCGCTGCCGGCGTCCACCTGGTTGTCGATAAATTGCAGACGCCCCTCCAGTGGCGTGCCCGTCATCCCACTGGTGCCAAGCTGTACCGGGGTGTCACCGATCTGTTCACGCGACACCTGCAACCGATCCAGGGTCGCCTCGCTCACATCGAAGCTGGCATAGATGGGGGAGACCGAGACCAGCGTGCTCATGACAGGGGCCGTCGGTCCCGCCGCCACCTGGTTGCCCACTGTGATGTCGAGGCGGCCGATCCGCCCCGAGATGGGCGCCCTAACCCGGGTGTAATCGAGGTTGAGCCGAGCCGATTGCAGGCTCGCCTCGGCGCCGCGCAAGTTGGCAACGGCTTCCAGCTTGGCGTTGTGCAGCTGATCGAGATCCCGCTGAGCGATGGCGTTGGAGGCAATCAACCGCTGCGCACGCGTCAGATCGGATCCCGCCTGAGCCAACCGGGCACGCGCAGCCTCGACCACCGCCTCGGTCTGGGCCACCTGGGCTGCATAGGGGGCAGGGTCTATGGTGATCAGCAGATCGCCGCGCGCAACCAATGCCCCTTCCCGAAAGTGGATCCCCTGTATGGTGCCGGCCACTCGGGGCCTCAGCTCCACCCGTTCCACCGACTCCAACCGGCCGGAGAACGCCTCCCACAGCTTGATGCGATTGGGCATTATCCTGCTCACGGAGACAGGCACAGCGGCCTCGGCCATGGCTGGCGCCTCGGCCTGGCTCTGGTGGGTATAGAGGGCAGCCCCCAGGGCAGATGCCACCGAGAGGGCCACCAGATAGGGCGCCGCACGCCGCGCAGTAAAACCTGTTCTGGCAGTCATATTCACGTAGTCCATTGATGGGGAAGTTCGACGAGAGCAGATGAATTCATCCGCTCTGAAAATAAGGGGGGCGATATTCTGGTCAGTTCTGCTGATGGCAGCAAAAATGCGGGCAGGCCCAGCAGACGAAGCCTGCCCGCAAAACGAAGCACAAAGGGAGTGAGCGGCTTATTCCTGACCGCCACCAAAACCGAACGGCACGCGATACTGCGCCTGTTCATTTCCCAGACTCAGACGCAAATCACCCTGTGTCTTTGCGGGCAGCACGACCCGCTGCTGGCCGGACATCCTGGCCGGCACCCGTGCCAGCAGATCGCCGGCATCGTTGTATACCTCGAGGGCATCGCCCATGCGCTGTCCGGCGTCTTGGGGCTGCCAGTTCACGATCAGAGCGCCGGGGATGGCGTTGATCTTGGCAGGGATGGCGGCCATGGCCAGAGGGGAACTCATCAGGCCGAAGAAGGCCAGCAGTGTGATTGCGTGTTTCATCATCATTCTCACATCGTCAATGGTGGAAGGCCCGCAGGCCAGAACGACGTCTCCTTGTCGGCCATGCCAGAGACACAGTGTCGCGCCAGGCATGGTTTCGCTGTGCACCGCCCCATGGCGGTAATGCGGTGAGCACCGATGTGGTGTTCAGTGACGGCAGTGTACTGGTTGTTGGATAACGTGATTAGACGGGATAATCAGAATGGGTTTATGAGAAAATTTCATTAATTTACGCTAGTAATGATGCCGAGTCGGCGGTTACCCTGCCGGCACGCACCTCCCTCTATCACGACCTTCGGCAGGGCAACTCATGGCAAAAACCAACTACAACGACTTGATCTCCTTCATGGCGGTGGCAAGAGAAGGCAGCTTTACCCGCGCGGCGGCTCACCTGGGGGTATCCCAGTCCGCCCTGAGCCACGCCATGCGGGGGCTGGAGGAGCGACTGGGCATTCGGTTGTTGACCCGGACCACGCGCAGCGTCTCCCCAACCCCGGCGGGCGAGCGGCTGCTTGAACGCCTGCAACCGCATTTTGAGGGGATAGAGGATGAGATCTCGGCGCTCAATGAGCTCAAGGACAAACCCGCGGGCTTGATCCGTATCACTACCGCCGAGCATGCGGCAGACACCTACCTGTGGCCGCGCATATCGCCGCTGCTCAAGGAGTACCCGGACATTCAGGTAGAAATCGATATCAACTACGGCCTGACCAACATAGTCGAGCAGAAGTTTGATGCGGGGATCCGGTTGGGGGAACAGGTGGAGAAAGACATGATTGCGGTGCGTATCAGCCAGGATATGCAGATCGTCGTGGTGGCCTCCCCCGACTATCTCTCCCGCAACCCGGCCCCCCACACCATTCAGGATCTGGCGGCTCATCAATGCATCGGCCTGCGGCTGCCCACCTATGACAACCTGATGCTGTGGGAGTTTGAGCAAGATGGCCAACCCATCAAGGCCCATGTACAGGGTCAGTGCATCTTCAACACAGGCACGCCCGTACTGCGCGCCGCACTGGCAGGCCACGGTCTGGCTTATCTGCCTTCAGACATGGCCGAACCCCATCTGGCCACAGGGGCGCTGATCTCGGTACTGGTCCCCTATTGCCCACGTTTCCCCGGGTATCACCTCTACTACCCCAGCCGGCGCCAGAACTCTCCCGCCTTTCGGCTGTTCCTGGACGCCGTGCGCTTGCGGGCATGATGCCGCTCCTCTCCGGCCGTGGGCACTGTATTCCCTCAGCAGGAAGAACGGTTGGCGGCGAACCGCGCCACCCACCGTCTGTCATCTCCCGACGCCATTGCTGATTGCCCCTGTCAGACGTCGAGCTTGCGCTGGGTCAGCCACTCCACCATGGCGGGGTCGCGGTGAGAGAAGAAGGCGCTGGTCGCCGTATCCAGCGCGGCTATCTGCACCATCTCGTCCTGACTGAGTTCGAAGTCGAGGATGTCGAGGTTCTCCTCCATTCTCTCCTTGCGCACCGACTTGGCCAGCGATGCTATGCCGCGCTGGAAGATCCAGCGTAACACCACTTGTCCCACGCTCTTTCCCCGCTTCGCGCCGATGGCGGTCAGTACCGGGTGCTGGAACAGACCATTTCGGCCCTCGGCGAAGGGGGCCCACGCCTGTGGCTGTATCTGTCGACTCTGCATCCAGGGGGCGGCATGCAGCTGCTGGTTGAAGGGGTTCACCTCTATCTGGTTGACGGCAGGCACCACCTTGTTGAACGCCATGAGATCCGCCAGCCGATCCGGCTGGAAGTTGCTGACGCCGATTGCCCGGATCTTGCCGGCTTGCTGCAACTCCTCCATTGCCCGCCAGGCGCCATGGACATCCCCGTAGGGCTGATGGATGAGATAGAGATCCACATAATCGAGCTGCAGGCGATTCAAGGAGCGCTCGAACTGCGCCTTGGCTCCCTCGTAGCTGGTGTCTTGCAACCAGAGCTTGGTGGTGACAAAGAGCTCGCGGCGCCCGATGCCGCTCTGCCTGATCCCGTTCCCGACCTGAGTCTCATTCTGATAGGAGGCGGCGGTATCGATCAGCCGATAGCCGGTGTCTATGGCCTCGATGACGGCGCGCTCGCACTCTGCCGCGTCTGTCATCTGGAAGACACCAAACCCCAGCAGGGGCATTTCGATACCGTTATTGAGTCTGACTGTGTGCATGACTATATCCTTCCGATAGTGTGTGCCCAGCATAACGCAAGGGGATTGACGAGATTAGACCCGGGATCTTGCTAGGGTTTATTAGCAATATTCATGAATCGCGTCATCACCCTTGCGGTCTCCCCTGGTTATTGCAGACCCTTCTCTTTCAGGAACTGGCTGACCAGATCGGCGATCTGCACATTGTTCAGATCGGAGAAGGGGAAGTGGGTGTTGCCCTTGATGCCGATTTCGGGCAGGTGAACGACGGTGACATCCCCCCCATGCTGGTTGACCTGATCCCGCCACTGGCGAGCCATCGCCAGCCTGACTCGCCAGCTGTCCTGGGCGGGCATGGCGGTCGGTTTGTCCGGGATGTTGTCGCCATACAGGATCAGCACCGGGATCCTGGTCAGGCTCATGAACTGCGCCATCGCCACCGGCTCCCCCTTCAGGGTATCGAACGCGCTCGGCATGGGGGCTGGCAACGCCTGCTCAGGGAAGAGGAAGCCACTGCCTGGTTCGAACGCGACTATGGCCTTCACCTTGTTGCTTTTTATGGCGGTATGCCAGCCAGGTCCGCCCCCCTGGGAGTGGGTGAACAGGATGGCAGGACCACTCTTGTCCAGCACCGCCGCCATGGCATCGGCGATGACGTTGACATCAAAGGGCCCTGTGTTGGGGGTCATCTGGCGGAAATACTGGTTCAGCACCGCTTGATCCTGCGAGAACTGGACGCCGTTGAAATAATCCGGCCAGACGCCGAGGCGGAACTGGTTGAACCACAACTGCTCATCCGGATTGGGGGCCACGGCCCCCTCTACCATGCTGCGACCCGCGCTGCCTCTGCGGGGCTGATCGACCAGATAGGTCGCAAACCCCCGGCGCAGGAACAGGGTCTGGAAACCTTCCCGGCCATCCGGCGTGGTCTGCCAGGTACGGGAAGACTGGCCAGCGCCGTGGAGCATGACGATCGGATACGGGTGCGGGTTGGACGGGATCTGATAGAAGACGCTGGCGTGATCCCCATGGTAGGTCTGACCGGCAGGGTCCAGGGGTTTCCTGGGGTCAAAGGTGCCGGGTGCGGTGACGACGGCGCCCCCTGCGGCAAAGCTGCCTTGCTCCTGGATAACCAGGGGATCGGCATGAGCGGGGGCCACCAGCACCCCCGCCAGCATGCAAAAAAGCAATGATTTACTGAGTCTCTTCATGATTGTGTTCCCTTGTTTGGCCTGTGGCCTCAATCCTGTTTACGTATATGAGCATCACCTGTCGCCCTCACGACGATGACCTGTCTGCCTCGCCCAAAGATGAGATCAACTCCCTCCGGCCTCCAGCCACCGGGCGACTGTCTCGGTCGTTTGCCTCTCCTGATCGCACTCCATGATCAGTGGCGCATCTCGCCTGGCACCTGACGCCAGTCTGGCGAGTACCGCCTCGCTATCCCCGATGCCATAGCCACCGTGGGTGATGAAAGGCACGAGTCGCTTACCCGCCAGATCATGGCCGCTCAGGAAGCTCTTGACCACGGGGGGAACCGTCATCCCCCAGATGGGAAAGCCGACATAAAGGGTGTGATAGCCCGCCATGGTGGCGGACTGTTTCAGCGCAGGGGTCAGCCCAAGATCCCGCTCACGCTGCGCCTGTGCGACGGTCTGGAAGTAATCCGCCGGATACGGGCTCGCTGGCGCTATCTCGAACAGATCGGCTTGCAGCGTGCGCTGGATGACCCCCGCGATCACCCGCGTATTGCCGCTTCGGGAAAAATAGGCGACCAGGATACTGCCGTTGGGTTGTCGCGCCTGCGCGCTGGCGATGGCCTGCCCCAGGGGAAGGTTCACCAGCGTCAAGCCCGGCAACGCCGCCAGCAGCTTCCTTCGGGTGGGGTCATGGTGATCTGGCATGCTGCCTGCTCCTTGGTGACGTCCAGTGCCCTATTTGGTCGCGGCCAGCGCCTGCTGCAGTGCCTTCTGTGCCCGGGTGGCGGCATCGACCTCGCCCTGTTCGCGCAGCAGTTGCACCACCTGATGCAGTTGACCGGCGCTCAGGCCGACCCGTTGGCTGGCACGCATATGGGACAGCAACTGTGCCTCCACCCCAGGCATGGAAGCCAATGCCCCTACCGTCGCCAGTTCGCGGCTCTGCCAATCCAGGTTGTCGCGAGCGAAAATATCGCCAAACAGGTGCGTCTGCAGGTACTGGTTGATCACTGGGGCAAACTCAAAGAGCGGACCCTGTACCGGTGCACCCGAGATCCTGGTCTGGTTGGCAGTCCCCACTCGGCGCAGTTCATCACCGACCGGGATGGGGGTGACGGGCTCTTTTCCCAGAAGATCGTTGATGCCCCGAGCCTTGCGAGCCTCGACAACCTTCATCAACTCATTCAAGGCATTCAGACTGCGAGGAAAACCGGCATAAGCATAGAGCTGAACGAGCACCTCCTTGGCTTCATTCACCGTCAACCCGGCATCCAGACCCCGATTGAGAGCATCTCGTAGCCTCTCCATGTTGCTGGTCGCCATCGCCGAGGCGATCAAGGGAATGGCCTGCTGGCGCGTGGTCAGGGTGTCGGTCACGGATCCTTGCTGGCTCACCTGGGTGGCACCCTCATTGGCGGCCACCCCGTAGGGCAGTCCGGTGCCAAGGAGCAGCAGCGCCGCTGCCGTGATCGCCTTAATGTGCCTGGTATTGTTCATCTGTCACCTTCTCCATCCATTCAACACTCTTGCCATCCACATTGCCGGTCACCGCCAGATGCGTCATCGCACTGCCGGGGGTGGCACCATGCCAATGCTTGACCCCGGGTGGGCAGGAGACGACATCACCGGGACGGATGATCTGTACCGGTTGACCCTCCTGCTGGGTCAAGCCGACCCCCGAGGTCACAATGAGCCGCTGCCCTGCCGGGTGCCTGTGCCAGGCCGAGCGCGCCCCGGGCTCGAAGGTGACATAAGCACCCGATACCGGGATAGCCTGGTCGGCCGTGAAAAGCGGATCGACCCGGACCCGGCCGGTAAAGTTGTCCGCCGAACCGTACACCGCCGCCTGGCTGCCCGCGACGGCGATGCCGGTGGCTGCTCCTTGCTCCGCCGCAATGGCGACACAACTCATAAGCGGCAGCAGCAGAACGAAATAACGCATTTTTCCTGACATGAAACGAGATCCCTTTAGTGAGTGAGCCTGGGGTTAAACCGCTGCCATGCTAGCAAGCACGAGATGTCGTCAGGATGACCCCAGGCTGACGTTCCCGTCAGGATAGACCGGGCATGGAAGTCGCCAATCGCCTCTCCAGTGCGGGAGCTGACTCATGAGCCCGTCCCCTCTGTGCGGACAGTGCAAAAGTGAGTCCAAAGGTATTGACCCCCTCCTCGCTTTGGGCAAACACCTCTCCCCGGTGCATGATCGCCACCGCCCGGACAATGGACAGCCCCAGGCCATGATGGGTGTCGCTGCGGGTCCTGGCTGAGTCAACCCGGTAAAAGCGTTCAAACAGGCGAGACAGATGGGCAGGGGCAATGGGATCGCCGGGGTTTGAGACAGCGACCCAGGCCTGCTCCTCGCGCTGGCTCAGTCTGACGGTGATGGTTCCGTGGGGCGGTGAGTGCCTTGCCGCATTCTCCAGTAAATTGGCGAGTGAACGGTGGAACAGGCGCCGGTCGATATGAGCGCTCACATCCCCTTCCACCTGCAATGAGAGCCGCTTTTCGGCGAGGGAGGGCTCCACATACTCCACCGTCTTGAGGGTCTCTTCCCGCAGCGAAACCCGCTCCAGTTGGGAGGCATGCTCCCCCGCATGGGCATGGGACAAAAACAGCATGTCGTTGACGATGGAAGCCATCCGCTCGAGCTCCTCCAGATTGGAGCCGAGCAAGTCGCCCAGCTCCTCTGGCGAACGCCTGCGGGATAACCCCAGCTGAGTCTGGCCAATCAGATTCGTGAGAGGGGTCCGCAGCTCATGGGCCACATCGGCATTGAAGCTCTCCAGTTGCCGCCATGCCACCTCCTGACGTGCCAAGACGCCGTTGAACGAGGAGGCCAGCTGCTGCAGCTCCTCGGGCAAGGCGTCTGTGTCCAGCCGCTGACCATGGTCTCCCGGCGCCAGTCGATGGGCCTGCTGACTCAAGGCCCCTACCGGGCGCAGACCAATCCGGGCAACGCCATACCCCAGCAAGGCGACCATCAGCACGCCAAGGAGAGTGATGATCAGCAGCGTGCGGGTAAAGGCGTCCAATGTGCTCATATAGGGGGTCGAGTCGATGGACACCACATAGCGCAGCTCGGGCCTTTCCCCATTGGCGGGAATGGTCTTCACCAGCAGGAAGAGCGAGCAGGCCTCCTCCGAGGCCCCGGGCAGTTTGTTGAACCCCTCCTTGAGATCGTCCCAGGCTACCCCAGATGGCGGTATGCCTCCCACGCTGAAGCTAGGATCGTCGCTGACAATCCAATAGTGAACACGGTTCCCCTCGGAGCTGGCCAGATTGGTGAACTTGCTGGCGAGCACTGACCACCCTTCGCTGGAGGTGCGGGCACTGATCCAGGGGCTCATCAAGGATTCACGAAACGACAGCTCGTTGTGCATCTGCTTTTGCAAGGAGTCATGGAGCGAACTCCTCAGCAGCAGACCGGATGCCGAGACGATCAGGACGGCACTCAGGGCAAACATCAGCGCCAGGTGTCCGGAGATGGAGCGTGTGAACATCTTGTTTCCTCCCCTCAAGGGTGCAGGTCCGGCCTGACTTCGAGCACATAACCCATGCCGCGCACCGTGTGCAGCAGCTTGACCTCGAAAGGCGCATCTATCTTGGCTCGCAGCCGTTTTATCGCGACTTCCACGACGTTGGCATCACTGTCAAAATTCATATCCCAGACCTGCTCGGCAATCATCATCTTCGAGAGGATCTCCCCCTGATGGCGGGCCAGCAGACTGAGCAGGGAAAACTCCTTGGCGGTGAGTTCCAGCCGATGGCCGGCGCGCGACACCCGACGCGCCAGCAGATCCAGGTGCATATCGTGGATCTGCAACTGGGTGATGTCCGCGCCATCGGCCCCGCGACGACGCACCAGGGCCTGGATACGGGCAACCAGTTCAATGAGCGAGAAGGGTTTGGGCAGATAGTCATCGGCCCCCAGACGCAGCCCCTTGACCCGCTCGTCCACGGATCCGCGCGCGGAGAGCATCAGCACCGGTGTCTGCTTGCTCGCACGAAGCCCCTCCAGCACCCGATAGCCATCCATGCCAGGCAACATCACATCCAGAATGATGGCGTCATACTCGTACTCCAGCGCAAAATGGAGCCCTTCGGGCCCCTCAGCGGAGACATCGACCATGAAGCCAGACTCTCCCAGTGCGCGACAAAGATATGACGAGGTCTTCTCTTCGTCCTCTACCAACAACAGACGCATGGCATCCACCTCCTTATATCCAGGGCTCGCGCTCATGACAGCATGAACAGGGTGCCGATGGGGCCCAATCTCCATTCATCCCGCCATCGGCCAGCAAGTCAGCGCTTTGGCGGCGCGTCCACATCGGAATAGGCCTGCACCGCGTCCGGCAGACGCTGTCCCTTGATGACGATGGCATCCAGGGATAGGGTGAGCTCCGTCATCTCGGCAGCGCTCAGCTGGATCGCCGCTGCCGACGTGTTTTGCAGCATGTGGTCCATGTTAGTGGTGCCCGGGATAGGCACAATCCAGGGTTTCCTGGCCAGCAACCAGGCCAGCGCTATCTGTCCGGGCGTCGCACTCTTGCGTTCAGCCCAGGTTTTCAGTACGGCCACGAGCCCAAGGTTATGCTCCAGATTTTCGGGGGCGAAGCGCGACTCCGTCCCCCGGAAATCGCCGGGGGCAAAGCGGGTATTCTTGTCGATCCAGCCAGTCAGGAACTGCACCCCCAGCGGGCTCCACGGCACAAACCCTATCCCCAACGCTTCGCAGGTCGGCAGCACAGACTGTTCCGGCCCCCGCCATAACATCGAGTACTCACTCTGAACCGCCGTGACGGGGAGCGCTGCATGGGCGCGTTTCAAGGTGTCGATCCCCATTTCAGACAGGCCCCAGTGCAACACCTTCCCTTGATCCATCAGATCTTTCACCGCGCCGGCAACATCCTCGATAGGCACCAGGGGATCGACCCTGTGCTGATAGAGCAGATCGATACGATCCGTGCGCAGGCGTTTGAGCATTCCCTCGACGACTTGCTTGATGTGCTCGGGCCGACTGTTGAGCCCGGGACGCCGCTCACCGGTCTGTTGATCGATGTTCCAGCCAAACTTGGTGGCGATGACGATCTTGTCTCTGAAGGGCGCCACGGCCTCGCCCAGGATCCGCTCCACTTCGAAGGGACCATAGGCCTCGGCGGCATCAAAGAACGTCACCCCCTGCTCAAAGGCCCTGCGCACTATGTTGACCATTTCAGGGCGCCAGGGGACGGAGGTGTCATATTTGCGGCTCATGTTCTGCACCCCCAGCCCGATGGCCGAGACGTCAAGTCCGCCCAGCTTGCGCCTTCCTGGCCCGGCAACGGGCTGACCTGCGCCTGCGCCATGGGATGGTGGGGATGGCTGAGCCCCGTTGACCTGGGGGATCAACGAGGCAGCGGCCATGCCGGCCCCCGCGATCAGCAACTTGCGTCGCGCCGGCATCGTGGGTGCATCGGGCGTAAACACTGCTGGTTTGCTCTCCATAAGAGACTCCTTTTATGACCAGACGGGTGACGAAGACCACTTCGCATTGCCACATCCTATTGATTGGTTACCAACATTCCCCTGACAGCAAGCTGACAGCCGTGTCAGAAATCCAGGCCAAGGCCACCACCTGACTGACAGCATTGTCATTTCCCCGTCATGGGGCTGACAGCCCCCTCCCCTTACCCTTGTCCGGCAATATCCACCGCGTGCCTCTGGAGCCAGGCCGCGCTTACCCTCGGGAGTCCACATGAAACAGACCTTTCTCAATGCCATGGTGCTGACGGCGCTGGCAGGCTTTGCCACCACCGCCCAGGCCGCCGATCACAGACAAAATCCGTTTACCCTGGCCTATGAAGGGGCCATCACCGAAAACATCCAGGGCAGGGTCAACCTCCACCCGGTGAAATATGACCTGCATGGCATCCAGATAGCCGCGAATGTCTATACCCCTGCCGACTATGATCCCGCCAAAACCTACCCGGCCGTGGTCGTTGCCCACCCCAACGGAGGGGTCAAGGAGCAGGTCGCGGGCCTCTATGCCCAGCGCCTGGCAGAGCAAGGCTACATCGCCATCACGGCGGATGCCGCCTACCAGGGGGCCAGCGGAGGCATGCCCCGCAGCGTCGACAAACCGGCAAACCGCATCGAGGACATTCACGGCATGGCGGATTACCTCGGCCAATACCCCGGCGTTGACAAGGAACGCATCGGCCTGCTTGGCATTTGCGGCGGCGGCGGTTATTCGTTGAAAGCGGCCCAGACCGACAAGCGCTTCAAGGCCCTGGCGACCCTGAGCATGTTTGACTCCGGGCTGGTGCGTCGCAACGGATATCAGGATTCTCAACTCGCCACCGTGCAAGAGCGCCTGAAGCAGGCCACCGATGCCCGCACCAGGGAGGTCACCACGGGTGAGGTGAGCTACTCCGGCGATGCCAACCTGACCGACGAACAGATAGCCAAGCTGCCGTTCGAGCTGTACCGCCAAGGCTATGAGTACTACTGGAAGACCCATGCCCATCCCAATTCGACATTCCGCTACACCACCAGCAGCCTGCTCGACCTGATGAACTTCGATGCCCAGAGCAACATGGAGCTCATCAATCAGCCGCTGCTGATGATGGCGGGGACCAAGGCGGACTCGCGCTACATGACCGAAAGCGCCTTCAAGAAAGCCACCGGCACTGCCAACAAAGAGCTGTTCCTCATCGAGGGGGCGACGCACATTGAAACCTACTGGGTGCCTCGCTACGTGGATCAGGCGATGAGCCGGATCGATGCCTTCTTCGACAAGAACATCTGACGGTGTATCGCTAGCCCGGATCAGGCAC
This sequence comes from Aeromonas genomosp. paramedia, assembly GCF_023093515.1. Taxonomy (NCBI): domain Bacteria; kingdom Pseudomonadati; phylum Pseudomonadota; class Gammaproteobacteria; order Aeromonadales; family Aeromonadaceae; genus Aeromonas; species Aeromonas genomosp. paramedia. The sequence continues at coordinate 92,544 of NZ_JAAROG010000012.1, forward strand.
TGCACTGGTCAAGGAAACGGCACAGACTCTGGTAGGTTCGTTGCGCAAGCTGTATCAGCTAACCTGCTGGCCCTCAATGCAACAAGAACAAGGTGCATCGATGCACCTTGTTCTCTCACCCCAAGCAAGCTAGTGCGTCGTCTTCAGATACTGGAGTTCGCCGTACCAGTAGCTGGCGGTGGTGCCGCCATCGATTAGGAAGTCGGTTCCCGTCATGAAGCGCCCTTTGTGACTCATCAAGAACTCCCCCAGCTCCCCAACCTCGTCAGGCGTGCCCGCCCGGCCTGCGGGACACAGGCCCAACATGGTCCTGTACCCCTCGCCACGGGGTCCTTTCAGTTCATCGTTGGCCAGCGGCGTGATGATGATGCCTGGGCTGATCGAATTGATAGTGGCTCCACGCTTGCCCCAGGCCGTCGCCTCATACATGACCCGCAACACATTGCAGCGCTTGGAGTATTGGTAGGCTTTAAGGGTATCGTCGATGCCTTGTATCAACGGGAGTGACAACAGCGCCTCCGTGGGTGTCATGGCAAGTTGTTCGCTCTCCTCGGGGGGAATGTTGCCGAGCCTGTGACCCGATTGGGACGAGATGACAATTCCTGATCCCCCTTCACCGATGACCTTGCCGAACTCTTCCAGCAAGACCGCAGTGCCATACAGGTCAACCTTGAGGATGGTTTCAACGCTGGCTTGGGAAGGGGAGACACCGGCCGCATTGATCAGTTGCATGACGGTGCCATGGCTCTGGGCGTGTTGCACCAGCTCGATGATCGACGCCCGTGACGACAGGTCCACGACCAGCACGCTGGTGTCAAAACCGGCCTCTTCCAGGGTCTTGGCCGCTGCCTCTGCATTTTTCTGGCTGATGTCCGCCAGTACCACATGCTTGCCTGCCCCTACCCGCCTTGCAATGGCTTGGCCAATGGACCCGGCCCCAACCAGCACAACCACTTCTTTTTTAGCCATGATATTGCCTCTCTCATTCCATCCCCCATCAGTGGGAGAAGATTGACTCTCATTGATACAAGGTTATCCGATGAACACAGTGGGCTATACACCAGCGAGGATATCTAACACCCCACGAGCCCCCTCCTCCACGACGCTCGCGATCGCCACCAAAAGGTCCTTTTTGGGGATGACGGCCCCTTATCAGGGCGCCATCACCAGGCGCACCCCTATGCTGATCCCGCGATAGTCAGGGTCATAACTACGCCTGAACCCTGAACGCCAACTGGTCGCACTCTGGTGCCAACTGCCGCCACGCACCACCCGCTGCGTGCCGGTTGCAGGCCCTTGTGGATCCGCATTCGGGCTGTGGGCGTAGTAGTCCTCTGCATACCAATCCGCTACCCACTCCCACACATTGCCGTGTATGTCGTACAAGCCCCAAGGGTTGGGTCTCTTGCTGCCTACTGGGTGAGTACCACCACTGATGAAATTCTCACCAAACCAGGCGTACCCCCCTAGCTGGCGCATATCGTCACCAAACGAATAAGCCGTCTTCGTGCCGGCACGCGCGGCATACTCCCATTCGGCTTCGGTAGGCAACCGGTAACGCTTGCGGCCCTCCATCACGTTCAAGCGATCAATGAAGGCCTGTACATCCAGCCAGGATGCTGTGACAGGATGATCGGGTTGGCGGATACGGTCCGCCATACCGGGCAAGTGATAGAAGGAATTGGACCTACTCTTCTCATCGAAGGGACTGCTACCCATCACAGCTTCCCACTGGGCTTGAGTCACTTCAAAACGGCCAAGCCAGAAGGGTTTAGTCAGAGTCACCTCATGGGCGGGCATCTCGCTACGAATCGCCTCAGGATCGCCTGCAGATGCTCCCATGGTGAAGCTGCCTGCCGGAATATAGACAAATGTCATGCCCAGCTTGTTTTGGCTGACATCCCCAGCCTCTGCAGCACGGGTGCTGACAGACAAACAGGATGCAGCCAGGGCCAACACGGGCAGCAGACGGCCAGCCTGTGACCTGAGTGACGGGGTGTGAAGGTTATCCATAGATGTCATCTCCCGGGACAGGCTCTGCCAATGCCGAGCCTGCTTATCCTGCTGTTGATGTAAATAGGTCGATAGTTCATCGCACCGGCTCGGGTTGCGACATCGGCTCGCAAGACGCCTCGGACTCGGTGCGTCGCCACAGTGCAAAGACGAGGCAGCCCACTCCCCCGACAGCCACTATCCAGCCCATGGTCCAGGGGGTGCCATCGGTGCACCAGCCAAGCAGGGCCGCGCTGAACACCCCGCTGCCGTAGTGCATGGCACCGACCAGGGAAGAGGCCGCTCCCGCCTGCTTCGGGAAGAGCGCCAGGGCGCTGGCCACCGAGTTGGCGACGATGAAGCCACTGACCGACATGTAGCAGAAGATGGGCACGGCCAGCCCGGCGACCCCACCCAATCCCCACCAGGCATCGAGGGCCAACCAGAGAGCGGAGGCGGCGGCAGCCCAGGCACCGTAGCGAAACAGGCGCTCGGGCCCCCATTTCGCCACCAGGCGCGTGTTGACGAAATTCAGCACCATCAACCCAAGGATATTGGCGCCAAAGAGCAGGCCATAGGCCTGCGCCGACACCTGGTAGTAATCGACGTAGGCAAACGGGGTTCCGGCGATAAAGGCATAGCAACCGCCGTAGTAAAAGCCGCCGGCGAGGGCATAGCGCAGCAAGCGTCCGTCCATCGCCAGGGCGGCATAGTCTTTCATTGTCACGGCCAGGGACGCCTGGCTTCGGCTCGCCGGTGCCAGGGTTTCGGGCAGGTAGCGCATGGCGATAAGGGCCACGACCCCCATGATGGCCAGCACCCAGAAGATCCCTCGCCAGGACCAGTACAGCAGCAGTTGTCCCCCGAGCAACGGCCCGAGCAGAGGCGCGACCGCCATCATCAGGATCAGGGTCGACAGCATCTGGGCCGCCCGCTCCCTGGCATAGAGATCACGGACCATGGCCCTGGCCAGCACGGGGCCGGCGCAGGCCCCCAGGGCCTGAATAACGCGCCACACCAGCATCTGAGGGGCGGTCTCGGCCAGGGCACAGCCCACCGAGCCCAGAATGAAGAGTCCGATACCGAGCATGATGGGCAGGCGCCGGCCATAGCGATCGCTCGCCGGCCCCCAGAACAGCTGCCCCAGGCTGAAACCGATCAGAAAGGTCGAGATGGTCAGCTCGATCTGGGTCATGTCGGTGTTCAAGTCATGGACCAGCTGCGGCAACGCCGGCAGGTACATGTCGGTGGAAATGGAGGCAAACGACATCAAGGCGCTCAGGATGATCAGGATCCTGAGCTCCTGGGCATGAGCGCGTTCGGGCAGGCTATCCGGGTGTGCCGGTCCGGCAGCGGGCTGACTGTTATTCCCCCGCATGCTCAATCCCGCCCCCCGGCGACGGCGGCGCGATAGTCACCCTCGCTCACCTGCTCAAGCCAGGTCACCACCTTGCCATCCTGCTGTTCTGCCAGCGCCAGGTGGGTCATGGGGGTATCTGGCGCCGCACCGTGCCAATGCTTCACCCCGGCCGGGATCCACACCAGGTCCCCTGGCCGGATTTCCCGGACAGGCGCTCCCGCCATCTGCACCCGCCCCACCCCACTGACCACGTAGAGGGTCTGGCCCAGGGGATGGGTATGCCAGGCGGTGCGCGCCCCCGGCGTGAAGCTGACCAGACCACCGGAGATGGCGGCGGGCGCCGTGCCCTGATAGCGCTGATCCACATAGACATCCCCGACGAAGAACTCGCTGGCCCCCTGGGTTGCAGGCACCTGCCCCGGGGAAAATACCTGTATCGTCTGCTCCTTTGCCTCGGCCTGGCCGAGCGCCATGGCGGCGGCGAGCGTGGTGGCGGATATTGGGTTCATTGTCGACTCCTGCGTTTTAAAAATGTGTCACTGGCGCCACCAGGCGCTGCCCTCGTGGGGGGCCAGCACGTTCAGGGGCTCCCCCATCATCGGGGTGGTCAATGGGATCTGCTGCTCGGCGGCCAGACGGACTATCTGCTCGAGGGGGTCATCCCACTGGTGCATGGCCAGATCGAAGGTGCCGTTGTGCACTGGATAGAGCCACTGCCCGCGCAGATCGTGAAACGCCTGCGCCGTCTGCGCCGGCAACATGTGCACGTACTCCCAACGCTTGTCGTAGGCCCCGGTCTCGAGGAAGGCCATGTCGAACGGGCCGTAGCGCCTGCCAATCTCCTTGAAGCCGTCGAAGTAGCCGCTGTCACCGCTGAAGAAGAGAGTGGATCCCTCCCCGCGAATGACCCAGGAGGCCCACAGGGTCTGGTTGCCATCCCCAAGGCCACGGCCGGAGAAGTGCTGGGCCGGGGTGGCGATGAATTCGATGCCGCCGACCCGGGCCTGCTGCCACCAATCCAGCTCCCTGACCTTGTGCCGGGGGACACCCCAGGCAACCAGGCGCGCCCCAACTCCGAGCGGCGTGATGAAGTGGCCGACCTTCTCTTGCAGCGCCAGGATGGCGTCATGATCGAGGTGGTCGTAGTGATCGTGGGAGAGGATCACCGCCTCTATGGGGGGCAGCGCATCCAGGGTGATGGGCGGCGCGTGCCAGCGTTTGGGACCGAACCACTGCACCGGCGAGGCTCGCTCGCTGAACACCGGATCCGTCAGCCAGAACTTGCCCTGCAATTTGAACAGCAGACTGGAGTGGCCGAGGCGCCACACGTTGTTGTCCGGGGCGGCCATCAGCCCCTCCCGGGTCATGGCCTGCACCGGGATGGCGCGATCCGGCACTGTGCCCTCAGGCTTGGCGAACAGAAAATCCCACCAGAGCCGGACCCCGTCCCAGGTGCTGCGCTGCGGCAGTGCCACGACATTGCTGAACCGCCCCCCCAGATACTGGGAAGAGTCAGGGTGCGCGGGCAGGCCCGGTTTCAATACATAGGAGATAATGCCTGCCATCACGGCTCCTGTTAGCAACCAGAGAGCGCGCCGGCCCCTGGGGACGGCGCGAGAGAGTACAGAGGGGTTCTGCATTCATGAGACTCCTGTTGAGGATCCTGCCTTAGCGACCCACGTTCTTCTGCAGGTGTGACGGATAGCGATCCCCCTCCACCTTGATCCCGGCCAGGGCACGCTGGATGTCTCCCAGATCGGTGGCGCTCAGTGCCACCCGGGCTGCGCCCAGGTTCTCCTCGAGCCGATGCAGCTTGGTGGTGCCGGGTATGGGGGCGATCCAGGGCTTTTGTGCCAGCAGCCAGGCGATCGCAATCTGGGCAGAGGTCACCCCCTTGCTGGCCGCAAGATCGCTCAAGACCGCCACCAGATGCTGGTTGGCCTGGCGCGCCCCCTCGGCAAAACGTGGGACCTGGTTGCGAAAATCCGTGTCATCGAAACGGGTATCGGCCTTGATGGCCCCGGTCAGGAAGCCCTTGCCGAGGGGGCTGAACGGCACAAAGCCGATGCCCAGCTCCTCCAGCAGCGGCAGGATGGCCTGCTCCGGCTCGCGCCACCAGAGAGAGTATTCGCTCTGCAGCGCCGCCACCGGCTGCACGGCATGGGCGCGACGAATGGAGTCGACACCGGCCTCGGACAGACCGAAGTGGCGCACCTTGCCCTCCTGGATAAGGTCTCGCACTGTGCCAGCCACCTCTTCCATGGGGACATCGGGATCGACGCGGTGCTGATAGAAGAGATCGATCACATCGGTGTTGAGCCGGCGCAGGGAAGCCTCGGCAACGGCGCGGATATTCTCCGGCCGGCTGTCCAGCCCATCGGGCACCTTGCCGTTCTTGAAACCGAACTTGGTGGCGATCACCACCTTGTCCCGGAACGGGGCCAGCGCCTCCCCCAGCAGCAGTTCGTTATCGCCAGGGCCATAGGCCTCGGCGGTGTCGAAGAAGGTCACTCCCAGTTCATAGGCGCGGCGGATAAGGTTGATGGCCTGCCCCTTGTCCGTGGCCGGGCCATAGCCAAAGCTCAGCCCCATGCAGCCCAGACCGATGGCCGACACCGTCAGCCCGCTGTTACCCAAAGTACGTGTTTGCATGATGGATCCCTTTTCCTGGAAGGCGCTCTCCTGGGAAAGCGCCATGGTGTGGGTGCCTGGCACCCGCCTGGTGTGATGGTTGGCGGCTCGCTCCCGACAGCGGAGCGAGAGGCACCGCCACTCACATGGCCTTGCGAAGGATGCTGGCCAGCACCTCCTGGGTGTAGGTCTCGGCCAGACCGAACCAGCGGGCGTTGCCCTTGAGGTTCTCCAGGATGGCGGGCAGGTCCGCCTCCGTGATGCCGAGCTGGGAGAGGCGGGTCGGCGTGCCAATCTTGTCGAACCATGTCTCCAGGGCGGCAATGCCTTCCTCGGCGGTTTTCAAGCCGAACAGCTGCTGGGCGAAGCGCTCGAACTGAGCCGGATTCTGGCCCTGATACCACCTCATCCAGGCGGGCATCACCACCGACAGGCCGGCGCCATGGGGCACATTGAACAGGGCGGAGAGCGCGTGTTCGATCATATGGTTGGGGTAACCAAAGCCCGACGTCCCCGCATAGGTCAGGCCGTTCAATGCCAGGGTCGCCGCCCAGGAGAACTCGGCGCGGGCGTTGTAATTTTCGGGGTCTGCCAGCAACTGCTCCGTGGTCTCCAGCACGGTGGCGATGACGGACTCCACCAGGCGGGACTGGATTGCCGGCTGCACCTTGGCGGTGAAGTAGCCCTCGATGGAGTGGGCTATGATGTCCGCCGCCGAGTAGACCAGATAGTCGCGAGAGACCGTCTGCATCAGCGCCGGATTGACGATGGAGACCCTGGGGAAGGTGTGCACCGAGTTGATGGCGAACTTCTCTTTGGTGTCATCGTTGGTCACCACGGCGCCGCTGTTCATCTCGCTGCCGGTGGCAGCCAGGGTCAGGATGGCAAACACCGGCAGCGCCGCCTCGATCTGCCCCTTGCCGACGAACAGATCCCAGACATCCCCCTGATAGAGGCTGCCTGCGGCAATGGCCTTGGCGCTGTCGAGCACGGAGCCGCCGCCGACGCTGAGGATGGCGTCGACCCCCTGCTCCCGTGCCAGGGCGATGGCATCACGCACCTTGGAGATGAGCGGGTTGCTGACGATGCCGCCGCATTCCACGAACGGGATCCCCTGCTCGCCCAGGCTGGCGCTCACGGTAGCAAAGAGGCCATCGCCCTTGATGCGATCGCTGCCATAGGCCAGCAGCACCTTCTTGATGCCGTGCTGGGCCAGGATCTCGCCGATGAGGCGCTCCTTGCCGGTGCCAAACTCGATCCGGGTCGGGTTGTAAAAGCTGAAATTGTCCATCTTGCTCGTCTCGCTGTCCGGGGACATGCCGGGTGGCATCTCGATGGACTGAACTATAAATGGGCAACAAACATCGAACTAGACGGCAAATGGATGAATCAGTTACAACTAAATGATGTAAATCGACGAGAAAGAGCATGATCAGCGAATTGAGATCCATCACCACCTTCGTGCGCACGGTGGAACTGGGCAGCCTCAGCAAGGCCGCCGAGGCCCAGCAGATCTCCCCTCAGGCCGCCAGCAAGGCACTGAGGCAATTGGAGACCTATCTCGGGGTGAGGCTGTTCCATCGCACCACCCGCAGCATGTCGCTGACCGAAGAGGGCCAGCGTTTTCTGGAGGCAGCCCAACCCGCCCTGCTCGGCCTGCAACAGGCGCTGTCGGCCGCGAGGCAGACCCGGGAGGCATTCGCCGGCCCGCTGCGGATCGTGGGGCCCCGCTCGGTCGCGCAGATGATCATAGGCCCAGTGCTGGACGAGTACTGCCGGCTCTACCCCGAGGTCCAGCCCGATGTGCAGCTCGATGACCGCATCGGCAACTGGGTGGAGGAGCGGGTCGATGTGGGTTTGCGGATCGGCCTCTCGCCACAGGATGGGCTGATCGCACGCCGCCTGTTTCCCTTGCAGCTCATCATCTGCGCCTCCCCCACCTATCTGCGCAAACATGGGGTGCCGCACACGCTGCACGATCTGGGCGTGCACCGCTGCAGCGTGTTTCGTCATGCCGGTACCGGCCACCTTATTCCCTGGCATGTAAGGCTTGGTGAGAGCGTGCAGGACCATCTCGTTCGTCCGGCGATATCGACCAATGACGAGACGGTGGAGCTGGGCGCCGTGCTGGCGGGGGAAGTGATAGGTCAGATCGCCGGGCCGACGGCGGCGGCGCACATTCGGGCCGGCCGCCTGGTTCCCCTGCTGCTCGACCACATGACAGACATGTACAGCCTGTTTCTCTACTACGGCAGCCGTGCGGCCCAGCCCGCCCGGGTACGTCGCTTCATCGATCTGGCGGTCGAGCGCCTCACCGACAGCCCGGAGTTCGTGCTCGGCGCCGAGGAGCTGCGCCTTGCCCATGCCCGGGGAGTCGGGGATGCAATGCCCGGATAAGGCGCGATAAGCAGGTGATCGAGCTGTCACCAAGACAGGAGTACCAGGCGACGGCTGACTGACGAAGAGCCCTCCACGAAAGATAGGCGGGCTCACGGTGACGCAAGGGTGCCCCAGGATGTTTCCAGCATCAGCCCAAGGAGTCTGGTTGACTGACCCGGGCTTTCTTCGACGCCAATGACAACCTGGTCGTCGGCCAGGAAACGCCTGTTGAGCCTTCGAGATCCTTGATGCATACGCCGGGTGGCAGGGGGTTGGCGGGGTTGGCGGGGTTGGCCAGTATGGTGGTCACTGGTGGCGACAGCTCATCGCACATCACTGGCCAAGGTAGACGGTGAACGCCCAGCCACTGAGCGGTCACCGTCACCTCGTTGTCGACCAGCATCCGACGTCTTCAAGGGGATGTGAGTGCCTCGTCCATCTTGCTCTGCACCTGAGGCAGGGGGCTCGCCACGGGCTCAAGGATGGCATCCAGATGGCCACGCAACTCTTCAATAGCCCCTGCAACATCCGGCTGCTTCATCACATCGAAGCACGAGAAGGAGGGCAACACCTCGACGCCACAGAACCTGTAGTTGGCCGTGTTGCTGACGAAGACGTCATCCACCGTTTTGCCCTCGAACAACATCTGCCCAGCATCGCCAAATGCCGCCCTCGGCGCATTCCAGGTCAGCGACAGCATGTACTGCTTGCCATGCATCTTGCCGCCAGAGCCATATTGCTTGCGCGGATCCTCGCGCGTCCTGCCATCACCCGACAGGAAGCGCTGCTGGAACATGCCCGCGGTAAATACCTCATCGACATACTTCTTGTAGATCCACGGCATGCCGAACCAGAAGACCGGCGATTGCAGGATGATGATGTCTGCCCACAGATGCTTGTCGACCTCGCCCTGAACGTCGTAGCCCTGCTCTATATATGTCTCCTTCACCCCATAGCCGCGCGCCGCCATCTCTTGCCTGATGACGCCTGCCAGGGTGCTGTTCAGCTTGCCGCCGGAGATGCCTTCAAAAAACTGATGTGCGTTGATGATCAATACGTTTTTCATCGTCTTCTTTTCCTCAATAATCAATGGTCTGATGCGCCTTCTCACTTGCATGTTGGTTTCGGCGTCGTGGGGTTCATCACGCTGACACCTGAGGGAAAGAGGCCCGAGGGCATGGCAATCTGGCGGATTGGTTTTCATGGGTGCCTCCCTCACGGTGAAGGCAACTATAGGCGCCGTATTAGTGCAGAAAAATAGCTTAATCCTGCACATCATATGAAGTTATGCTTCAAGATATGAAACTCAATCAACTCGACGGCCTGATGGCCTTTTGGAAAGTCGCGGAGCATCGCGGCTTCACTGCCGCGTCTGCCGAACTGGAGGTATCGCCTTCGGCGCTGAGCCAGGCGATCAGGCAGCTGGAAGCGCGTCTCGGCGTACGCCTGCTCAATCGCACGACCCGCAGCGTGAGCCTGACGGAGGCTGGGGAGGACTATCTTGCCCGCATCGGCCCGGCACTCGGTCAGGTCATTGTGGCGGGTGAAGAGCTGAACGTCCTGCAAGGTGGGCCCACCGGCACATTGCGCATCAATGCCGCACGCATTTCGACCTCAATGGTGTTGCAACCGCTGCTGGCAGGTTTCCTTCGCGAGCATCCGAACGTGAAACTTGAACTGACCAATGACGAAGGCTTCGTCGACATCGTCGAGCGGGGTTTCGATGCGGGCATTCGCATGGGAGAAGATCTGCACAAGGACATGGTCGCCCTTCCCCTTGGCGGCCCCATCACAGTCGCCATCGTCGCCTCTCCTGATTATCTCGCGCGCTTCCCCGCGCCCAGCCATCCGGACGACCTCGTGCAGCACAACTGCATCCGCTTCCGCTTCGCCGGAACAGGCGCGATCCACAAATGGGAGTTCAAGGTGAATGAGGAAATCGTCGAGTACGAGGTCAAGGGCAACCTGACCATCACGGACACCCTGTTCAGTACGGAGGCGGCACTGGAAGGCGTCGGGATCGCCTACACCTTTGAGCAGCTGGCCCTGTCACACATCAAGGCAAAGCGCCTGACGCGAGTCCTGGCACCCTTCTCGCCGACCTTTCCAGGCTTCTCTCTGTACTACCCCAGCCGGCATGATCAACCGTCCAAGTTGAAGGCATTCATCGAGTACGCGCGGCGAGCGGGATGAATCATCCTTGATCTCACGGGCGAGCAAGCGCCGGTAGCACATGTTCCCCCATCTCGTCGATCACTGCCCTGGCCTCCCGTCGTGAGGGCTTGAGGTTAAGCGCGACATGGCTCACGCCCAGCGCCTGGTGCCGTAACAGTCGCTCGATCAATGCCTTGCGACCGATCCGTACCACGTTGTAATAGCGCTGATAGGGCGCATCGGGGTTGGCATCCAGATCAAAGAAGGTGGCATAACCATATTTGGGTGATGGCTTGTCTCCCGCCTCCTCCGCCAACGCCGAGAGAATGCCGGTGATGGCACTGTCCTCATCCACGGACCAGATCCAGGCATCCATGTTCTTCGCCAACCACGCGATAGACTGGCGGGCACGGCCCACCGCGACCATAGGCAGACTCCCGCACCTGGGCTTGGGATGCAGATCAAGGGTGCCGGACAGGGTCCCATAATGACGGGATGCCTGAGATGGAAAATGCTCCTGCTGTAGCCGTTTGATCATCTCCACCGACTCCTGAAAGCGTTCGGCACGTTCGGCAAAGTCGATGCCAAAAGCCGGGTATTCCGCCGCGCGATCCCCGGTGGACACCCCCAAGATGAAGCGTCCCGCGGTCAGCAAGTCGGTCGATGCGGATTGCTTGGCCACCGAGATGGGATCTCTCAACGGCAATACAATTCCCGCCGACCCCAGGGTGATCTGTCGAGTAATGGCAGCCAGATAGCCCGCATAGACGAAGGGATCCACGACTTGGGCGGCATCGCCAAAGTTAGGGTCATAGAATGGGACATCCCGCAGCCAGATACTGGCAAAACCGGCCTCCTCCGCTCGCTGGACCAGACTCCCATGATCGGTTAAAGAGGGAAAAGGAGTGTCCGGATACGCTTCTACCGGGGTCAACAACCCCACCGTCAGCTGCGTCTCGCCAAACACACGATGAAAGCTGTCCGGCAGCGTTCTTTTCTTGTCTGTCATGTAACCACCTTGATGACGTTGATGTGTCTGCCGTGTCCTATCCGTTAGACGGTTCAGGCCAGACCACATCCAGCACACTGCTGGCAATGCGCCATTGCCCCTGCACGCGGACATACCGATCCAGGTAGCGTCCCAACAGCAAGAAGGGGTGCTGCATGGCGTCCCGGTCTGTCACCAGATCCAGCAGGTAGCAACTGCCGCTGGCCGTGCTCTCATCGATCAGGGTAATGTCGTGATTGGTCACCGCGTGCATGAAAGGAAAGTGCTCGCGCTGCTGGGTATCAAAGACGTGATAGGCCTCTTTGAGGCTTTGCGTTATCTCGGCCAACCCTTTCATGGTACCGACGGTCACCCGCACCTCGGCATCCTCGGTAAAGACCTCTCCTAGGCGATCGGCCTGATTGCCATCCAGAAGCAGGCTGTAGTGCAGGCGCAGGGCGCGGATCTCTTCGCGATCCAACAGGGCGTTGACGCGCTCCATATCAAGTTTGTCAGTCATGCTGATCCTCTGGCTAAGGGGTTGGAAGCAACCAGCCAAGACGGCTGGTTCTCAGATAGTGCCTCCACGGCACCGATAACACGCCGACACAAGGACGAGGTGATTGACGGCCAGTATATTGACTATCAAAAAAAACATAATAGAGTTCATATTCCACTCATTTCGTCATTTAATTCCACAATGAAACAGAGCGAGACGATCTTTTTGGGGGTCGTGGAGTTTGTCGAGACACTGCGGACAGGCACCTTTACCGCGGCGGGTGACCGGTTGGGATTGACTGGTTCCGCGGTTGGCAAGAGCGTAACCCGGCTGGAGCAGAAGCTCGGCACCAAATTGCTGCATCGCACCACCCGCAGTCTGACCCCGACCCCGGAAGGCCAGCGTTACTTCGACGGCTGGATTGCCATCCTGGACGAAATAGACAGCCTGGAGCAGGGAGTGATTGCAGGCAGCCACCAGGTCTCCGGGCGCCTGAATGTCCACCTTCCGGCCGCCTTTGGCCGTCGCCATGTGATGCCCGTCCTGCTCGAATTGGCCAAACAGCACCCTCATCTGGATCTGGCCGTCGCCTTTAGCGAGAAACGGATCAATCTCATCGACGAGGGCGTCGATCTGGTGGTGCGGATCGGGTCAATGGAAGACGACGCTGATTTGGTTGCCCGGCAACTGGGATGCCAGAGACTGGTCGTCTGTGCCAGCCCGGAATACCTGGCGCGCAAAGGTAGACCGCGCCTGCCTGCAGAGCTCACCGAGCACGACTGTATCCTCGGCAGTCAGCGCAGCACGCAACCTACCTGGTTGTTGCGCCGCCCGAATGGCGACACGTTTTCGCAGGTGATAAGGGGTCGCTATCGATTCAGCGATGGGGATGCCATGGTGGCCGCAACGCTGGATGGGATGGGGTTGTCCCAGCTACCCACCTGGCTTATCCACGAACACCTCGCCACCCATGCGCTGGTGACAGTACTGGATGAATATGCGGGAGCGGAGATGCCAATCCATGCGGTATGGCCTCGCTCCCGATATTTGAAACCACGGCAACGCATCGTCATTGACGCCTTGATTGCCGAGGCGCAAAAAGCCACCTCCATCTTCAAGATTTGACTCGGTGTGAACCCGCCGTCTCTGTGTCTGGTAGCTGTGCTTGCTCGCAGTGTAGTGGTCTAATCATCCCAGACACCGTTTTAGGTGGTACAGTCGCCACCCAGACCTGAGGTGTTCAATGACAAGATTACGTCGCTCATTCACTGCCGAGTTCAAGCTGGAAGCCGCATCCCTGGTGCTCGACCAAGGCGATTCATTCAGTAGCCCATCCTTGAACTTGACCACGTCGGCCTTGCTTTAGCCTGTCACAGGGCGATCCCCCAGTGCCTCGAAAAAGGAGCCGAGATAGTGCTTCTGGTTCTTTCGCTCTTTGGGGACCCAGGAGAGAGCCTTTTCCTTCTGATAGCGGTCATTCAGGACTGACAGGAGCGGAACAAGCGGTTTAGCCGCCCGAGTCACCGGCTTGGTGCCCGATTGCTGTTGAGGGGGTTCTGAGGCATCCACTGGCGGTACGGTAGACGTCGGTTTGGATCGCACACAGACAAGCAACTGGGCGACCTTGTGTCGGGCACATAGTTTGTCTCGGGTTTGCAGGGATTTCTTAATCTCTTTACGACGACCACAGGGGAGCGTGGTGACTTTCCGGTAATACCAGATGCCGTGGGGACTGAGCCAGAGATTCATGTCGAGCGCTCCTGTCGTCCACATAAAGTGGATGACCAAGGGGCTCCTGGAGACTAACTTATTGAATTGTCGTCTAAACCATAAGTTGACATAACGCACGACCATAAATCAGTGACTTACGAGAGTTTTATAACCCATAAGTTGACATAAAAATAACCCATAAGCTGACATAGAGTGACATCAACCCCTACGCCCTCCCCCTGTGGTGTGAATCGCTCCTACCATTGCTCACACACGGTTATCGCATCTTTATATTGCAGTCAGCTCAAGTTGTCGCTGCGAACCATGGAAGACTTCATCAACACCTTGTTCCAATTGATGGCGGGGCCTTTGCAATCGCTGGACTATAGCTGTATCAGCACGCGTGCCAAGACCGTCGACAACAATACCCAGATGAGCTAGACCCTGGCAGGTGTGAAAAAATGAACAAGATGAAAGGGCTTGGTATACCTGCTCGTCAGTTATTGGAATGAGTGTTCGCGAAGGGTTGGGGAACAGCAGCCCCACGAAGAATTTGATCAACAGCCCTCCGACACTCACTGCCATGATGAGAAATTTTGTTGCGGTAAAATCCACGCTAATTTCCATTATTGAGAATTAGGTTTTTATTTTTAGTGCTTCCATTCCATCTTTAGAGGGGTAAAATTTATCCATTCGAGTTGGAGCGGAATTTAAAAATGAATCGTGTTGTTGCGATACTATATATTTAGCTATGCGCTACCAGCGATAAGCTGCAACATCCTTAGTAAAAAACCAAGAGTGGATATATAGGGCTCAGTCCCATACCGACTAATTCCATCGGCTCCAAACTATCTAAAAAAAGCTGGGGCGCCATCACATCACCACATACCAAAGGACATTCATGATGTATGCACAAATAACGCAGTTCACAAAAATGCTCCGCAATCTTTCCCTTCTTATCGATAAAGCACAAAAGCATGCTGAGGCGAATAAATTTGAAACAGAAGTTCTTTTGAACTCCCGTCTTTCACCAGATATGTTGCCCTTCACGAGTCAGGTGCAGATGGCGTGTGATACTGCGAGACTAGCCACCTCAGTCTTAACCGGTAAACAGGCTCCGGTTTTTGAAGACGCTGAAGAAACGATCCAGGACCTCAAAGCTAGCATTGAAAAGACCATCGGATATGTCACATCGATGAAAGAAAGCGACTTCTCAGGCTGGGAAGAAAGAATAGTTGCCCCTCCGGGCTGGGCCGGAGCTTTCCTTGGTATAGATTATTTCTACCAACACGCAGTTCCCAACTTTTACTTTCACATGGTGACAGCATACGCGATCCTTAGACACAAAGGTGTCAGGATCGGAAAGATGGATTATATCGGACAACTGCCTTTCCTAAGATGATGGAATAACACTCGCGACTCCATGATTACACCAAGCTCCGGAGAAGCTATGCTCCGGAGCTTTGTTAGCACATTCTACCCATGTTCTACGCTCAGGTGTTTCCGAGGTCTTTTTGTAATATGACAAATATGCTACGCCAAGCCTACTTACAAGTTATAATGACAGGTGCCCTGATAGTTAATCAGGGTTAGCTATAACTTCAGGCCAGCTTGCCAATCCATTCCGTACAAAAATCAATATATGCTCGCACCAGTGCTGAAGGGTGTTTTTGACGAGAGTATACAAGGTGTAGCGGAATTTTCTGAGTAGCTATGCCTGGCAAAAGTTGTATCAGTTCACCACTTTCTAACCAGGGCCTGGCCGAAAAATCCAGTAACTGAGCAACCGCCTTACCGTTCAGAGCGTAATGAATTATGGCCTGCAAGTGATTAGTGGAAAAGCAGGGGGCGTATTTAACTTTTTCGGTTCCAGAAGCCCATTCAAAAAAACCATAATTCAGACTCTCCCAGGCAGCGACTGGAAGCTGGGCCATTTCTTCGAGAGTCTCAGGAGTACCGTGATCAGCTAATAATTTAGGACTTGCTACAAACACCGTTTCCAGATTCATAAGTAATTTGGCTATGACATCATCGCTATTCAGGTCGCCAAACCTGAGCGCCACATCAATACTGTCGCCGAACAAATCAACGACCCTTTCGCTGGAATGACAGAACACGGTGATATCAGGGTAACGTTGCTGAAATTCAATCAATAAATCCCACCACAATGAAAAATTTGGTGGGATAGACAGGCGCAATTTCCCCTGCAGTGAGTGGGCAGCAGTGACGGACTTATGTGCATCCTCCAGTAACTCCACGCCCAGACGGGCCTGTTCAAAGAATTGTTGCCCTTTGTAGGTGGGTTTAACGCCTTGCCGCGAGCGCTCCAGGAGCTGGACTTTCAACTCCTGTTCTAACTCATTAATTTTACGACTTAATGTTGCTATCGGAACTGATGTTCTTTCACTTGCGGCGGAAAAACTACCTGCATTCACTACCGCGATGAACAATTTGGTTGCGTTGAAATCCATTGTTCTTTCCATACTTGGTCATTAAGTTCTTAATTTTGGCTATTCTATTCCATTTTGCAAAGGGTAAAATATCGGACATAGGCTAGACGAACAGGGCACTTTAAAGCGATTAATAGCATCCATCCGCAGTAGCAGACTGCGAGGCCCGGCAATCATGTCGAGAATATGGTGTCCACCGGCACGGGATTTTTCGTTGTCAAATCAATTAGTCAGACAGAAATGGTTTTTATGCCTGACTTTTATAAGAGGTACATATGTCTGAATCAATGTTTTTTCGGGATGTCGTGCGTAAACGTCATTCAGTGCGTCATTTTCTTCCTCAACCTGTACCGGAAGGCATTCTCCGTTCGGTATTGGAGGATGCACAGCTCTCACCTTCAAACTGTAATACCCAGCCATGGCAAACGCATATTGTCTCAGGTTCAAAAAAAGATGCACTGAGCAAGGCCATGTTAGCGGCGGATGACGCAGGACAGTTGACGCCGGACTTCAGTTTTGGCATCAATGATTTCCCTGGCGTCTATCGTGAACGTTACAAAGAGCAAGGCGCGGCCTATTATCAGGCTATCGGCATTAAACGCGATGCTTATGATCAGCGTCGCCATGCTTCACGTCGTAACCTGGAATTCTTTGGTGCGCCACATGTTGCGCTGCTTTTTATGCCGAAAGTGGGCGATAACGTTCGTGTAGCGGGAGACATAGGCATGTATGCTCAGACGCTTCTGCTATCTCTGACTGCTCACGGCTTAGGCGGTGTGCCGCAGACTATGTTGGGTTTTTACGGCGAAACCATTCGCAAAGAACTCGGTATTGAAACGTCATCGAAATTGCTGTTTGGCATCTCTCTGGGTTACCCCGACATGACTCACCCCGCAAATCAATACAGGATTAATAAAGCCCCCCTTAGTGAGAGTGTCATTTTTCATCAGTAATTGAAGTGTTTTTATATTGCTCAGCCCACTTTTCCGTCAGGACTCGTGGGCTGAATTTTTCAATATAGAGAAAGCTCGTCAAAGACGTAGAAGCCAATGGCCGCTGTGAATATTGTCAGTCATAGAGGAGGGAGGTGCATTTCAAAAGGCCGAGAAGGCCGGGATGATCTTGTTATGGACTCTGGATAGCTGCGCGGCCAAAGCGACTCATTCGGCCGCTAAGCCGCGATACGAGTGTCTCACCATTACCTGGACTAAAACGCCGGTTCGCTTTAAGCCTCAAACGCTCCCCCTTCCAGAACCATACACTACCGCACCTCTGGCGACTCTGCGCTGCAACTCGAGCCACTCACCGGGAGATACCCCCTCCCAGCCGTTGAACGCTCGATAAAACGAGTTGGAATCTTCGTAGCCGAGCAGGTATGCCGTCTCGTTGGGCTCTATCGCGCCAGTCTGCAAATAGGAGCGCGCCAGTTCGCGGCGGGTCTCCTCCACCAGTTGCTGAAAAGTGATGCCCTCATCGGTCAACCGCCGTTGCAGAGTTCGCGTACTCATCGCCAGCTCTTTGGCCAGCGATTGCAACGTCGGACGCCGACCTGCGAGAGTGCGTTTCAGCACCTGTTTCACCGCGTAGGTGATTCTGGTGTTTTGGTCATGCTCCTGCAACTCGGCATCGAGCTGCGGGGCAATCACGGCGAGCAGCTCTTCGTTGTGGGTATAAAAGGGAAAATCCAGATCGCTGGAGCGAAACACCAGTGCATTGCGCGACGCATTGAAGGTGATCGGGCAGCCAAAGTGCCCCTCCAGCAACGCGCGATGCTCGGGGCCACGCGTCAATTCGATGCGCAGCGGGCGAATATGCCCGTCAGAGCTGTGTCGTGCCATGGCCGTCATCCAAGAGAAGCCCATATCAGTCATGATATGGGGCGGTTGCTCACTGGTTGCCAGATAATGGGAGTCGATGATCACCTCATCGCCTATTACCTCGACACGGATCTCTTCCGGGCAGACGACCCGTTTGTAACGGGCCAGACGCTGCAGTGCATCTCGTAAACAACTGCTGCACACCGCCGCAATCGCCATCGGATGATTGCGCTCGAGTCGCATATCTGCACCCAACGTGAGACCAAATGCCACATCGCCACAATGGTCTGAGATCGTGCTCCACAGGGAAAACAACTCTGCCGTGGAGGCATAGATTTTCTCTTGCTGGAAAAACAGCTCAGGCAGTCCGGCTTTGCGCTGCAACATCTCTAGCGAGAGACCCCGCTCTGCAATGCGCAGCATCCACTGTTTGGAAATACGAAAACGATCGATCATCGTGTGGTGTACTCAATCAAAGTAGATAACGTGACCTTGTCAGGTCGCTGATACCGCTTGGCGGCATTGGTGGGCCAATGCCGCTTGTTAGCAAAAAATTATCTGACATCACACCATGCAGTCATTCACGTTCTTGATATGTGAAGGTGCCATGTCATCGGCTCACCCAAGGGCCCATTGCTCAGGTTTTGTTGGATGCCTCATCGGCCACATATTCAGGCCAACCGCCGGCCATGGCTCGGTAGAGCGACACCACGGCCAGGGTATATCCGACCCGACTCTGTGCCAACGCATCCTGGCTTTGCAGACGCACGTTTTCGGCATCCAGCAACGCCAGCAGATCGATGGCGCCCTGGTCGAAGCGCACCTTGGCCGCCTCGGCGGCACGCACGCTGGCTGCTGCAGCCTGCTCCAGATGCTGGCGCTGCTGCTCACTGCGTGACACCTGAACCAGTGCATTCTCGGTCTCTTCCAGCGCGGTGAGGACAGCCTTCTGATAGCTGGCCAGCTCAGCGGCTGCCTGCGCATTGCTGGCAGCGATACGCGCGCGAACGCGGCCAACATTCAAGAATGAGCCATCAACACCGAGTATCAGCGACCGGGTCTCGCTGTCCCGTGCAAACAGAGAGCCGGCATCCAATGCCTGAGTACCGATCAAGCCCCCCAGGGTAAATCGGGGGAAGAGATCGGCAGTGGCCACACCGATGCGCGCTGTCGACGCGGCCAGGCGATGCTCGGCAGCAGCCACATCCGGACGGCGGCGAAGCAGCTCGCCGGGCGCCTGCATGGGCACATTGGCAGGCAACTGCGCCAGCGCTGCCGGCGCCGCCAGCTCGCTAATCAATGACTCCGGCACATTACCGGTCAGCACGCCAATCCGGTGGGTGGCCAGCGCAATTTGCGCCTCCAGTGGCGGGATGCTGGCGCGGGTCGTTTCGAGCTGGGCACGGCTTCTATCCACATCAAACGCGCTGGCCATGCCCGCCCCTTGCTGCAGTTGCAGTAGCGACAGGGTTTGCGCCTGATTGGCGGCGTTGTCACGGGCAATGCCCAGCTGCTCCTGCCAGCCGCGCAGCTGGAAGTAGGTCTGGGCCAGTTCCCCCACCACCGCCACCTGCATGGCAGCCATATCATCGGCACTGGCACGGGTGTCGGCGCGCTGCGCCTCCACGGAACGCCGCACGCGACCAAACAGATCCAGCTCCCAGCTAAAGCCGACGCTACCCTGATATTGGTGATAATCGCGATCGGCAGCCGCGACGCCGGGCTGCTGACTGGCACTGCTGCGCTCATTGCTTGCCTGCGAGCTGGCGGTGAGCGTAGGCAGCAAGTCGTACTTTGCACTACCCAGCATGGCATTGGCCTGCTGATAATTGGCCAGTGCCAGCTGCACATCGTGGTTATGACGCAGGGCAAGCTCAACCAGTTTGGTGAGCTCCGGGTCGTTAAATCCGCGCCAGAACGCCGGCCCCGCATCAGGAGCCGGCTCTTGACGCACTGTGGCATCCAAACGGGCATAGCTGCTCACGGCCGGCAGGGCCGGACGTTCAAAGTCCGGTCCGACACTGCACGCTGACAACAGCGCGGCGAGGCTCACTGTGAGCACGCGACGGGATGGATTGGCTTTCGAGTTCACATACATAGCAAAGTCACTCGTCCAAAAAAGAGGTTGGAATGCGCCCGAATTCAGAGCGGATCGCCCACGAAGGTCGACTCGCCATGCTGGACCAAGGGCCGGCCGGAGAGCTTACGCAGCGCCACGTAGAACACCGGGGTCAGGAACAGGCCAAACAGCGTCACCCCCAGCATCCCGGCAAAGACCGTGATACCGGTCACCGAGCGCACTTCCGCCCCGGCGCCCGTGGAGAGCACCAACGGAACCGTGCCGGCGATAAAGGCGATTGATGTCATCACAATCGGGCGCAACCGCAGCCGGCATGCCTTCAACGCGGACTCGACAATGCCGCGACCGTTCATCTCCAGCTCACGGGCAAACTCGACGATCAGGATGGCGTTCTTGCACGCCAGCCCCATCAGCACCACCAGCCCCACCTGAACGAAGACGTTGTTATCACCACCTGTCATCCAGACCCCGAACAGCGCCGAGAGCAGCGTCATCGGCACAATCAGGATCACCGCCAGCGGCAGGGTCCAGCTTTCGTACAGCGCCGCCAGCACCAGGAACACCAGCAAGATAGCCACCGGGAAGACGATAAAGGCGGCATTGCCCTGAGTGGCCTGCTGATAGCTCAAGTCAGTCCACTCGGTGGTCATCCCCACCGGCAATACCTGTCCGGCGATATCGGTCAATTTGCCCATCACCTGCGCCGACGAGAGCATGCGCGGATCGGCCTCACCGGCCAGATCGGCGGCGGGATAGCCGTTAAAACGCAGCACCGGGTCCGGACCGTAGGTTTCCTTGATGGTCACCATCGAACCGATCGGTACCATCTCGCCGCGGGCATTACGGGTTTGCAGCTTGCCGATGTCCTCCACGCTATCGCGAAACGCCCCGTCCGCCTGCGCAATCACCTGCCAGGTACGACCAAACTGGTTGAAGTCGTTCACGTAGGTCGAGCCCAGATAGGTCTGCAAGGTATCGAACAGCTCGGTCAGTGCGACCCCTTGCGCCTTGGCTTTGACGCGATCCACATGGGCATCGAGTTGCGGCACGTTGGCCTGATAACTCGTAATTGGGTACGCCATGCCCGGTGTCTGGGCTACTGTGCCCTGCATGGCCTGCACGGCTTCTTGCAGTTTGCCGTAACCGAAATTGCCACGGTCCTCGATAAACATCTGATAGCCGTTACCGCTGCCGAGCCCCAGGATCGGGGGCGGCATCATCGAGAAGGCGAAGCCCGCTTGCAGGCCAGCGATCTTCTGGTTTATCTCGGCATTGATCTGTGCCGCAGTGCGGCCATTGCGCTCCGCAAACGGCTTGAGCGGTATGAACGCCACCCCGGTGTTGGGCGTGTTGGTGAACTGCAGCGCATTAAGACCCGGGAACGAAATGGTGTGCGCCACCCCGTCGGTCTCTTGTGCAATCTGGGCGACCTTGCGCAGCATCTCGTCGGTGCGGGCAATCGACGAACCTTCCGGCAGTTTTACCCCGGCGATCAGATAGAGCTTGTCCTGGGTCGGGATAAATCCGGGTGGCACCTGCTTGAACATCACACCGGTAGCGCCGAGCAGCAGGGCATAAACCACAAACACGGCGCCACGGCGACCAAGGATACGGGAGATGCTGCGCTCATAGCGCTCGGAGCTCGACTTGAAGATCCTGTTAAACGGACGGAACAACCATCCCAGCAGGTAGTCAATCAGTCGGCTCGGGCCATCCTTGGGCGCATCGTGCGGTTTGAGCAAACGGGCAGCCAGCGCCGGCGACAAGGTCAAGGAGTTGATGGCCGAGATCACGGTCGAGATGGCGATGGTGACGGCGAACTGCTTGTAGAACTGGCCGGTGACACCGGACAAAAACGCCATCGGCACAAACACGGCGCACAACACCAGCGCGATCGCAATGATCGGCCCGGAGACTTCACGCATCGCCTGATGCGCCGCAGCCACCGGCGAGAGCCCCTCTTCGATGTTACGCTCGACGTTCTCCACCACCACGATGGCATCGTCCACCACAATCCCGATGGCGAGCACCAGGCCGAACAGGCTCAGGGTGTTGATGGAAAAACCCAGTACATAGAGGGCAGCAAAGGTCCCCACCACCGACACCGGCACGGCGATCAGCGGAATGATCGAGGCACGCCAGGTCTGCAGGAACAGGATCACCACCAGCACGACCAGCAATACTGCTTCGAGCAGGGTGTCCACCACGGCACTGATCGAATCACGCACAAAGATGGTGGTGTCGTAGACGGCTTCATACTTCACATCAGACGGGAAGGTCTTCTGCATCTGGTTCATCGCATTGATGACCGCATCGCGGATCTCGAGCGCATTGGCGCCCGGCGACTGGAAGATACCGATACCGACCGCATTCTTGCCATCGAGCTGGGAGCGCAGGGTGTAATCGCCGGCTCCGAGCTCAACGCGGGCCACATCGGCCAGACGCACCACTTCTCCGTTATCGCCATTTTTCAGCACGATATCGCCGAATTCCTGCTCGCTGCGCAGACGCCCCTGGGCGTTGATCAGCGTGAGGAACTGGCTGTTTGGCATCGGCTCGGCACCCAGTTGGCCAGCCGACACCTGCACGTTCTGTTCGCGCATGGCGCTGACCACATCACTGGCCGTCAGGCCCAGAGAGGCAATCTTGTCCGGGTCAAGCCAGGCGCGCATGGCATAGTCACCACCACCAAACACTTGGGCATCCCCCACCCCCGGGATCCGCGCCAGCGCATCTTTCACATGCAGCCGCGCGTAGTTACGCAAGTACAGGGTGTCGTACTTGCCGCCTGGCGAAGTCAAATGCACCACCATCAGAAACGTCGGAGACTGCTTCTGGGTGGTCACGCCCTGGCGGCGCACATCTTCCGGCAGACGAGCCTGTGCCTGCGCCACACGGTTTTGTACCTTGACCGCGGCCTCGTCGGGATCAGTGCCCGGACGGAAGGTGATGGTCATCTGCAACACGCCGTCAGAGCCAGCCACCGACTTGAAATACATCATGCCTTCGACGCCATTGATCGCCTCTTCCAGCGGCGTGGCCACGGTTTCAGCGATCACCTTGGGGTTGGCGCCCGGATAGACGGTTCGTACCACTACCGACGGCGGCACCACTTCCGGATACTCACTCACCGGCAAGTTAGGAATGGTGATCAATCCGGCAGCGAAGATCACGATCGACAGCACAGCCGCAAAAATGGGCCGATCAATAAAGAAACGGGAAAAGTCCATGGAATAGGTCCTTAAACAGACTGTTCGAGAGAGACCGGACGCGTCAGCACACGCGCCGCGGTGGACATTGGGGCGGTCATTTCATCGCCGCCGTCAATGCTGCAGCGCCCTGCATCGGGACCTCTCTGGCGTTCACCGGCATGCCCGGCATGAACACTTTCTGATAGCCTTCGATGATCACGCGATCGCCAGCTACCAATCCTTTCTCGATGATGCGAAGCCCCTCGGCTTCCCGTCCCGGAATCACGTCACGACGCTGGGCCTTGCCATCTTTGTCGACCACATAGACATATTTACGGTCCTGATCAGTCAGCAGGGCCTTGTTGTCGATCAGCACGGCATCGGGAATGCGGCCACCTTGCAGGCGCACACGGGCAAACAGACCTGGGGTCAAAAAGCGATCTTTGTTATCCAGAATGGCGCGTACGCGAAGGGTGCCGCTGCTGCGCTCCACCCGGTTGTCGAGAAAGTCGACCTCGCCGGTATGGAGGAAGCCCTCCTCATTGGAGAGCCCGACCTGAACCGGGATCTTGGCGCTGTTGCCACCGAGGTCAGTGCGGGCGCGCTGGGTGTAACGCAGGAAGGCATTCTCATCGATGTCGAAATAGGCATACATCTTGTCTTGCGACACCAGTGTGGTCAGCACGCTCGCAGCGCCGTCTGCCGTGACCAGGTTGCCCTTGGTCACCAGTGCACGCCCTGCCCGACCGACGATCGGCGCGCGTACCTGGGTCCATTCCAGATTGAGCTTTGCCGTATCGACCGCCGCCTGGGCCGCCATCATATCGGCCTGGGCCGCTTTATCGGCAGCGTTGCGCTGCTCCCACAGCTCGGTAGAAATGGCGTGTTGGGCGACCAGCACCTTGGCGCGGCGTGCTTCGTTGCGGCTCTGCGCCGCCACGCTGGTCGCACGAGCAAGCTGTGCATTGGCACGCGCCAGCTCGGCGCGGTAATTGCGGGCGTCGATAGTGAACAGCACATCGCCTTGTTTCACCTCCTGACCTTCTCGATAGTTCACGCTCTCGAGATACCCAGATACACGGGGACGCAATTCGACACTTTGAATCGCTTCAATGCGGCCACTGTATTCATCCCACTGGGTTACCGGATTGACCACAACCTGCGCCGCGCTCACCTCGGGCGGCGCCATCGATACTGGGACGGACTTGTCGTTGCAACCGGCAAGCAACAGGGTACCCAAGGTCAACACCACCAACAAAGGCGATGCGTCATACCGCAAAATATGTATGTTTTTCATATAGATGATTCCAATTGTGGAATAGGAAAAAAACGTGATGTGCGATGGTCAAATCGTCGCCAAAACGGGAGCTTGGTCACAAATTGAGGCAGATCAGAACAATACAAGGGGCAAGACATAACCTATATGCAGAACGCGCCAATTTACTTGCCAAACGCGCCAAACCATTAAGATTGCGTTCATAGAAACTGCTGAGCAGCTAGAAAAGCAGGGGCGATTAATCCGACAGGAGCGGAGCAAGCGGTTTGGTTGCCGGAGTCATCGGCTGGGTGACTGATTGTTCTTGTGGGTCGACTGTGGCGTCTGCGGGTAACTGAATGGGCTTGGGTCTGGAACGCACACAGGCAAGCAGCTGGGTCACCTTGTGGCGTGCACAAAGCTTGTCTCGGGTATGCAGGGATTTTTTGATCTCTTTACGACGACCACAGGGGAGCGTGGTGACTTTCCGGTAATACCAGATGCCGTGGGGACTGAGCCAGAGATTCATCGATGAGCTCCTCGTCGTCCACACAAAGTGGATGACCAAGGGCTCTTGGAGGCTAACTTATTGATTTCCAGAAACAGGTGGTGGCCCCACCAGCCACATCCCGGCACTCGAGTCCCCCGCCTTGGCTGCTACCTTCCGGTCCTGACCAGGTTGACGAGTTATCAATGCGAGAGGACCAATGGGACCACCGGCGAGGAGAATAGGCAAACTGGCCTGCCAATGCAATGGCTTTCTGCCAGGAGACGAACCGTTCGCCTTATTTTTCAACAATCTGCCGAATGGATCAGCTAAACAGCATGAATTTGGCGCCCACCAGCAGCATCAGCAGGGCGAACGCCTGCTTGAGCCGTTTGGGGGAGAGGCGATGGGCCAGCCTGGCGCCGACGCGGGCAAACTGGGTGCTGGTCAGCACTATGCCAAGCAGGGCCGGCAGATAGATGTAGCCGACACTCCACTCGGGCAGATCGGCGTGACCCCAGCCTGCATAGAGGTAGCTCAGGCTGCCCGCCAGGGCGATGGGCATGCTGCAGGCGGCGGAGGCCGCCACGGCGTTGCGCATGGGCACCGAGTTCCAGCTGAGATAAGGCACCGTCATGGAGCCCCCTCCTATGCCAAACAGCGCAGAGAGCCAGCCGATGATGGTGCCCGCGATGCCGGTGCCGACCGGCCCTGGCATGTGGCGCTCCGCCTTGGGCTTGAGGTTGAGCCCCATCTGCAGCGCCATGGTCCAGGCGAAGCAGCCGATGATGATGTTGAGGGTGCTGGCGCTGAGCAGGCTGGCGGTCAGGCCGCCGAGCCAGGCGCCGATGAGCATGCCGGCCCCCAGGCGCCGTATCATCACCCAGTCGACCGCCCCCGCCTCCTGGTGGGCCCGCAGGGAGCTGAAGCCGGTGAAGATCATGGTGGGCAGTGAAGTACCGAGCGCGAGATGGGTAATGATCTCCGGGGCCACCCCCTGGGCATGAAAGCTCAGCACCAGCACAGGCACTATGATGAGACCGCCGCCGATCCCGAACAGTCCCGCCAGCATGCCCGCGAAGGCCCCCAACACCAGATAACCCACAAACAGCATAAAAATTCCTTATATAGCTAAATGGCGGTCAACTTGACCGCCATTGCCCATAAAAAAAGAGATGGTGTTGCGCCATCTCGTTATTGTGCCGATTAATGCAGGGGAATGGTACCGTCCATCACCTTGTAGAAGGCCAGCACGGCGCAACCGAGCAGGGCCGCCGTCATTCCCCGCTCCAGCCGGTTGAGGCTGCGCAGGCCATGGTGCTGGCGCGCCTTCCAGTAGATGAAGATGCCGGGGCTGTAGAGCAGCGCCACCAGCAGCAGGTACTCCACCCCGGCGGCATAGACCAGCCAGCAGCCGTAGACGGTGGCCACCAGGGCCAGCAGCAGATCACGCTTGCGCTGATGGGGCTGGTGCTCGTAGGTGGTGCCCTGCAGCGCCAGCTTGAGGCCATAGGCGCCGGAGAAGACGTAAGGCACCAGGGCCGCCGAGGTGGCGATGTTGACCAGCGCCAGGTAGGTGCTGCTCTGGAAGTAGATGATGATGAGGAAAGCCTGCACCAGGCAGGTGGAGCACCAGAGCGACACCTGGGGGGAGCCGTTCTTGTTCTCCTTGGCGAACCAGGCCGGGAAGACCCCTGTCTTGCCAGCGATGTAGGGTACTTCCGCCGCCAGCACAGTCCAGCTCAGCAGGGCCCCCATCACCGAGATCACCAGACCGATGTTGATGAGCCAGGCGCCCCAGGGGCCGACCACGGCTTCCAGGATCATGGCGGTGGAGGGATTCTTCAGGGCCGCCAGCTGCGGCTGGTTCATCACCCCGAGGGAGAACAGGGTCACCATGACGTAAAGCGCCAGGGCGCCGAGCAGCGCCAGTACGGTGGCACGGCCCACGTCCTTGCGGTGACGGGCACGGGCGGAGACCACCACGGCCCCCTCGATGCCGATGAAGACCCAGAGCGTCACCTTCATGGTGGACTTGACCTGATCCATCACCGAGCCCAGCTCGGTGTTGCCCTGCCCCCAGATGTCCAGGGTGAAGGTATCCATGTTGAAGGCGAGCAGGACGGCGACGCAGAAGACGATGAGGGGCACCATCTTGGCGATGGTGGTGACTATGTTCACCAGGGCCGCCACCTGGATGCCGCGCAGCACCAGGGCGTGCACCGACCAGATGAGGAGAGACGCGAGGGTAATGGCGACCGGGGTGTTGCCGTCGCCGAAGATGACGTTGTCCGGGGTGTCGAAGAAGTAGCTCAGGGCGCTGAATACCACGATGGCGTAGGAGACGTTGGCCAGCAGCTGGCAGAGCCAGTAGCCCCAGGCGGCGTTGAAACCGACGAAATCACCGAAACCGGCCTTGGCGTAACTGAAGATGCCCCCGTCGAGATCCGGGCGGCGCATGGAGAGGTTCTGGTAGACCAGGGCGAGGCAGATCATGCCAAGACCGGTGATGGCCCACCCCAGGGCGACGGCCCCGGCGCTGGCGTGCGCTGCGATGTTTTGTGGCAGACTGAAGACCCCGGCACCGACCATGGAGCCGATCACCAGCGAAATGAGGGCGCCGAGCCCTAGTTTCTTGTCCATCTCAAACCTGTTTTATTAAGCGGCGGCTGAGCATCCGTATTCATACAGCGCGCGACATGGGAGGGGCGATAAATCCGTACCCCGTGAAAAAGGCGGCAACTATATTGCATGACTATTCCGACCGCAATCCTTCGCAGTGCCAATCATGCACCGCCTTGACCGCGCGCAATTCTACAGCACTCACTCACCCGGCCTGTGAGCTGGTTCAAATTCAGAAAGACCCGTTGATCTTTCACGTTTTTCCATGATGTCAGCCCTGTTTTTCAAAGAAGTCCTGCATGCCCATGCAACGGGTCGCGCTGGGCGTCAGGCAGGTCTTTTGGGTAAAGCGGCCATAAAAATGCCCCTGTGCCAGTGGCAAGGGGCATGGGCGGATCGCCGCCGGGGTCAGAGCCGCAGACCGCCGTCGAGATCGATGATCCGGCCGGACAGGTAGTCGTTGGCGAGGATGAACTGCACCGTCTGGGCCAGTTGCTCCCCCTGCCCCAGGGCACCGACCGGAATGGCCTGCTGCATCCGGGCCATGGCTTCGGGCTTCATGGCCGCCGTCATGTCGGTGGCAAAGACCCCGGGGGCTATGCCCATCACCCGGATGCCGTGGCGGGCCAGCTCCCGCCCCCAGGTCACCACCAGGGAGGCGACCCCCGCCTTGCTGGCGGCATAGTTGCTCTGGCCTATGTTGCCGGCGCGGGCGATGGAGGAGATGTTGATGATGACGCCCCCCTGCCCCCCTTTCGCCATCAAGGCCGCCCCCTCGCGGCCGCAGAGGAAGGTGCCGGTGAGGTTGACGTCGATGACAGCCTGCCACTGGGCCAGGCTCATCTTCTCCACCAGCACCCCCTCTTTGACCTTGATGAGCATGCCGTCCCGCAATATGCCGGCGCAGTTGACCAGGCCATGCAGGGCGCCCAATTGCTCCTCGATGGCGGCGAAGGTCGCCTCCACCTCGGGCTCGCTCGCCACGTTGCAGACGAACAGGGCGCAGCGACCATCCCGGCTGCGCACTTCCGCCTCGGTTACCTCCAGATCGGCGCGGTTGACGTCGACCAGGGCCAGCACGGCACCCTGGCTGGCCAGACGCAGGGCGATGGCGCGACCGAGCCCACGTCCGGCCCCGGTAATGGCAATGACTCTGTTATGAATGTCCATGAATGCTCCTGATGAGATGGCCGGTGACTGTCGAGTAAAAGACTATCGGGTAAGAAGGCGGATAGCAGCGCTTAACCCGGATCTGTCTTGTCCCGATAGAGCTCGAGGATGCTGGAGAAATCCTTGGCCCCCTGCCCCTTCGCCGCATGCAGATTGAAGAGGTTGCGGGCCAGCGCCCCCATGGGCACGGCGCTGTGGGCGTGCTCGGCGAGCGCCATGGCGAGCCCCAGATCTTTCACCATCAGCCGGGTCATGAAGCCCCCCTCATACCCGCGGGACGCCGGAGCGTTCTCCATCACCCCGGGCCAGGGGTTGTAGCGCTCCAGGCTCCAGTTGTTGCCCGAGCTCTTGCCCATGATGGTGGAGAGCACGCCCGGATCCAGCCCCTCCTTGACCCCGAGCGCCAGGGCCTCTGCGGTGCCCGCCATGTGGATGGCGAGCAGCATGTTGTTGCACATCTTGGCGATCTGCCCCGCCCCGAGCGCCCCGGCGTGGAACAGGTTCTGCCCCATGCAGGCGAGCACCGGCTTGGCCGCCTCGAAATCGGTGCTCTCGCCACCGACGATAAAGGTGAGGGTGCCCGCCGCGGCGCCTGCCACCCCGCCCGAGACGGGGGCATCGAGGAAGCGGATGCCCCGCGCCTTCGCCGCCGCCCCCACGGCGCGGGCCGAGGCCACGTCTATGGTGGAGCAGTCGATCACCAGGGCCCCCGCCGGCAAGGCCCCCAGCAGATCCTGGCCACCTCCCTCCGACAGCCAGAGCCCGCGCACATGCTCGCCGGCCGGCAGCATGCTGATGGCCAGATCGCAGCCGGTGACAGCCTCGCGGGCATCCCCGGCGACGATGCAACCGGCCTTGATCGCCCGCTCCAGGCTCTCGGGCACCAGATCAAAGACCTGCACTGCATGGCCCGCCCTGGCGAGGTTCGCGGCCATGGGCCCTCCCATGTTGCCGAGCCCGATAAATCCAATCCTTGTCATGCTTTGCTCCTTGCTCCGTTCGTTATCCGGCCCCTCGTCCGGCGCGCCCCTTGGCAGCGCTAGGCCAGGGGATTTGTCCCCTCGGGCCAGCGATAGAAATCCTCAAGCCACTCGGTGCCGGGCCGGGGCGGCTGCCAGCGGGGGGACTTGTCCTTGTCGATGAGCAGGGCCCGCACCCCTTCCACGAAATCCCCCTTGAGCACGCAGTTGACCGAGAGCGCCAGCTCGTCGGCAAACACCTCGGCCAGGGACTGGCGGCGTGCCTGCCAGTACTGGCGCCAGAGGATGGCACGGCTGATGGGGCTGCCGGCGCGGCAGGTGTCGCGGGCCCGGGCCAGATCGGGTTCGTCCAGCTCGCTCCTGTCCAGCCGGTCCAGCACCCCTTGCAGGGTGCGCCCGGCCAGCAGGGCATGGATCCTCGCCTGATGAGGCAGGACCACGGGGGCCGGCAGCTGCTCGCGGGCCTCGGCGTGCAGCCCGCCCAGTAACGTATCTATCTGCTCGCGCGGATCCCCCTTAGCGGCCCAGTCCAGGGCGGCGAGCCGTGCCGGCAGTTCGGCCCGCTCACAGCTCGTCATGGCGTGATCCGCGAGCCCCAGCCCCAGGGCATCGGCGCCGTTGAAACGGGCACCGGTCAGCCCGAGCCAGAGCCCGAGCCGCCCGGGCATGCGGCTCAAGAACCAGCTGGCCCCCACGTCCGGGTAGAGGCCTATGGTCACCTCCGGCATGGCGAACAGGCTCTTCTCGGTCACCACCCGAAAATCGGCGCCGGCGAAGAGGCCGATACCGCCCCCCATGCAGATGCCGTCCGCCACGCAGACGAGCGGCTTGGTGTAGCCGTGGATGTGGTGATCGAGCCGGTACTCCTGCTCAAAAAAGTCGCGGGCATAGGCAAAGAGCGCCTGTTCGCTCTCCTCCTGCCGGCGGTAATAGAAGGAGCGAATGTCGCCGCCGGCGCAGAAGGCCTTCTCGCCAGCCCCCTGCAGCAGCACGCAAACGATGGCAGGATCCTGCTCCCAGGCCGTGAGCGCGTCTTGCAGGCGCTGGATCATCTCAAGGCTCAGGGCGTTGAGGGAGGCGGGGCTGTCCAGGGTCAGGAGGCCGATGAGGTGCCCGTCCGCCGTGGGATGGGTTGCCAGACGCACGGGCTCAGTCATGGGACTCTCCCGCGCTCTTGTCATAGCGCCAGCGCGGGGCACGCTTCTCGAGGAAGGCGGCCACCCCCTCGCGCTGGTTGGCATCGTCAAACAGGGCCAGGAACAGGCTGCGCTCCAGGGGCAGGGCCGCGTCCCTGTGGCCGCTGCGCCCCTGGTTGATGAGCTGCTTGCAGGCGCGCAGGGCGCTGGGGCTCTGACGCTCCACCCGCTGCGCCATCTGCTGCGCCGCCGTCCAGGCGTGCCCTTCGGTCACCACCTCCTCCACCAGCCCCATCTCGTAGGCCAGGGTGGCGCTCACCTTCTCGCCACAGAGGATCATCCGCTTGGCCCAGCCCGGCCCCACCAGCTCGGTGAGGCGCTGGGTGCCGCCGGCGCAGGGCAGCAAACCCACCGAGGCCTCCGGCAGCCCCAGCAGCGCCTGCTGCTCGGCGATGCGAATGTCGCAGGCCAGCGCCACCTCGAGGCCCCCACCCATGGCAAAGCCATTGATGGCGGCTATGCTGACCCCGTGGAAGCGGGCCAGCGCCTCGAAGGCGCGACCGAAGGCCTCTGCCACCTCGCGGGCGTGCTCCGGGTTGCCGTCGGCAAACATCTTGAGATCGGCGCCGGCGCAGAAGAACTTGTCCCCCGCCCCGCGGATCACCAGGGCCACCACGTCGGGGCGGCTGTCGAGCTCCACCATCATCTGCAAGAAGGCCTGCAGGCTGGCCAGAGTCCAGGTGTTGGCGGGCGGGTGGTCGAGCGTGATGTAGGCAACGTGACCGTGATATTCGAGCCTGATCCTTGTCATTGCACTGTCCTTGTCATTAAACCTGCCGCCATGATGACAGGGTTGAATGGAGCCGAAATTCGGCTGGCTCACAAAGCCTGACGAGGGCGCGGCGCCTGTCAGCCCGCCCCGGCAGCAGTCGGAGGACGGCAGCCGCCTCCCCTACTCCAGCGACAGGCCGGGATCCCCCAGCAGGCGGCGGGCGATGATGAGCCGCATCACTTCGTTCGTGCCCTCCAGAATGCGGTGCACCCGGGTGTCGCGCAGATAGCGCTCAAGCGGATACTCGCGGATATAACCATAGCCACCAAAGAGTTGCAGGGCCTCATCGCAGACGCGATAACCCACGTCGGTGGCAAAGCGCTTGGCCATGGCGCACCAGGCGCTCTTGTCCGGGCTGCCGCCGTCGAGCTTGGCGGCGGCCTGACGCACCAGCAGGCGGGCGGCGGCCAGCTCGGTGGCCATGTCGGCGAGGCGGAACTGCACGCTCTGGAATTCGCTGATCGGGTGTCCAAATTGCTGGCGCTGCTGCACATGGGCCAGGGCGTCGTCCAGCGCCTGCTGGGCAGTGCCCAGCGAACAGCTGGCGATATTGATGCGCCCCCCATCCAGCGCCTGCATGGCGAACCTGAACCCTTCTCCCTCCTCCCCCAGCCGGTAGCGGGCGGGAATGCGCACGGCGCTGAAATTCACCTCCCGGGTCGGCTGACTGTTCCAGCCCATCTTCTCCTCCGCCTTGCCATAGCTCACCCCCGGCGTATCGGCGGGCACCATAAAGGCAGATATCCCCTTGGCCCCCTCCCCCCCGGTGCGGGCCATCACCACCAGCACCTGAGTGCTGCCCGCCCCCGAGATGAACACCTTGCTGCCCTCGATAAGGTAATCGTCGCCCTCGCGCACCGCACGGGTCTTGAGGGCGGCGGCATCCGATCCCGCCCCCGGCTCGGTGAGGCAGTAGGAGCCGAGCAGCTCGCCGCTGGCGAGTCTTGGCACCCACTCTGCGGCCACCTCACTCGGCAGCCAGCTGCCCAGCATCCAGCTCACCATGTTGTGTATGGTCAGGTAGGCCGTGGTGGAGGTGCAGCCCATGGCCAGGCGCTCGAAGATGAGGCTGGCGTCGAGCCGGCTCAACCCCAGGCCGTCATATTGCTCCGGGGTGTAGAGGCCGCACAGACCCAGCGCCGCCGCCTGCTTGATGGTGGGGACGGGGAACTCGTGCTCCCTGTCCCAGCGGGCGGCGTTGGGCTTGAGCGCCAGATCGGCGAAGGCACCGGCCGAGTCGACACAGGCCCGTTGGGATTCGGTCAGGGTAAAGTCCATCTTGTTCGCTTCCTCGTTATCTCGATTGCTTGTCGCAGATCCACCCTTAGATGCAGGGACAGCCAGGGTGGGCGTCGATGGGGATGCCGTCGGCCCATCGGCCACGTCTCACCGCAGGTGGATGGTCGTGGTTGGCGCCGATGGGGATGCCGTCGCCCATCAGCCACTCCTCACCGCAGGTGAATGGTCATGTTGGGTCCGGTCGGTATGTCCTCGTCGAACCAGCGCTCGGTCACCGTCTTGGTCTCGGTGTAGAAACGCACCGCCTGCTTGCCGTAGGCGTGCAGATCCCCGTAGAAGGAGCCGCGCCAGCCGGTGAAGGAGAAGAACGGCAGCGGCACCGGAATGGGCACGTTGATCCCCACCTGGCCCACCGCCACCTCGTGGCGGAACTTGCGGGCCGCGGCGCCACAACCGGTGAAGATGGAGGTGCCGTTGCCATAGGGGTTGTCGTTGATGAGGGCGAGCGCCTCGTCCAGGCTCTCCACCTCCAGGCAGGCGAGCACGGGGCCGAAGATCTCCTCCTTGTAGATACGCATCTCGGGGGTCACGCCACGAAACAGGGTCGGCCCCACCCAGTTGCCCACCGGGTAGCCGGGCACGTCGCAAAAACGCCCGTCCAGCAAGCACTGGGCACCCTCGGCCATGCCTGCTTCAATCAGCCCCTCTACCCTGACTTTCGCCTCAGGGCTGATAAGGGGGCCATAGGCGGCCTCTGGATCATGCCAGACACCGGGCTTGACCCTGGCAAACTCGGCGGCGAGCTCCGGGATCCACTCCCTCGCGCTCCCCACGAAGACCGCCACGCTGATGGCCATGCAGCGCTGGCCGGCGGCCCCCACCCCGGCCCCCACCAGATTGCTCAGCACCTGCCCCTTGTTGGCGTCCGGCATGATCACCATGTGGTTCTTGGCGCCCACGAAGCACTGGGCACGCTTGAGGTGGTCGGTGGCGGTGCGATAGACGTGAGCCCCGACCCGGGCCGAGCCCACGAAGCTCACCGCCTTCACGTCCGGGTGGGCGAGCAGCGCATCCACCTGCTCGGCGCCCCCGTGCACCACGCTGAGGATGCCCGCTGGCGCCCCCGCCTCGGTGAACAGCTCGGCCAGCCGCATGGGAGTGAGGGGATCCTGCTCCGAGGGTTTGAGCACGAAGCCGTTGCCGCAGGCCACCGCCAGGGGGAACATCCAGAGCGGTATCATGGCGGGGAAGTTGAACGGCGTGATGCCGACGCAGACCCCCAGCGGCTGCACCCAGGAGTGGCCATCCACCCGGCGCGCCACGTTGCCCATGGTCTCCCCCATGGTCTGGCTGGCGACGCCGCAGGCCTGCTCCACCACCTCGATGCCGCGCCACACATCTCCCCTGGCGTCCGCCAGGTTCTTGCCCGTCTCCTGGGCCAGCAGGGTCGCCAGCTCGTCGTGATGGGCTTTGAGCAGATGCTGGTAGTTGAACATGACCCTGGCCCGCTCGGGGGCAGGCACCTCCCGCCACAGCAGGTAGGCGTCGTGAGCGCGGCGCACTGCCAGCTCCACCTCGGCCGGGGTGGCTCTCGGCACCCGCGCCAGCAGGCTCTGATCCGCCGGATTGGTCACTTCGATCCAGGCCTCGCTCGCGGAGGGGTACGCCTCGCCGCCAATATAGAGCGGCAGATCCCCGTACTGGGTGTGGTGTTGGTTCATGCCGCACTCTCCTTGGCTGCCCGGTGGCCGGCACAGTGCCAGCGCCCCTCAGGCAGGCCGGCAGACCGGATGCACTCGCTGATCATCTTGCTCGCTCCTTGCGTTTGCCCGCTCGGGGGGATGCCCCTTGCAGTCGGCACTCAACGAATTTACCTTAGACTAACAACTCATTTACGTTTACGCTAACGTAAACTTAAATCACAAATGGACTGACCAGTTTCCCTCCGCTTCGGAGGCGCGAGACGGGTGAGCACCAGAGACCAAGGAGAGCAAGGATGCATGCCCTGATGGATGAAACCCTCCGCGCCCTGACCGAACAGGTCGAGGCCTTCTGCCAACAAGTGATAGCACCGCGCGCCGCCGAGATTGACCAGAGCAACGCCTTCCCCCGCGACCTCTGGCCAAAGATGGGTGAGCTCGGACTGCACGGCATCACGGTGGCGGAAGAGTATGAGGGGGTGGGCCTCGGCTATCTGGCCCATGTGCTGGTGATGGAGCAGGTGAGCCGCGCCAGCGCCTCGGTCGGCCTCTCCTACGGCGCCCACTCCAACCTCTGCATCAACCAGATCCACCGCCACGGCACCCCTGATCAGAAGGCCCGCTATTTGCCTGATCTGGTCAGTGGCAAGCACGTGGGGGCGCTCGCCATGAGCGAGCCGGGGGCCGGATCCGACGTGGTCAGCATGCGGCTCACCGCAGTGCGCGAGGGGGATCACTTCGTGCTGAACGGCAACAAGATGTGGATCACCAACGGCCCGGATGCGGACACCTTCGTCATCTATGCCAAGACGGATCCCGCAGCCGGGGCCAAGGGGATCTCCGCCTTCATCGTCGAGGCGGGCACCCCGGGATTCACCACGGCCCAGAAGCTCGACAAGCTCGGCATGCGCGGCTCCAGCACCTGCGAGCTGGTGTTCGACCACTGCGCCGTGCCGGCAGAGAACCTGCTCGGCCCCTTGCACGGCGGGGCCCGGGTGCTGATGAGCGGCCTCGACTACGAGCGGGTGGTGCTGGCCGCCGGCCCCCTTGGCATCATGCAGGCCTGCATGGACGTGGTGCTGCCCTATGTGCGCGAGCGCAAGCAGTTCGGCCAGGCCATCGGGGAGTTCCAGCTGGTTCAGGGCAAGCTCGCCGACATGTATACCCGCCTCGCCAGCAGCCGCGCCCTGGTCTATTCGGTGGCAAGCGCCTGCGACAAGGGCCATACCAGCCGCAAGGATTGCGCCGCCGCCATCCTCTTTGCCGCCGAAAACGCCACCCAGATGGCGCTCGATGCCATCCAGCTGCTCGGCGGCAACGGCTATATCAACGAATACCCCACGGGTCGCCTGCTGCGGGACGCCAAGCTCTACGAGATAGGGGCAGGCACCTCGGAGATCCGCCGCTGGCTCATCGGCCGCGAGCTGATGGGAGATAACGCATGATGCTGCTCCCTTTGTCACCTGCCATCGGCAACAACAACCAGATGGGAGAGAAACCATGAGCCAGATCCACTCCCGCCTGGATACCACCAGCGCCGAGTTTGCCGCCAATCGGGCCGCCATGCAGGCCCTGGTGGCCGATCTCGATGCCCGCCTCGCCGAGATAGCCCAGGGCGGCGGCGCGGCCAACAATGCCCGCCATCAGGGGCGCGGCAAGCTGCTGCCCCGGGAGCGCATCAATCGGCTGCTGGACCCGGGCTCCCCCTTCCTCGAGCTCTCGGCCTTGGCCGCCTGGCAGGTCTATGAGGAAGCTGTGCCCGCCGCCGGCATCATCACGGGGCTCGGCCAGATTGCGGGCCGGCTCTGCCTGCTGGTGGTGAACGACGCCACCGTCAAGGGGGGCACCTACTACCCGCTCACGGTGAAAAAGCACCTGCGGGCCCAGGCCATCGCCGAGCGGTTGCGCCTCCCCTGCCTCTATCTGGTGGATTCCGGCGGCGCCTTCCTCCCCATGCAGGACGAGGTGTTCCCCGACCGGGAGCACTTTGGCCGCATCTTCTACAACCAGGCCCGCATGTCGGCCCAGAACATCCCCCAGCTCGCCGTGGTGATGGGGCTGTGCACCGCAGGGGGCGCCTATGTGCCCGCCATGGCGGATGAATCCATCATGGTAAGGGAGCAGGCCACCATCTTTCTGGCAGGTCCGCCCCTGGTCAAGGCTGCCACCGGCGAGGAGATCAGCGCCGAGGCCCTGGGGGGCGCCCTGGTGCACTGCGCCCACTCCGGGGTGGCAGACCACCTGGCCGAGGACGACGCCCATGCCCTGGCCATCGCCCGCACCCTGGTGAGCAATCTGGGGGAAAACCGCATGCCAGCCTCGGGCTTGCCTGGGTGCCACCCGAGCTACGAGGAGCCCCTCTACCCCGTGGAGGAGCTCTACGGCCTGGTGGGCACCAACCTCAAGCGCCCCTATGACGCCCGGGAGCTCATCGCCCGCCTGGTGGACGGCTCCGTGTTCGACGAATTCAAGGCCCTGTTCGGCGCCACACTCGTCACCGGGTTTGCCCGCATCCAGGGCATGCCCGTGGGGATCCTCGCCAACAACGGCGTGCTCCACAGCGACAGCGCCCAGAAAGGGGCCCACTTCATCCAGCTGTGCAACAAGCGCGCCATTCCCCTGCTGTTCCTGCAGAACATCACCGGCTTTATGGTGGGCAGCCAGGCGGAAAAGGAGGGGATCGCCAAGCATGGCGCCAAGCTGGTCACCGCCGTGGCCTGCAGCCGGGTGCCCAAGATCACCCTGATCGTCGGGGGCAGCTTCGGCGCCGGCAACTACGGCATGTGCGGCCGCGCCTATGAACCCGACTTTCTGTTCAACTGGCCGGGCAGCCGCATCTCCGTCATGGGGGGCGAGCAGGCGGCCGGAGTGCTGGTGCAGGTACGCCGGGACAAGCTGGCGGCCGACGGCAAGACCCTGGGGGATCAGGAGGCGGACGCCATCCGCGCCCCCGTCATCGCGCAATATGAACGCCAGGGGCACCCCTACTACGCCAGCGCCAGGCTGTGGGATGACGGCGTCATCGATCCCGCCCAGAGTCGCACCGTGCTGGCCCTGGCGCTGGCCGCCTGCCAGGGGGCCGCGACCGGCCCGGAACAGTACGGCATCTTCAGGATGTAAGGAGTTCGACATGTCCGATCCACTGTGCAATGACCCCCTGGCCGGCTGCCGGCTTGAGCGCCACGGTCCGCTGGTTGAGCTGGTGCTGGCACGCCCCGCCCGCCACAACGCCCTCGATGCCGATCTGATGCAGGAGCTGCTCGATTACCTGGGGGATCTTGCCCATCGCCACGGCCAGCCCCTGGCCGAACGCCCCCATGTCCTGCTGCTGCGGGCAGAGGGCAGGCACTTTTGCGCCGGCGCCGATCTCAACTGGATGCGTAACCAGCTTCAGGGCGACTTCGATCCCAGTTCGTTTGAAAAGAACCGGGAGGATGCCCGGGCGCTGGCTAGGCTGATGCAAGCCCTGGACGAGCTGCCCTTCCCCACCGTGGCCCTGGTGCAGGGGGCGGCCTATGGCGGAGCGCTCGGCCTCCTCTGTGCTTGTGACATAGTGCTGGCCAGCGAGGACGCCCGCTTCTGCCTCTCAGAAGTGAGCCTGGGGCTGGTGCCTGCGGTGATCAGCCCCTATGTGGTGCGTGCCATGGGGATGCGCCAGGCCCGCCGCTACATGCTGAGCGCCGAGCCCTTCGATGCCATCACCGCCTGCCGCCTCAACGTGGCGCACCGGCTCTGTGCACCGGAGCACCTGCTCTTGGAGGGCCGGGCCTTGGGCATGCGTCTGTGCCGCAACGGCCCGGAGGCGATGAAGGAGACCAAGCGGCTGCTGGCCGCCATCGAGCACCAGCCCGGCCATCAACACGAAGAGATAACCGTCGAGACCATAGCCCGGGTACGGGTCGGACTCGAAGCCCAGGAGGGGATGCAGGCCTTCTTCGACAAGCGCCCCCCCAGCTGGCGCCCCCGTTTCAAGGATGAGACATGACTCAATACCAGCCCATCAAACGCCTGCTGATCGCCAACCGCGGCGAGGATAACCGGGATGCGGATCAACGCTTTTCGCCTCTCAATCTCTTCATGAACGAGTGTGCCTTGACGGACGAGGAGCAGACATGACACATCAGGCTCCCATCAAACGCCTGCTGATCGCCAATAGAGGCGAGATCGCGGTACGTATCATCCGGACCGCCCGCCGCCTCGGCATTCACACCATAGCCCTCTACTCGGACGCCGACGCCCGCGCCATGCACGTGCGGGAAGCCGACGAGGCCTGGCACCTGGGGCCAGCCCCGGCGCGGGAGAGCTACCTCGACGCCGCCAGGGTGCTGACAATGGCCCGCGAGGCCGGGGCCGACGCCGTGCACCCCGGCTACGGTTTTCTGTCGGAGAACAGCGACTTTGCCAACGCCTGCGAACAGCGGGGCTTGCGCTTCATCGGCCCGAGCGGCGCCGCCATCCTCGCCATGGGGGACAAATCCGGCGCCAAGGCACTGATGCAGGCGGCCGGCGTGCCCGTGCTGCCCGGCTATCACGGCGCGGATCAGACGCAGGCCTTGCTGCGTGATCAGGCGCACCAGGTCGGCTTCCCGCTTCTTATCAAGGCCGCCAGCGGCGGCGGCGGCAAGGGGATGCGCCGGGTCGAGCAGATAGACGAGTTTGACGCCGCCCTGGCGGCGGTGAAACGGGAGGCCCTGGCCGCCTTCGGGGATGACAGGGTGCTGCTCGAGCGCTACCTCCCCCGCGCCCGCCATGTGGAGGTGCAGATCTTCGCCGATACCCTGGGCCATGCCATCTACCTGGGGGACAGGGACTGCTCCTTGCAGCGCCGCCACCAGAAGGTGATCGAAGAGGCCCCCGCCCCCAACATAGCCCCGGCGCTGCGCCGCGCCATGGGCGAGGCCGCCGTGGCCGCCGCCCGGGCCATCGACTATGTGGGGGCCGGCACCATAGAGTTTCTGCTGTGCGGGGACGAGTTCTTCTTCATGGAGATGAACACCCGGCTGCAGGTGGAGCACCCGGTCACCGAGGCCGTCACCGGCCAGGATCTGGTGGCCTGGCAGCTGGCGGTCGCCGAGGGCCAGCCGCTGCCCCTCACCCAGGAGGAGGTGGTGCTGGGCGGCCATGCGGTGGAGGCGCGCCTCTACGCCGAGGACGTCGGGGCAGGCTTCTTGCCCGCCAGCGGCCCCATCCAGTGGCTCCACTGGCCACAGGGGGTACGCATCGACACCGGGGTCGCCGCCGGCGATGAGGTGAGCCCCTATTACGATCCCATGATCGCCAAGCTGATCGCCCACGGTCAGAGCCGCGCCGAGGCCTTCGCCAGGCTGGCCGATGCCCTGGCGGCCCTGAGTCTCGGCCCCCTGGTGCACAATGGCCCGCTGCTGCTGCGTCTGTGCGAGGAGCCGGAGGTGCTGGCCATGGTGCACCACACCCAGTGGCCCATTCCGACCGAAACGCTGGCCATACCGGACCTCGCCTGGCCGCTGGCCACCCTCTGGCTCGCCAGTCGCACCGGCCCCTCCCCCTGGCAGCAGGCCCCCGGTTTTCGGCTGGGCGAGAGCAGGAGCCTGACGGCGGCGGTACGGATCGGCGAGGAGGCCCGGGTGCTGACCCTGACCGAGCGCGCCGGTCGGCTCACATGGCAGGGGGAAACCTGCCCCTATGAGCTCGGCACTGATTTTGTCCGCCTGCAGCGGGCGGGCCGCTGGGTGCGCTGCCCCGTCACCCCGGCGGCAGAGGGCGCCTTCGTGCTGCACCTCGATGGCCAGCGCATTCCCTTCGCCGCCGATGATCGGCGCCACAGGCCGCATCATGATCACGACGGGGCCCAGGGCGCCGTGGCCCCCATGCACGGCATCGTGGTGGCGCTGCTGGTCGAGGTCGGGCAACCCGTCGGCAAGGGGCAGCCCCTGCTGGTACTGGAGGCGATGAAGATGGAACACGTCTTGAAAGCAGACAAGGAGGGGGTGATCACCGCCCTCTCCTGCCGCCAGGGGGAGCAGGTGAGCCAGGGCGCCGTGCTGGTGCACTTTACCGACCCGAGCGCAGAGAACGCCGAAGGAGGTGCAGCATGAGCAAGGAGCATGGCACCCCCGTCGACAGGGTCAGCCTGGTGGAGGTGGGGCCCCGGGATGGGCTGCAGAACGAACCCCGCCTGTTGTCGCTGGCGCAGCGGCTGACATTGATCAACCGTCTCGCCGAGAGCGGCCTGCAACGGATCGAGGTGGGGGCCTTCGTCTCCCCGAAGCGAGTGCCGCAGATGGCGGACTCCGCCGAACTGTTCAAGGCGCTGCCCCGCAAGGGAGCGACCCGCTACGGCGCCCTGGTGCCCAACTTGCAGGGCTTGCAGGCCGCAATCCAGGCCAGGGTCGACGAGATAGGCCTCTTCACCGCCTGCTCAGACGGCTTCACCCGCGCCAACATCGGCATCGGCGTCGAAGAGTCACTGATCCGCTTCGCCCCTCTGGTGACGGAGGCACGCCGCCTCGGCATCAAGGTGAGGGGCTACCTGTCCACCGTCATCGCCTGTCCCTATGACGGCCCGACCCGCCCGAAACGGGTCGCCGCCCTGGCCGAGCGGCTGCTGGATCTCGGCTGCCACGAGATCTCCCTCGGCGACACCATAGGGACAGGCACCCCGGGCACCGTAGCCCCCATGCTGGATGCGGTGCTGCACGAAGTCCCGGCCGGCCGGCTCGCGGTGCACTTTCACGACACCTATGGCCAGGGGCTCGCCAACCTGCTGCCGGCGCTCGAGCGCGGCATCCGCACCATAGACTGCTCGGTGGCGGGGCTGGGTGGCTGCCCCTATGCCCCCGGGGCCTCCGGCAACGTCGCCTCGGAGGAGGTGGTCTACCTGCTGCACGGCCTTGGCATGAGCACAGGGGTGAACCTCGACAGGCTGGCCGCCACCGGCCAGTGGGTGAGCGAGCAGCTCGGCCGCCCCAACGGCTCTCGGGTCGGGCAGGCGCTCCACGCCAGGGCCAGAGAGCTGCAACCAGGACTCGATGAGATAGCACAAGGAGAGTGCCATGACCCCTGAAAGCGCCCCCGCCGGGAAGAAGAGCGGCAGCATGTCGTCATGTCAGGAGGTTGACCCATGCAGGATCAGGCCATGAGAGGCGGCAGTTTCTGCGGCAAGGAGAGAACCTACAGCATCTCCGAGCTGGCTCAGGAGTTCGACATCACCCCGCGCACCATCCGCTACTACGAGGACGAGGGGCTGATCACCCCGGCCCGGGAGGGGCAGACCCGCATCTACAGCCACAAGGACAGGATCCGCCTGAAACTGACCCTGCGTGGCAAGCGGCTCGGCTTCAGCCTGGCGGAGATCCGCGAGCTGTTCGACATGTATGACACCGACCGCTCGAGCCGGATGCAGCTGCACTCCATGATCCAGCTCATAGAAGCGCGGCGCCACTCCCTGCGCCAGCAGCTCGAAGACATCCAGATGGTGATGGCAGAGCTCGATGCCGCCGAGCAGCGCTGCATCCACTCCCTCGGCGGCTTGAAGACAGACGCGGATTGACGGGCGCTGGGGGGCGCTCGCCCCCGAATGACGTCATGGCCCTGACAAGGATCCCCTGCTCTCAAGGCCTGGCGCCGCACACCCCGCTGGCCTGCGCCGCCCACCCGAGTTGGCGCGAAAGGCTGCCGACGGCTCAATCTCCCCCCATCCCGAACAGCAAGGCCCCTCGGCCAAAAAGAGTCCCGACCTGGCGCGGGAGGCCGAGCCTTGCTCGATAATTCAGCTAACCCGGACAGAGTAAGGCGCAGCCCGAGAGCCATACCATGATCGAACGGCGATTAATTGCTACCATGTGCGCATCCAATGGAGACCATCATGCTCAAGCCTCTGCCCGCTCGCCTGTTGCGTTACGCCCTCTATCTTGTCGCGCTCTTGCTCATCTGCGTCACCATCTTGCTCTGGCAAGCCCCCAACCTCATCCAGCGCCACCTGCCGGGCTGGCTCGCCACCCATTATGGGCTGCAGCTCACCCTGGGAAAGATAGAGGTCGGGCTGCGCTCCCCCTCCCTCGTGCTGGGGCCCAGCGCCCTGCTCGATGAGCGGCAGCAGCCCCTGCTGTCGTTCGAAGAGCTGAAGGTCATTCCCGCCTTGAAAGCGAGCTGGCGCCAGAGAGCCCTGGTACTGGAGGAGCTGACCCTGACCACCCCCAAGGTGAGCCTGGTGCGCCTGGCGGATAACAAGGGAGAGGCCAGTTTCAACCTGACCGAGGCCCTGACCCCCCTGCTCGACGCCCTGCAGACCAGGGAGCCAGCGCCATCGACCGGCGAGCCCCTGGTGGTGAGCATCGGCAAGCTGGCCCTGGTCCAGGGGCAATTCCACTACCGCGATAGCCGCAAGCAGCGCAGCCCGAGCTGGCTGCCGCCTCTCACCCTCGGCAAGATAGCCCTGCAGCTGCCCGATTTTTCCAGCGCGCCAGCGGCCCTCAACCGCTATCGGCTGAGTGCGACCCTCAATGAGAAGAGCCCCCTCAAGGCCGACGGTGAATTCGACATCATGACAGGGGCCGGCAAGGGGCAGCTCAGCCTCGGCAAGGTCGCCCTCGCCCCCTTCTCCCCGCTCTGGGCCCCCTATGTCAAGGCCACCCTGGCCAGGGGCGAGGCCAGCGCCGAGCTGGCGTACCGGCTCACATCCGGCAAGCAGGGGCTGGCATGGCAGATCGCCAAGGGCAGGCTGACCCTGGTCAACTGGCAGCTCAAGAGGGCAAAGGGCGGCGAATTTGCCCGCTTCAACCAGCTGGCCCTGACCGGGATCCGGGTCGATGGCAGCAAGCAGAGCCTTGAGCTGGATGCCGCCACCCTCAAGGCCCCCGCCGTCACCGCCGTGCTCGATGAGAAGCAGCAACTGGACTTGGCCGCGCTGCTGATCTCGCCGCCCGGCGCCACAGCGGCGGCCAAACAGCCGACAGCGAGCAAGCCCTGGCGCTGGCAGCTCAGAGAGGCCCGCATCAGCCAGGGGGCGCTCAAGCTGACCGAGTCCAGCAGCGGCAAGCCCCTGCTGCGGGAGCTCTCGGGATTGGAGCTCACCCTGGGCCCCCTCGGCAGCCAGCCCGGCCAGAGTAGCCCCCTCACCCTGACCGGCACACTCCCTCCCCAGGCGACATTGGCCTTTGATGGCACCCTGGATCTTGGCCCCTTCGCCCTGAACGGCACCCTCAAGCAGCAGGGCCTGCCGCTCACCCTGGCCCAGCCCTACCTGCAGGATCTGCTGCGCGTCAGCGTGCGGGACGGCCGGCTCGCCAGTCGCACCCGGCTGGACTTTGCCACCGATGACAAGGGGGCCCTCAGCAAGCTGGCGCTGAGCGGCGGGCTCGACATCGAGGGGCTCAACGTGCTGGATCGGGCCGACAACCAGCGACTGCTGCAGATAGAGAAGCTACAACTGAGCGGGCTGCACTATGACGGCATCAGCCAGCAGTTGAAGATAGCCGACATCCTGCTGAGCAAACCCTTCGCCCGCATCGAGATCAATGAGGAGGGTGTCACCAACGTCCAGCAGTTGCTGCT
This sequence comes from Aeromonas genomosp. paramedia, assembly GCF_023093515.1. Taxonomy (NCBI): domain Bacteria; kingdom Pseudomonadati; phylum Pseudomonadota; class Gammaproteobacteria; order Aeromonadales; family Aeromonadaceae; genus Aeromonas; species Aeromonas genomosp. paramedia. Next base: position 136,747 of record NZ_JAAROG010000012.1, read on the forward strand.
GCCGCAACCGGCCAGCAAGCAGAGCGCGCCCGCACCGCACATCCTCATCGACCAGGTCCGCACCACCCAGGGCAACCTGCGTTTCGCCGATCGCAGCCTGAGCCCGGAGTTCGTGGTGGACATCGCCTCCCTCGCGGGCCAGAGCCGCCACATCACCAATGTCCCGGGGCAGCGCTCCGAGCTCGACTTCAACGGCAAGGTGGACAGATACGCCCCGGTGACCATCAAGGGGGGCGCCAACCTGCTGATCGAGGATCCCGTGCTCGACGTCGCCGTGGCCTTCAACAACCTGGAGCTCACCACCTTCACCCCCTACTCCAGCACCTATGCCGGCTACGCCATCGACAAGGGGCAGCTCTCCATGAAGCTCAACTACAAGTTGCAGGGCAACCGGCTGGAGGGGGACAACGACATCACCATCAAGAAGCTGCAACTCGGCGAGAAGGTCAAAAGCGAGCAGGCCAGGGATCTGCCGCTGGGGCTCGCCATCGCCCTGCTGAGCGACGCCAGCGGCGTCATCAAGATGAACCTCAAGGTGAAAGGCAACCTAGATCAGCCGGATTTCAGCCTGGGCAACATCTTCTGGGACGTGCTCGGCAACACCTTGAGCAAGGCCATCACCTCCCCCTTCTCCCTGCTGGCGTCCCTGACAGGGGGCACCAAGGATCTCGATGAGCTCCCCTTCCTGCCCGGCGATCCCGCCCTCACCCCGAGCCAGCAGAACAAGCTGACCACCCTGGCTCAGGCCCTCAAAGACAGGCCCAGGCTCAGCATGAACATCCGCGGCAAGGTCAACTTCAACGAGGAGCGCCCCATACTGCAGCGCCAGAAGCTGGAGCGGGTGCTGGCCAAGATCACCGGCAACCCGGTGGATCTCGCCCTGCTGGAGCAGGATCCCGCCCTGCAGAGTGCCCTGGCCGAGGCCTATGAGGCCAAGTTCAAAGAAGATCTCGGCACCCTAGCCGATCGCCTGGCGCTCCCGGTCCAGAGCCCGGCCCTGCGCACCCAGGCGGTGATCCTGCTGCGGGACCAGCAGCTGATCACCGCCAAGTCCCTGCGCAACCTCGCCATGCGCCGGGCCCAGAACACCAAGGAGTACCTGGTGGATACCCAGGGCATCACGCCGGATCGCCTGTTCGTGCTCGACAGCCAGGTCAAGGAGAGCGACAAGGAGGCCAAGGTGGTCCTCACCCTGGACAACTGAGCCGCAATGATGGCCCCGGGAAGGGGGGATTTCCCCCCTCTGGCTCGCGCCCTCGGCCCCTCTTTTTGCTCCCTTCTCTGCTCCCTTCTCTGCTCGCCGCTTTGCTTGCTTTCTTGCTAACCGCAGGCCCCTGGCCCTGCACTATCCCTTGTGACCGGGCACCAGCCCGAGAGGGTGGAAAATCCGGCGCTCCCGCACAGGCCAGCTTCCAGGCGCACCTCCGTGAACCTGCACTTCCCCCTCAGGCCGGTTGGCGGCTGATATGCTCGCCTTCCTGTACCCGTGCTTCCTGAAGGAGGCTTCCCGGCTTTGCTGGCCGATCTCCTGGCTCGGGACCAGCACCACCCCCCTGCCCGGCCCCGAGGGCGGTCATGCCTGACCCCGAGCCCCCCCTGCCTGGCGGCGGGGCTGTGCCGTCAATCAGCAGAGGATTCCAGTTGATCAAGTGGCGCTGAACACTTCTTGTCTGATGGCATATGAGGTGAATTTTCAACCCGACATCGCTTGTTCCAACGCGCGGTGGGCCCGCAACCCGGTCATAGCCGCAGACACGCCTTTCGTTGCCCGCTTTCATTTCGGGAGCCTTTCATACAAAAAAGCAACATTGAAAACGTTATCCATTCACCTGTCGTCTACCTGAATGGCACGAATGGTTGGTCACTTAAAATTTCCTGTCATTTTTTTACCATTTAGCCTCCTCACCCCCTTGCTCAGGGCCGAGAGCCTGCCTAAAATCGCGCGTCTTTTATCAACCCCCACCTCTATTTTTGGAGAACGCCACGTGAGCGAAAAATTGGCCAACCCTGCCCCTCTGGGTCTGATGGGTTTCGGTATGACCACCATTCTGCTGAACATCCATAACGCAGGTTTCTTCCCCATCAGCGCCATGATCCTGGCCATGGGCCTGTGCTATGGCGGTCTGGCCCAGATCATCGCCGGCATCATGGAGTTCAAGCGTGGCAACACCTTCGGTGTCACCGCCTTCATCTCCTACGGCACCTTCTGGTGGAGCCTGGTGTTCCTGCTGGTGATGCCGACCATGGGTCTGGCCGAAGCCACTCCCCACGCCTACATGGGCTGGTATCTGCTGATGTGGGGCATGTTCACCCTCTTCATGCTGGTCGGCACCGTCAACTTCCCGCGCGTGAAGCAGTTCGTGTTCGCCTCCCTGACCGTGCTCTTCTTCCTGCTGGCCGCCCGTGACTTCACCGGCAGCACCCTGATCGGCACCATCGCCGGTTTCGAAGGGATCATCTGCGGCGCCAGCGCCATCTACCTGGCCATGGCCACCGTGATCAACGAGCAGTTCGGCCGTACCGTGCTGCCCATCGGCGATCACAAGAAAGCCGCCGCAGTCCAGCTCAAGGCTGCCGCATAATCTGCCGCGCCCATGCAAAAGGCACCCTCGGGTGCCTTTTGTTTTTCTGTCGCCTAGGCATAGAGCCCGTCAGCTGTGCAGCTCGCCATCCCCTGCCAGCCATCGGGTAGCCGGGAAGCGGGCGGCAGGCTGCTGACCATAGAAGCGGGCGAGCTGCTCGTAGACGGCGGGATAGACGGCCCTCAGACGCAGGGGCTCGGTGAAGAAGCTCTCGCTGCACACCGCGAAGAACTCGGCGGGATGGGTGGCGGCATAGGGGTCTATCTGGGTCACCTCTCCCCTGGCCAGCGCGGCATTCATCTCATCGAACGCGCCCTGCAGTGCCTGGGTCCATTGCCGCTGATCCATGCCGCTCGGGAGTGGCGGCCCGCCGTCGGCATCCCCCCCCAGCATGTCGAGCTTGTGCGCCAGCTCGTGGATCACCAGGTTGAAACCATCCCAGTCCCCATCCTGCTGCAACTCGCTCCAAGCCAGCACCAGGGGCCCCTGGGGCCAGGACTCGCCGGCGTTCTCCTCTTCAAACTCGCTCACCAGCCCGAACTCGTCCTGCACCTCCTGGCGGCGGGTGACGGGTTCGGGGATGATGATCACCTCGTGAAAGCCGCGATACCACTCCAGCCCAAGATGCAGTATGGGCAGCACAGCCTGCAGGGCCAGCACTCCCTGCTGACGGGGGGTGAGCTCGACCCCGATCTGGGTCAGCGTCTTGCGGGAGAGGAAGTGGCGGGCCAGTTCGATCAGCTGCTGCTCTTCATCGTGGGAGAAGCCCTGCAAGATGGGCACGGCCGCCAGGGCCTGCTGCCACTCCAGCGCCTCGGGGGCATGACGCTCCCCGGGGGATGCAAGACCGAATACCGCTTTCAACCTGGACCAGAACACACAGACTCCTCATGCCACATCAGAATAATTTCACGAACCGTTTCGGCCGCTCGCCATACCCTTGCGCCAGGTAGAAGCGGTGAGCCCCCTCGCGCTTGAGGCTGCTGGAGAGCTCCAGCTGGCTGCAACCCAAGGCCTGCGCCCGCGCCTCGGCCGCCGCCAGCAGCAGGGCACCCACGCCGCCGCCCCTTGCACCTTCATCGATAACCAGCGCCGAGATCAGGCCCCAGGCTGGTGCAAGGTGCATGGGTTGCAGCCGATGCCATACCAGCACCCCGACCATCTCCCCATGATGGAGGGCCACCAGCACCTCCCGAGCCGGATCCGGCTCGGCCAGCCGTCCGTCCACCTCCTTCCCCGGGGTCGGATAGCCCAGTTGGGCGAACAGCGCCGACAACAGGGCGCCATCCCCCCGCTCGGCGAGACGAATGGTGCAATCATTTTCTCTCATTGTCACTCCTGGCCTCCTATTTGCACTGTGCCCTGCGGGCCCCTGGATCTGGAAAAGATGCACCTGATGGGTAAGTTCCGAATCTTGTCCAGTTCCATACGCCATTTGTTAATGTCAATTCACAAATTAACAAAGTGACAACACTTTTCACTAGGAAGGGCCGATACAAACCGATATGTTAAAACCCGCGGACTAACCAGTCGAAAGTCCCGCACAATACTGAGTGACCCTCTTGGTCACCACATATTTCAATGTTAAGGGAGCGAGGCACAGACCTCGCCAAGACAGCGCAACAAAGGAGTTGTTGTACATGAATGAGATCGTCAATGCCATCAATGGCGTGATTTGGAGCCCAGCGCTCATCTACCTGTGCCTGGGGGTGGGCCTCTACTTCTCCCTGCGCAGCCGTTTCCTGCAACTGCGCCACATCAAGGAGATGGTGCGCCTGATGTTTGATGGCAAGAGCACGGATGCGGGCGTCTCCTCCTTCCAGGCGCTGGCCATGACCCTGGCCGGCCGGGTCGGTACCGGCAACATCGCCGGCGTCGCCACCGCCATCACCTTCGGGGGCCCGGGCGCCCTGTTCTGGATGTGGATGGTCGCCTTCCTCGGCGCCAGCTCCGCCTTCGTGGAGTCCACCCTGGGCCAGGTCTACAAGGAGAAGATCAACGGCGAGTACCGCGGCGGCCCGGCCTTCTACATCGAGAAAGGGCTCGGCATGAAGTGGTACGCCTGGACCTTCGCCATCGCCACCATCTTCGCCTGCGGCGTGCTGCTGCCTGGGGTGCAAGCGAACTCCATCGGCTCCAGTCTGCAGACCGCCTTTGACATCGACCCGAACGTCACCGCCGCCGGTCTGGCGCTGCTGCTCGGCTTCATCATCTTCGGCGGCGTGAAACGCATCGCCAGCTTCGCCAGTACTGTGGTGCCCTTCATGGCGCTCGGCTACATCATCGTCGCCTGCGTCATCATCGCCCTCAACATCGGCCAGCTGCCTGGCGTCATCCTGCTGATCTGGAAGAGCGCCTTCGGGATGGAAGCCGGTTTCGGTGCCATTCTGGGCCTGGCCATCATGTGGGGCGTCAAGCGTGGCGTCTACTCCAACGAAGCGGCACAGGGCACGGGCCCGCACGCCTCCTCCGCCGCCGCGGTGAGCCATCCTGCCAAACAGGGCCTGGTGCAGGCGTTCTCCGTCTACATCGACACCCTGTTCGTCTGCTCCGCCACCGGCTTTATGCTGCTGATCACCGGGCTTTATAACGTACAGGGTCCGGACGGTGCCGCCATCTATACCGGCATCGCCGGCATCGCGGCCGGCCCCGGTTATGTGCAGACCGCCATGGAGAGCATGATGCCCGGCTTTGGCAACTACTTCGTCGCCATCGCCCTGTTCTTCTTCGCGTTCACCACCATAGTGGCCTACTACTACATCGCCGAGACCAACATCGCCTACATCAACCGCAAGATTAACCGCCCCTGGCTCACCTTCCTGCTGAAGCTGGCCCTGATGGCCTCCACCGTCTACGGCACCGTCAAGACCGCCGATCTGGCCTGGGGTCTGGGTGACATCGGGGTCGGCCTGATGGCCTGGCTCAACATCGGTGCCATCCTGCTGCTGCAAAAGCCCGCCTTCGCCTGCCTGAAGGACTATGAGGCCCAAAAGGCCCTGGGGCTGGATCCCGTGTTCCACCCGGAGAAACTCGGCATCAAGAACGCCGACTACTGGACGGGCCGTCGCTCCGAGCAAAACCTGGAGCAGGAACAATCTGGTCACCCGTTCGAGCCGGATGCGGATTCCGTTGCCAAGTGATCAGACGGCACAATGCAAAATGGCAGCTTCGGCTGCCATTTTCATTTGTGCTCTCTTGAGGGGCGACGGCTTAGAGCGCGTTGCGGCGCGGTCCGAACGGCAGGCGCCAGCGAAACAGGCTGTTGAGGGTTGCCCGCCACTGGTTGGGGCGCCCCAGGATCTGCTTCTGCAGCCGGGTCTCCTCTTTTAGCATCAGCTCGTCGCTGCGGGCCCAGGCCTGATGGTAGAGCTGCTTGATCCCCGCCAGTGCATCCGGCGACTTGGTGATCAGGGTCCTGGCGAACTCCCGCGCCGCGTCGAGGGGATCCTCGCAGACCCGGCTCACCAGCCCGAGCGCCCGCGCCTCCTGGGCATCCAGCTCGCGGCCGCTCATGGCCAGCTCCATGGCGGTGTCCACCCCCATCAGATTGCGCAGGGTGACGCTGCCACTCATGTCGGGGATGATGCCCCACTTGATCTCCATCACCGAGAAGCGGCAATCCGGGGTGCTGAAGCGAAAATCGGCCCCGAGCGCTATCTGCAGGCCGCCGCCGAAACAGACCCCCTGGGTCACGGCTATCACAGGCACCGGCAACTGGTGCCAGCCATAGGCGACCCGCTGGGCCAGGTTGGTCGCCTCATCCGCCTCGCGCTTGAGAATATCGAGGGCCGCCACTGGCTGCCTCAGCATGGATTTCACATCCAGCCCGGCGCAGAACGCCCGCCCCTCGCCGTGCAGGATCACCGCCCGCAGCCCCTTGTGCTGCGCGAGCTGCGTCAGCGTCTCGTCGATGGCGCCGAACATGGCCCTGTCCAGGGCATTGAGCTTGTCCCCCCGGGTCAGCATCACCTCGGCGATGCCGTCCCGGATCTCGCATCTGATCCTTGGCTTGTCCATTTCCTTCCTCTTCCTTGTGCCGACACTGGTCATACCACAACGTTACCAGAGTGTTATCGGCAGGTACAGGGAGGCCAGCCCGGCTCTGCGACTAAAGTCGGCTGGCCCCGCCCTGGCCCCTTTGCCAGACTGGCCCCATGCCCACAGGCCGAGAATTGTCATGTCACTCCTGTTCGATTTTGCCCGTCCGCCCTTTGACTGCCTGGGCGAGGCGGCCCGTGAACGACTCGGCCAGCGCCTCAGCATCTGCTACTTCCGCGCCGGCCAGACGGTGCAACAGCCGGGGGATGAGCCCGCCGGCCTCTACCTCGTCATCAAGGGCGCAGTGGAGGAGTCGGCGCCCCACCAGCCCTTCGGCGACTATGGCGTGGGGGACATGTTCGACGTGCGCGCCCAGTTCGACGGCCGCTGCCGTCATCGCTTCAGCGCCCTGGAGGACACCCTCTGCCAGCTGATCCCCCGCGACACCTTCCAGGGACTGTGCGACGCGCACCCCGCCTTCGCACACTATTTCACCGCCACCCTGGCCGAGCGTCAGCGAGAGCAGGAGCGCCGCGGCCAGCTCGGGCAACAGAACCTGGCGGAGTTCATCCTGACCCGCATCGACCCCAGCCACCTGCAGCCGCCCCTGCAGCTCGACAGCCAGACCAGCCTGCTGGCCGCCAGCGAAGCCATGGCCAGCAGGGGCACCGATTGCCTGCTCTACCCGGCCGCCGACGGCAGCCTGAGCCTGGCCACCCGCAAGACCCTGCTCCACGCCCTGACCCTCAAGGGGCTGCCCCTGACGGCAACCCTGGCGGTGCTTACCCCGGCGCCGCTGATCGGCCTGACGCAAGGCAGCTATCTGTTCGATGCCCTGCTGCTGATGACCCGTCACCGCATCAAGCGGCTGGTCATCTGGCAGGGGCAGGAGGTGGCGGGAGTGCTGCACCTGACCCAGGTGCTGGGGCTCTTCTCCGCCCACTCCCATGTGCTGACCCTGCGCATCGCCCGGGCGGACAGCCAGGGGGCCCTGGAGGCGGTGGCCCGGGAGCAGCAGCAACTCATCCGCACCCTGTTTGCCCAGGGGATCCATACCCTGTTTCTGATGAAGCTCATCGCCACCATCAACGAGCAGTTGATCGCCAAGGCCTTCGCCCTGGTGATCCCCCCCGAGGTGCAGGAGCAGGTGTGCCTGCTGATGTTGGGCTCTGAGGGGCGCGGCGAGCAGATCCAGAAGACCGATCAGGACAACGCCCTGATCCTGCCGGATGGCCTGCATTGGCCAGATCGGCAGGCCGATCTGGCCGCCTTCAGCGCCCTGCTCGCGCGCCTCGGCTACCCCCCCTGCCCGGGGAAGGTGATGGTCAGCAACCCGGAGTGGGTCAAGGGGGCCCGCCAGTGGCAGGATGAGATAGAGCAGGCCTGTGTGCGCGCCAGCGAGGCCGATCTGCTGTGGCTCGCCACCCTGGCCGATGCCCAGGCCATCATGGGGGATCGTCCTCTGCTCGCCCCCCTCGCCCGCCACCTGAGAAAGTGCCTGGCCGACCGGCCGGATCTGCTGGCGGAGATGGCCAGGGCGGCGGTCGCCTTTCACACCCCCCTCACCCTCTTTGGCCGGCTGGAGCAGGCCCCCGAGGGGCTGGATCTCAAGCGCGGCGGCCTCTTCCCCCTGGTGCACGGCCTGCGGGTGCTGGCCCTGGAGGCAGAAGTGCTGGAGACCTCGACCCTGGGACGGATCGACGCCCTGGTGGCCGCGGGGCGCCTCAGCCCCGACTATGGCGCCAACCTGGCGGAAGCCTTCCGGCTGTTTGTGCGGCTGCGGCTGCGCAGCCAGCTCAAGGATGGGGACAGCCGGGTACAGGTTGGCGAACTCGCGCACGGGGAGAGGGATCTGCTGCGCCATGCCCTGCATCAGGTGAAGAAGTTCCAGCAGTGGCTCACCTTGCACTTTCGTCTTAGGCAATAGGCATGTGGCGCCGCTGGCAACGTCATTGGCTGGGTAGAGCCTTCCGGGACGGGGAGTTTTCCCCGCTCTTTGCGACCCCCCCCGAGGAGGAGTGGGTGGCGCTGGATTTCGAGACCACCAGCCTGGATCCCGCCAAGGCGGAGATCGTCTCCATCGGGGCGGTGCGCATCCAGGGCAACCGGGTGCTGATCGGCGAGGCCCTCAACATCAGGGTGCAGCCACCGGCCAGCCTGAGCGCGCACTCCGTGGTGATCCACGGCCTGCGCCATCAGGATCTGCAGCAAGGAATGGCGCTGGAAGCCGCGCTGCGTCTGCTGCTAGCCTTCATCGGGCCCCGCGAACTGGTGGGCTATCACATCGCCTATGACTTGCGGATCCTCAATCTGGCCTGCCAGCGGCTCTGGGGGCTGCGCCTGCCCCAGCGTGGCATAGAGGTGAGCCGGCTCTATCACGATCAGCTCTTTCGGCGCTATCCCGACGCCGTCATCGACCTGCATCTGGCCGCCATCTGCCAGCATCTGGGGCTGCCGCCCCTGCCCCTTCACGACGCCCTGAGTGACGCCACCGCCGCCGCCCTCATCTTCCTGCGCCTGCATCAGGGCGGCCCGCTGGCTTATCCCAAAGTCTAATTGCCCGAAAATAACATTTAATTCACATTTTGCTTACATGAGCAGGTCTCCTGCTCGGTAGGGACACCCTTCAATCACAGCTGACACAACCGTCACGGAGAACTGCAATGGAACAGCAACGCTATCTGAGGATCCAGCAAGATCCCAACTTCCAGGAGCTGGTCAGCAAACGCCAGCGCTTCGCCTGGACCCTCTCCATCCTGATGCTGGGGCTCTACCTGGCGTTCATCCTGCTCATCGCCTTCGCCCCGGGCTGGCTTGGCACCCCGCTCAGCGACGGCTCCAGCATCACCCGCGGCATCCCGGTTGGCGTGGGCCTCATCGTCGCCTCCTTCGTGCTCACCGGCGTCTATGTATTCCGGGCCAACAGCGAGTTTGACGAGCTGAACCAGAAGATCCTCAAGGGAGTGCAATCATGAAAGGCAAGTCTCTGCTGCTGCTCGGCAGCCTGTTGTCCACCCCCCTGCTGGCGGCCGATGCGCTGACCGGCGAGGTGCAACGCCAGCCCCTCAACATCTCGGCCATCGTGATGTTCGTGGCCTTCGTGGCCGCCACCCTCTTCATCACCTACTGGGCCTCCAAGCGCAACCGCTCGGCCTCCGACTACTATGCCGCCGGCGGGCGCATCACCGGCTTCCAGAACGGTCTGGCCATCGCCGGCGACTACATGTCCGCCGCCTCCTTCCTCGGCATCTCCGCCCTGGTCTACACCTCGGGCTATGACGGCCTCATCTACTCCATCGGCTTCCTGGTGGGCTGGCCCATCATACTGTTCCTGATCGCGGAGCGGCTGCGCAACCTCGGCAAGTACACCTTCGCCGACGTGGCCTCCTACCGCCTCAAGCAGACCTCGGTGCGCAGCCTCTCCGCCAGCGGCTCCCTGGTGGTGGTCGCCCTCTACCTCATCGCCCAGATGGTGGGTGCCGGCAAGCTCATCGAGCTGCTGTTCGGCCTGCAATACCATGTGGCCGTGGTGCTGGTCGGCATCCTGATGGTGCTCTACGTGCTGTTCGGCGGCATGCTGGCCACCACCTGGGTGCAGATCATCAAGGCGGTCATGCTGCTCTCCGGCGCCTCCTTCATGGCTATCATGGTGATGAAGTCCGTCAACTTCGACATCGGCGCCCTGTTCAGCGAAGCGGTCAAGGTCCATGCCAATGGCGCCGCCATCATGAGCCCGGGTGGCCTGGTCGCCGACCCCATCTCCGCCATCTCCCTTGGACTGGCCCTGATGTTCGGCACCGCCGGTCTGCCCCATATCCTGATGCGCTTCTTCACCGTGAGCGACGCCAAGGAAGCCCGTAAATCGGTGTTCTATGCCACCGGCTTCATCGGCTACTTCTACATCCTGACCTTCATCATCGGCTTCGGTGCCATCCTGCTGGTCAGCACCAACCCGGACTTCAAGGACGCCACCGGCGCCCTGCTGGGGGGCACCAACATGGCGGCCGTCCATCTGGCCGACGCCGTGGGTGGCAGCCTGTTCCTCGGCTTCATCTCTGCCGTGGCCTTCGCCACCATACTCGCCGTGGTCGCCGGGCTGACCCTGGCTGGCGCCTCTGCGGTCTCCCACGACCTCTATGCCTGCGTCATCAAGGAAGGCAAGGCCAACGAAGCCGACGAGCTGCGCGTCTCCAAGATGACCACGCTGGTGCTGGGAGTGGTGGCCATCGGTCTGGGCATACTGTTCGAGAAGCAGAACATCGCCTTCATGGTGGGCCTGGCCTTCTCCATCGCGGCGAGCTGCAACTTCCCGGTGCTCTTCCTCTCCATGTTCTGGTCCCGCCTCACCACCCGCGGCGCCGTCTATGGTGGCTGGCTGGGCCTCATCAGCGCCGTGACCCTGATGATCCTGGGCCCGACCGTGTGGGTGAAGGTACTGGGCCATGCCCAGGCGATCTTCCCCTACGAATACCCGGCGCTCTTCTCCATGGCGCTGGCCTTCATCGGGATCTGGTTCTTCTCGGTCACCGACAAGTCCCAGAACGCCTCCGACGAGCATGCGAAGTTCTTCCCGCAATTCGTCCGCTCCCAGACCGGGCTCGGTGCCTCCGGCGCCTCCGCCCACTAAGCTTGTCTGACTCCCCCAAGCCGGCCCAGTGCCGGCTTTTCTTATTCCGGGCCTCCCCCTCGCCTCTCCTTTCCCTCCCCTCAGGTGAACGATGCCTTTTTCGCCACCGGGTCCCCGTTGCAATGGGCCCCGATCACAGTTCCTGCTAAAACTTTCGGGGGATCTGTGCCATAATGCGCGCCATTTGACAGACAACCCGGGACATCTCCTTTGTTAAGCAGCAACAACATCACCATGCAGTTCGGCGCCAAGCCGCTGTTTGAGAACATCAGCGTCAAGTTTGGCGGCGGCAACCGCTACGGCCTCATCGGCGCAAACGGCTGTGGCAAGTCCACCTTCATGAAGATCCTCGGCGGCGATCTGGAGCCCACTGGCGGTAATGTGAGCCTGGACGTCAACGAGCGCATCGGTAAGTTGCGCCAGGATCAGTTCGCCTACGAAGAGATGCGCGTGCTGGACGTGGTCATGATGGGTCATAGCGAGCTGTGGGCCGCCATCGCCGAGCGCGATGCCATCTACGCCAATCTGGAAGCCACCGACGACGACTACATGAAAGCCGCCGAGCTGGAAGGCCTGGTCGCCGAGTATGACGGCTATACCGCCGAATCCCGCGCCGGCGAGCTGCTGCTGGGTGCCGGCATCCCCATCGAGCTGCACAACGGCCCCATGAGCGAAGTGGCCCCGGGCTGGAAACTGCGGGTGCTGCTGGCACAGGCGCTGTTCTCCAACCCCGACATCCTGCTGCTGGACGAACCGACCAACAACCTGGACATCAACACCATCCGCTGGCTGGAGCAGGTGCTCAACGATCGTGAAAGCACCATGATCATCATCTCTCACGACCGTCACTTCCTGAACTCCGTCTGCACCCACATGGCGGATCTGGACTACGGCGAGCTGCGCGTCTACCCGGGCAACTACGACGAATACATGACGGCGGCCACCCAGGCCCGCGAGCGTCTGATCGCCGACAACGCCAAGAAGAAGGCCCAGATTGCCGATCTGCAATCCTTCGTCTCCCGTTTCAGTGCCAACGCCTCCAAGTCGAGCCAGGCCACCTCCCGCCTCAAGCAGATCGACAAGATCAAGATCGAGGAAGTGAAGGTCTCCAGCCGTCAGAACCCCTTCATCCGCTTCGAGCAGGAGAAGAAGCTCTACCGCAACATCCTGGAGATCGAAGGGCTGTCCAAGGGGTATGGTGAGGAGCCGCTATTCAAGGGCCTGAGCATGATGCTGGAAGTGGGCGAGAAGGTCGCCATCCTGGGTACCAACGGCATCGGTAAATCCACCCTGATCAAGACCCTCATGGGCGAGCTGGCACCGGACAGCGGCACCATCAAGTGGTCCGAGAATGCCCAGATCGGCTACTACGCCCAGGATCACGCCGACGATTTCGACACCGATCTCAACGTGTTCGACTGGATGTCCCAGTGGAAGCAGCCCAACGAAGACGAGCAGGCGGTACGCTCGGTGCTGGGTCGTCTGCTGTTCTCCCAGGACGACATCAAGAAGCCGGTCAAGGTGCTCTCCGGTGGCGAGCAGGGCCGCATGCTGTTCGGCAAGCTGATGATGCAGCGTCCCAACATCCTGATCATGGATGAGCCGACCAACCACCTGGACATGGAATCCATCGAATCCTTGAACCTGGCGCTGGAGATGTATCAGGGCACCCTGATCTTCGTCTCTCACGACCGTGAGTTCGTGTCGTCCCTGGCGACCCGTATCATGGAACTGACCGAGAACGGCATCCGCGACTTCGGCGGCACCTACGAGGATTACCTGCGCAGTCAGGGCGTGGTGTAACCCCCGGGTCTTACATCGTGAAACCGGCGCCAGTGGCGCCGGTTTTTTTATGCCTCCGTGCACCCCTGCGAGCGTCCCCCACGGCAAGGGAAGGATTGGGGAGCAAGAGTGCTGTGCAAGAGCCGCGCACTCCCATGCAGCCGTCCGGCTTATCCCAGGATAGACAGCACAAGCCGGTGTCAGGCCTCACCCCTCTTCAGCCCGCCCGCGCTTGCCGAGCGGACACGTGTTCGGGACATAAAAAAACGGCTCCATCAAGGAGCCGTTTTCAATTGAGGGCGTGTATCGATTACTCGACGGTCGCCTCCACGTCGGTGAAGTACTCAATCTTGGCCGCTTTGCGCAGCTCGTCGATCAGCGACTTGTAGTCGGCCTGGGCCTTGCCCTGACCGAGCTGGCCTTGCAGCAGGCTCACCATCTGGGAAGGCTCCTTGGTCACATTGACCTTGTCCAGCGCCACCACCACGCGATCGCCATTGGCTTCGGCCACCAGCTCGACACTCGGCTTGCCATCCTTCGGATGGGGCATGCGGAACGCCTGGGCCAGCAGGTTCTGATCCATCTCCTGGGCGAAGCGGGAGACACCCTTGTGGCTCTCCACCTTCAGCCCGAGGGCGGTCAGATCGGCCTGGATGTCCTCGCCGGCGTGCAGCTTGTCCAGCAGGCCCTGGGCCTTGCCACGGGCCACTTCGCTGGCCTTCTCATGCTTGATGGCCGCAATCACCTGATCCTTGATCTCCGCCAGCGGCTTGGCCGCCTTGGGCTGGTGACCCATGATGTGCAGCACCAGCGCCTTGCCATCGGAGAGCTCGATCACGTCGGAGTTGGTGTTCTCGTCGCGCAATTGCTCGGAGAAGGCAGCCGCAAGCACCTTGGGATCATTGAGGGGCGCCTGGGCATCGGCCTGGCTGAAGTAATCAGACGAGATCACCTTCAGACCCATGGCTTCGGCAGTCAGATCCAGGGAGTCCGGGTTCTCGAAGCTGCTGTCGGCCATCTTCTGCTGCTCGGCGAAGAACAGCTCCTTGGCCTTGTCCGCTTGCAGACGGGCGATGGTTTCGCTCATCACATCCACGAACGGCTTGGTCTTGCCAGGCTCGACGGCCAGCAGCTTGATGATGTGGAAACCAAACGGGCTCTTCACCACGGTGGAGAGATCGCCGGCCTTGGCCAGCGCAAAGGCAGCCTGCTCGAAGGCAGGATCCATCACCCCTTTCTCGAACCAGTCCAGTTCGCCGCCCTTCTTGGCGGAGAAGGTATCGCTGGAGTTGGCTTTGGCCAGGGTCGCGAAGTCTTCACCGCCCTTGACCTTGGCCAGCAGCTCGTCAGCCTTCTGCTGGGCCGCCTTCTCATCCTTGCCAAAGGGGATCAGGATGTGTGCCACGCGGCGACGCTCGGCACGCTGGAACAGGTCCTGGTGCTGATCGTAGTAATCCTGGGCATCCTGCTCGGTCACCTTGATGTTCTTGCCGAGGTTGGCCGCATCCAGCAGCAGGTAGTCGACCTTGACCTTCTCGTCGTTCATGAAGCGGCCGCTGTTGGTCTTGTAGAACTGATCCACCTCGGCGTCGCTCACCTCGACCTCACCCAGGTAGGCGGAGGCAGCCAGGCGCACCAGGCGCAGATCCCGGGTCTGGTTGTAGAGCTTGTCGAGCTGCTCGGCCTCGCCCTTGAGGGCGAACTCGGAGCCCAGCACGGCGCCCATCAGTTGCTGGCGCACCATGTCCTGGCGCAGGGAGTCGCGGAACATCTCGGGGGTCATGCCGGCACGGCGGATCAGCTGCAGGTAGCGATCGTTGTTGAACTTGCCGTCCTCGGCAAACTCCGGCATGGCGACGATGGCCTGCTTGATCTGCTCGTCACTGACCCGCAGGCCGAGCTGACGGGCCTTGTCATCGATCAGCGCCTGATCGATCAGCCGGTCCAGCACGCCGCGGCGGAACTGTTTCATGTAGTCGGGGTTGGCGGCCAGCTGGTTGAAGGCCTCACCCATTTGGGATTCCATGCGGGCCCGCTCGTTGCGATAGGCATTCTCCAGTGCGGGGGCACTGATGTCATTGCCGTTGACGGTAGCGGGGGCGGTACGTGCCGGGCCATTGAGGTAGCTGCCTACACCGGCCAAGGCAAAGGAGAGGATGATCAGGCCCAAGATAACCTTGGCTACCTTGCCCTGCGCCCCTTCGCGTAGTTTATCCAACATCATGTTTGTACTTATGCTCCCGAACTCGATGGGCATGAATAATGAAAAGGCGCACCGATTGCGATGCGCCTTGGTCAATCAGTATGAGGGAGAGCCCTCTCACTTGTCTGGTCAGCGACCAAGGTCGGAGCCGATGAAAATCAGCGCCCGGCTTAGTTGACCGCGTCTTTCAGGGCCTTGCCGGCTTTGAAGGCAGGAACTTTACCGGCAGCGATTTCGATGGTCGCACCAGTTTGCGGGTTACGGCCAGAACGAGCGGCACGCTCGCGAACGGCGAAAGTACCGAAGCCAACCAGAGCAACCTGGTCACCCTCTTTCAGGGCTTCACCAACGGCGTCAATGAAAGCATCCAGCGCACGACCAGCGGCAGCTTTGGAGATATCAGCACCGTCTGCAATCTTGTCAATCAGTTGAGATTTATTCACTCTTATATTCCCCTTTTATCGAACATCGCTGCGGCACTGATTTCCCTGGCCACAACAAGTGGAGGTTTTATAACAAGCCTCCTGATCAGTTGCAAGTGACAATCTGGCGCAAACCCGCGCCACATCACGCATTGCGACTCATCATGAGTACCCGATCGGTGGTCAAGGCTACTTCCGTTATCCGGCGCATGCAAGCCTTAACCACCCCCCGAATGCGCCAAATTTGCGGCGCATCAACATTTACACGACAGAAACGCGTTCGAAACCCTGCGGATTGTCCTGCAACGCCAGTGCAAGCACCTCATCAATCCAGCGAACCGGATAAATTTCAAGGTCTTGTTTGACATTGTCCGGGATCTCCTCGAGATCGCGTTCGTTCTCTTTCGGGATGAGCACCCGCTTGATACCGCCACGGTGAGCCGCCAGCAGTTTCTCCTTGAGCCCCCCGATGGGCAGCACTTCGCCCCGCAGGGTGATCTCGCCGGTCATGGCCACGTCGGCACGCACCGGGTTGCCGGTGAGGCTGGAGACCAGGGCGGTACACATGGCGATACCGGCGCTCGGGCCGTCCTTCGGGGTCGCCCCTTCCGGCACGTGCACGTGGATGTCGCGCTTCTCGTAGAAGTCGGCATTGATGCGCAGCTTCTCGGCACGGGCCCGCACCACCGTCATGGCGGCCTGGATGGACTCCTGCATCACGTCACCGAGGGAACCGGTATAAGTGAGCTTGCCCTTGCCCGGCATGTTGGTGGTCTCGATGGTGAGCAGATCGCCCCCCACTTCGGTCCACGCCAGCCCGCACACCTGACCGATCTGGTTCTGATCGGTGGCCTTGCCGTAATCGAAACGCTGTACCCCGAGGAACTCCTTGAGGTTCTCCTGATTGACCTGAACATGCTTGATGCTCTTGTCCAGCAGGATGCGTTTGACCGCCTTGCGACAGATCTTGGAGATCTCGCGCTCCAGGCTACGCACCCCCGCCTCGCGGGTGTAGTAGCGGATGACGCCGATCAGGGCGGAGTCTTCGATGGTGATCTCGGACTCCTTCAGGCCGTTGCGCTGGATCTGCTTGGCCACCAGGTGCTGCTTGGCGATGTTGAGCTTCTCGTCCTCGGTGTAACCGGACAGACGGATCACTTCCATCCGGTCCAGCAGCGGACCCGGGATGTTCATGGAGTTGGAGGTGGCCACGAACATCACGTCCGACAGGTCATAATCCACTTCCAGATAGTGATCGTTGAAGCTGCTGTTCTGCTCGGGATCCAGCACTTCCAGCAGGGCGGAAGCGGGATCGCCGCGCATGTCCGAGCTCATCTTGTCGATTTCATCGAGCAGGAACAGCGGGTTCTTCACGCCGACCTTCGCCATCTTCTGGATGAGCTTGCCGGGCATGGAGCCGATATAGGTGCGGCGGTGACCGCGGATCTCCGCCTCGTCACGCACGCCGCCGAGCGCCATGCGCACGTACTTGCGACCGGTCGCCTTGGCGATGGACTGACCGAGCGAGGTCTTGCCCACACCGGGAGGCCCGACCAGACAGAGGATGGGGCCCTTGAGCTTGTTCACCCGCGCCTGCACCGCCAGGTACTCGAGGATGCGATCCTTGACCTTGTCCAGGCCATAGTGATCCGAATCCAGCACCTCTTGGGCCTTGGCGAGATCCTTCTTGACCTTGGAGCGGGCCTTCCACGGCACCTGCACCATCCAGTCCACATAGCTGCGCACCACTGTGGCTTCTGCGGACATGGGGGACATCATCTTCAGCTTGGCAAGCTCGGCCAGGGCCTTCTCACGGGCATCGTCCGGCATCCCCGCCTCGTCAATCTTGCGATTGAGGGCTTCGAATTCGTCCGGGCTGTCTTCCAGCTCACCCAGCTCTTTCTGGATGGCCTTCATCTGCTCGTTGAGGTAGTACTCCCGCTGGCTCTTCTCCATCTGCTTCTTGACCCGGGAGCGGATGCGCTTCTCGACCTGCAACAGATCGATCTCCGACTCCATCATGGCCATCAGAAACTCGATGCGCTCGGACACAGAGGCGATTTCCAGCACCTTCTGCTTGTCTTCGAGCTTGAGCGGCATGTGGGCCGCCATGGTGTCAGCCAGGCGCGCCGCATCGTCGATCGCCGAGATCGAGGTCAGCACCTCGGGCGGGATCTTCTTGTTGAGCTTGATGTAGCCTTCAAACTGGCCGATGGCGGAGCGCACCAGCACATCCTGATCCTTCTCCTCGATGGGGGCAGACGCTATGTACTGCGCCTCACCGACGAAGAAGTCCTTGTCATCGATCATCCGCTCAAGACGGGCACGCTGGCCCCCTTCCACCAGCACCTTGACGGTGCCGTCAGGCAGCTTGAGCATCTGCAAAATGTTGGCCACTGTCCCGACGGAGAAGATCTCCTCCACCGTCGGCTCGTCAGTTGACGCATCCTTCTGGGCCACCAGCAGGACTTTCTTGTCCTGCTCCATGGCCGCTTCCAGACAGCGAATGGATTTTTCCCGCCCCACAAAGAGTGGAATGACCATGTGGGGGTAAACCACCACGTCACGAAGAGGCAGGACGGGAATCTCGATGCGTTCTGAACGCTCTAGGTTCATATATGTCCTCTCGGCTTGTTATACCGTTGGCAAAGCGCTTGGCTGAGTATATGGGGGCGCAAAGATGAGATTCAATCGCCTTGGCCGTAAAAAGCATGAAAGGGGCAAAATGCCCCTTTATGTGATTAAAAATCAGTCAGTTACTCTGACGCGGCGGCCTGTGTCTCGGGATTGTCGTAGATCATCAGGGGGGCGGAGTCCCCCTTGATCACCGTCTCGTCGATCACCACCTTGCTGACCCCTTCCAGGGAGGGCAGGTCATACATGGTGTCGAGCAACACGGCTTCGACGATGGATCTCAGGCCACGGGCACCGGTCTTGCGCTCCATCGCCTTGCGCGCGATGGCGTTCAGGGCGTCGTCACGGAACTCCAGCTCCACCTCTTCCAGGGCAAACAACGCGGCGTACTGCTTGGTCAGCGCGTTCTTCGGCTCCTTCAGGATCTGGATGAGGGCCGCTTCGTCCAGCTCGGTGAGGGTCGCCACTACCGGCAGACGACCGATGAACTCGGGGATGAGACCGTACTTGATCAGATCTTCCGGCTCCACCTTGGCAAAGTTCTCACTCAGGGTCGCCTTGGCATTCTTGGATTTGACGTCGGCACCAAAGCCGATGCCGGTCCCCTTGACGGAACGCTGCTCGATCACCTTGTCCAGGCCGGCGAAGGCGCCACCACAGATGAAGAGGATCTTGGAGGTATCAACCTGCAGGAACTCCTGCTGCGGATGCTTGCGGCCCCCTTGCGGCGGCACGGAAGCTATGGTGCCTTCGATCAGCTTCAGCAGTGCCTGCTGCACCCCTTCCCCGGAGACATCGCGGGTGATGGAGGGGTTGTCCGACTTGCGGGAGATCTTGTCGATCTCGTCGATGTAGACGATGCCGCGCTGGGCCTTCTCCACGTCGTAGTCGCACTTTTGCAGCAACTTCTGGATGATGTTCTCCACGTCCTCGCCCACATAACCGGCTTCAGTCAATGTGGTGGCATCGGCCATGGTGAAAGGCACATCCAGCAGACGGGCGAGCGTCTCGGCCAGCAGGGTCTTGCCGCTGCCGGTCGGGCCAATCAGCAGGATGTTGGACTTGCCAAGCTCCACACCACCGGACTCGCTGCCGCTGCGCAGACGCTTGTAGTGGTTGTAGACGGCAACTGCCAGCACCTTCTTGGCGTACTCCTGCCCGATCACGTAGTCGTCCAGATGAGCGCGGATTTCATGAGGGGTCGGCAGCTCGCTACCATCGCGCTTGGGAGAGATCTCGCGGATCTCCTCGCGGATGATGTCGTTGCACAGCTCGACACACTCATCACATACGTAGACGGAAGGGCCAGCGATCAGCTTACGCACTTCATGCTGGCTTTTGCCGCAGAAAGAGCAATAAAGCAGCTTGTCGCCCTCACCCTTGCGTTTCTCTGTCATTCAGCGACCTCGTTTTATCAATAGAGGATGGATCGTCCTGTTGAGTTTACAACAGGACGGGATACCCTGCTCAGCCGCGCTGGCTCAGGATGCCGTCAACCAGACCATAGGCCACGGCCTGCTCGGCCGACATGAAGTTGTCACGGTCGGTGTCGCGTTCGATGGTGGCCATGTCCTGTCCGGTATGGAAAGCCAGACGATCGTTCAGGGTATTCTTGATTTTCAGGATCTCCTGGGCATGGATCTGGATGTCAGATGCCTGGCCCTGGAAGCCACCCAGCGGCTGGTGGATCATCACCCGAGCGTTAGGCAGGCAGAAACGCTTGCCCTTGGCACCGCCGGCCAGCAGGAAGGCGCCCATGGAGCAGGCCTGCCCCATGCAGACGGTGCTGACGTCCGGCTTGATGAACTGCATGGTGTCATAGATGGACATCCCCGCAGTGACGGCACCACCCGGCGAGTTGATGTAGATGCTGATGTCCTGATCCGGGTTCTCGGACTCCAGGAACAGCAGCTGAGCCACCACCAGATTCGCCATGTGATCCTCAACCTGACCGGTCAGGAAGATCACCCGCTCCTTGAGCAGACGGGAATAGATGTCATAGGAACGCTCCCCTTTCGCCGTCTGCTCGACCACCATAGGGATGAGCGCATTGCGTGGGGATTCAGTCACATCGTTATAGTTCTTGTACATAAGGCATTGTCCCTAAAATAAAATGGCCCGAGTGGAGATCACACGAGCCATTATACTTAACAGTTTTGACCTTAAGTCAAATGTTCTTAGGCAGCGGCACCGGACTTGTTGATCACTTCGTCGAAGGCAACTTCTTTCTCGGTCACTTGCGCCTTGGACAGGATCAGGTCGATGGCTTGATCTTCGATGGCCAGGTTACGAACGCCGTTCAGCATCTGCTCGTTCTTCTGGTAGTACTCGATCACTTCCTTCGGATCTTCGTAGGCAGTGGCCATGGACTCGATGATGCTGGTCACACGGGCGTCGTCAGCCTTGATCTCGTTGGTGCGGATGACGTCACCCAGCAGCAGACCGACGCGTACGCGACGCTCGGCTTGCGCCTGGAACAGCTCGGCCGGCAGCTCGGGAGCGTTGCCGCCCTGGAAGCCACCGAAACGCTGCAGGGCTTGCTGACGCAGGGCATCGATTTCCTGGGCAACGGCAGCCTTCGGCAGATCGATCTGGTTGGCTTCAACCAGGCCGTTCAGCACCTGCTCTTTCACGCTGTTCTTCAGGGCTTGAGCCAGTTCGCGCTCCATGTTCTTGCGCACTTCGGCTTTCAGCTCTTCGACGCTGCCGCTTTCGATGCCAAAACGCTTGACGAACTCTTCGGTCAGCTCAGGCAGAACCTGCTCTTCAACCTTGTTCAGCTTAGAGGCGAACTTGGCCGCTTTGCCCTTCAGGGCTTCGGCGTGGTAGTCAGCCGGGAAGGTCACCTCGATGGTGAACTCGTCGCCCGCTTTCTTGCCCAGGATGGCGTCTTCGAAGCCAGGGATCATGCGGCCGGCGCCCAGTTCCAGAGTGAAACCTTCAGCCTTGCCACCGTCGAACTCTTCACCGTCGATGGAACCGACGAAGTCCAGGGTGACACGCATGCCATTGGCGGCAGCGGCATCGACGTCAGACCAGGTGGCATGCTGCTTGCGCAGGGTGTCGATCATGTTGGCCAGGTCGGCATCCTTGACGGAGGCAACCGGCTTCTCGACCTTGATGCTCTCGAGACCGGCAACTTCAAACTCCGGGTACACTTCGAAAGTGGCGGTGAATTCGAAATCCTGGCCTTCCTTGATCTCTTTCGGATCCATGGTCGGCGCACCGGCCGGGCTCAGTTTGCTCTCGATGATGGCCTTGATGAAGTTGTTCTGCATCATTTCATCGGCAACGCGGGCATGGGCCATGGCGCCGAACATCTTCTTGATGATGGCAACCGGAGCCTTGCCAGGACGGAAACCGTCGATGCGACGAGTCTTGGCCAGGCCATTCAATTCTTTACGCACGGCAGCGTCAACGGTAGCAGCCGGTACAGTGATGGTAAGACGGCGTTCCAGACCTTGGGTTGTCTCTACAGAAACTTGCATTCTTTTACCTCGTTCAACTCAGCACTGTGTGCTGACCCTTATTACCCCTGGGCAAAGCCCGGAGTCTTCCTGTTTATAAAGACAACGACTGTCTTTGTGATGAGAAAATATGACGCGACATTATAGCGGCGCACATTGGTCGCGTCGAGCCGCACATCCCCCATCCGGGGCACAGACAGCACAATTTGCGCAAGACTGCCTCCTATATGGGGAAGCCTTGCGCCGAGTTCAAGCATCAGGTTCGCAATAATTTGCGCTTGCTCACCCTTTTGCACGTCACGCTATGCTTTTTACATCTCCCGGCGTCGTCGGGAGAGGTGCTGTCAGGGGGTCTGCGACCCAAATTGTCCGCCTTCTCGCATCAGCCATTGCGTCCCTCGGCGCCGCTCGCTATGGTGACTGCCAATTTATGAGTCTGGAGAGACCCACATGTCCTTTTTCCGCTTCTTGTTCAATCTGCTCTGGTTTGTACTGGGGGGCGTCTTTATGGGGCTGGCCTGGTGGCTGGCCGGGCTGCTCTGCTTCGTCTCCCTGATCGGGATCCCCTGGGGACGGGCCTGTTTCGTCATCGGCACCTTCACCTTCTTCCCGTTTGGCAAGCAGGCGGTCAACCGCAAGACAATGACGGGCCAGAGCGACATCGGCACAGGGGCCCTCGGGATGATTGGCAACATCCTCTGGTTCCTGGTGATCGGCGTCTGGCTGGCCATAGGCCACATCGCCTCGGCCCTGGCCTGCTTCGTGACCATCATCGGCATCCCGTTCGGTATCCAGCACCTCAAGCTGGCGCTGATTGCCCTGGCCCCCATAGGCCAGATGATAGTCACCAACCACGAGGCCGAATCCGGTCGCTATATTCGCTAAGCAAGAATGCATCGCCAGGCTATGCCTGGGATGTCAAAAAAGGGCAGACTAGGGTCTGCCCTTTTTCATTGCCCCAGTTCGAGGTCCTCCATGCTGCCCAGCCACTTCTTCGCCAACCTCGCCCGCATGCGGCTCATCTACCGCTGGCCCCTGATGCGCAACATACAGCCGGAAAACATCGCCGAGCACAGCCTGCAGGTGGCCATGGTGGCCCACGCCCTCGGCGTCATCAGCAACCGGCTGTTTGATGGCAAGGTGGATGCCAACCACGCCGCCGTGATGGCCCTCTACCACGACAGCAGCGAGGTGCTGACCGGCGATCTGCCGACCCCGGTCAAGTACTTCAACCCCGAGATAGCCCGCGAGTACAAGAAGATTGAACTCGCCGCCGAACAGCGCCTGCTGGGGATGCTGCCCCCCGAGCTGATGGAAGACTTTCGCCCCCTGCTCGACTCCGCTGCCCAGGACGACGCCCTCGCCCGGCTGGTGAAGGATGCCGACACCCTCTGTGCCTATACCAAGTGTCTGGAGGAGATAAATGCAGGCAACCGGGAGTTCGAGCCCGCGCGCAAGCGCCTCGAACAGATGCTGGAGGCCAGGATGAACCCGGCCATGCGCTACTTTATCGATGTGTTCGTGGCGAGCTTCTCCCTGCCCCTCGATGAGCTCAACGCCCACTAAGCCAGTCGGAACGACCAGAAGAGAGAAGGGCCCGCCGGTGCAGACCGGCGGGCCCTTCTTTTTCAGCATATTGCCAGGCTTGGCAGAGCTGGCTCGCGGATCAGTGACCCAGCTCCCGGGAGGGCACCAGACCGCTCGCCCGCCAGGCGGGATAGAGGGTGGCCAGCAGACTCATCAGGATGGCGGCACTGGTCACTATCACCAGATCCTGCATGTGCAGCTCGGTCGGCAGGAAGTCGATGAAGTAGATGTCCGGGTTCAGGAAACGATGGCCGATGAGCTTTTCGATACCGCTCAGGATCTGGGTCAGCTTGCTCGAAAGCAGCCCCCCCAGCAGGGCACCGAGCAAGGCACCGAGCACCCCGTTCACCATCCCCTGGATGACGAAGGTGAGCCGGATCTGGCCCGGGCTCGCCCCCATGGTCTTCAAGATGGCGATCTCGTTGCGCTTCTCGTTCACCGCCATCACCAGGGTGGAGACGATGTTGAAGCAGGCCACCGCCACCACCATCAGCATCACCACGTACATGACGGTGCGCACCATCTGGATGTCCTGATAGAGATAGCCTTGGCGGCTCATCCAGCTGCTGATGTAGACGTAGTGCGGGAATTTGCGGGCGGCCGCCACCGTGATGGACTGCGCCTTGAGCACGTCGTTCACCTTGAGGCTGAAGCCTTCCACCGCGCTGCCCATACCGGTGATGGACTGGGCATCGGCCAGGTGCATGAAGCCGAGCACGCCGTCGAGCTGGCCGCCTATCTCCAGCAGCCCCACCACGGTCAGGGTCTCCCGCCGGGGATTCTTGATCCCCGTCTCGTCTCCCCCTTGGGGCAGCAGCAGGGTCACGGGATCACCTATCTTGACCCCCAGCTTGTCGGCGATGGTCTTGCCGAGGATCACCCCGTGATCGCCCGCCTGCAGTTCACGAAAACCCAGCCCTGTCATGTAGTTGCCAGCGTCCGACAGGTTCGCCTCGAGCTCGGGCAGCACGGCGCGCACCTGCACCCCCTTGATGGCGGAGCCGTGCTCCAGCAGGCCATCGAGGCGGATGACAGGGGCCGCGGCCTCGATCCCGGGCTGGGCCAGCAGGTAGTCCCGAAGCCTCGGCCAGTCCGGCAGGGGCGCCTCCATGCCGATGAGCTCACCGTGGGGCACCACAGAGAGCACCCGGTTCTTGAGCTCCCGCTCGAAGCCGTTCATGGCGGAGAGGCCAAGAATGAGGGCCATCACCCCGAGGGCGATGCCGATCAGGGAGGAGGCGGAAATGAAGGCGATGAAGCCGTTGCGACGGCGGGAGCGGCTGTAACGCAGGCCCAGAAAGAGGGGCAGCGGCTTGAACATCAGGCGACCTCCGCCATGATGCCGCTCACCAGGGTCACCCGGCGGTGCAGCTTGGCGGCGAGGCTCAAGTCATGGGTGACCACCACGAAGGCCGTGCCCAGCTCCCGGTTGAGCTCGCAGAGCAGTTCGTACACCGCAGTGGCGCTGGCGTGATCCAGGTTGCCGGTGGGCTCGTCCGCCAGCACCAGGCTCGGCTCGTTGACCAGGGCACGGGCGATGGCCACCCGCTGGCGCTCGCCACCGGACAGCTCGGAAGGCCTGTGATTGAGACGATGGGAGAGCCCCACCCGCCCCAGCATCCGGGTCGCCTTGTCGGTGGCGCTCGCCACCGACTCACCGGCGATCAGCAGCGGCATGGCGGTATTTTCCAGCGCGGTGAACTCGGCCAGCAGGTGGTGGAACTGATAGACGAAGCCCAGCTCCTGATTGCGAAAACGGGCCTGGGTCTTGCTGTCCCAGTGGTGGATATCCTGCCCCTTGAACAGCACGGCGCCGCTCGAGGGGTTGTCCAGCGCCCCCATCAGGTGCAGCAAGGTGGTCTTGCCCGAGCCCGAGCTCCCCACCACCGCCAGCATCTCGCCGGGGGCGACGCAGAGATCTATCCCCTTGAGCACCTGGGTCTCCAGATTGCCCTCTTTATAGACATGGTTGAGGGCCTGACAGCGCAGCAGAGGCTCGCAGGACTGGGGTTCATTCATAACAGGGGCTCCACTTATACCGGTGACCACATTGGCACCAGTCACAACGCCGGCACTCGCACCGGAGGTAACAACAGAAGATGATGGATTCACAGCGCTATTCATAACGTAATGCCTCGGCCGGTTTGACCCGGGCCGCACGGGCCGCCGGATAGAGGGTGGCACTGAAGCTCAGCAGCACGGCCCCCAGCAAGATGGTCATGACCTGGGCGGGTTCGACGATGACCGGCAGACCGCTGCCCCCCGCCGCCATATAGAGGTTGAGCCCCACCGCATCGAGCAGGGGGTTGAGTCCGAACGACAGGGCCAGCCCCGCCAGACCGCCGAACAGGGCGCCGATGACGCCGCTCGACGCCCCCAGCACCATGAAAATCTTGACGATCCCAGACTCGCTCATGCCCATGGTCCGCAGTATGGCCACCTCCCCTTCCTTGTCGGTGACCACCATCACCAGGGCGGAGAGGATATTGAAGGTGGCGACCGCGATGATCAGCACCAGCATCAGCCCCATCATGCGTTTCTCCATGGCCACCGCCTGGAAGAGTTCGCCCCGCTCCCGGCGCCAATCCTGCCACTCCAGCCCGTCCGGCAGCGCGGTTTTCACCACCTGATCGGCGGCGAAGGGATCGTCGAGCCAGAGGCGGATGCCGCCCACCGTCTCCTCGGGCAGGCGCAGCAGGCGCTGGGCGTCCCCCAGGGCAATCAGCGCCACCTGGCTGTCCACGTCGGCGCCGACCCCGAAGATGCCGGAGACGGTGAAGATCCGCTGGGCCGGTACCCGGCCAAAGGGGGTGAAGCGGGTCCCTTCGGTCAGGATGAGACGCACCTCGTCGCCAATGGAGACCTTGAGGCGGTTGGCCACCCCCTGCCCCAGCACTATGTGGTATTGGCCGCGCTGCAGGCTGTCCAGCCATCCCCCCAGCATCTGGGCATGGAGGATGTCATCCTTGGGCCAGCGCGCCGGATCTATCCCCTGCACGCTCACCCCGGTGAGCTGGCCCGGGCTTTGCAACATGCCCTCGCTGTCGAGCATGGGGGCCGTGGCCACCACGTGGGGCAACTTGTCGAGATCGGGCAGGCCGGGCGGATGGGCATCGATGCGCCCCGCCGGATTGGTCACCACCACGTGGGGGATCACCCCGAGAATGCGCCCCTTGAGCTGCCCCTCGAACCCGTTCATCACCGAAATGACCACCATCAGGGCCGCAACCCCGATGGCGATGCCAAAGGTGGAAAACAGGGAAATAAAGGAGACGAAGCGGTTACTGCGTCGCGAGCCTGCATAACGCAGGCCTATGGCCAGCGAGAGTGGCTGAAAAAGTCCGGTCTTCAAGGATATCTACGTTGCCAACAAAATAAGATGCCGGATAATAGGGTCTGTTGACGCCTCAACGCAAGCCGCGTTGCCGCAGCAGATGACGCCGGGGCTGGCGCAATGGCCCATTCCCCTGAGCCCGAGAGGCCGCCCATGGCGCCATGTTTCGCCCGATGCGCAGGCCCCCGCCGCCATGTTGCGCCGCCACAGTGACGGGAGAGCCCCGGGGACGGCCGGAGATGGCGTCCCGCGCCAGGCCGGGGACGCCGCCGCGAGACAAGGTCAACAGCGCCTTTAAAAATCGTCTATGACAACAAGGGATAGCCTCCATGCAGGAACAGTTCTTCAGCGTCACCCATGCCACGCCGGTCAATGTGATCCCCATGCCGGCCGACTTTCACCTGCCGACGCTGGAGGCCCTTGATGCCGAGCTGCCCGAGCCCTTTCGCATCGCCTCCGCCATCACCTCCATCGATCTGGTGAGCAGCCGGTTGCTGCGCAACCAGAACGAGTCCATGCACGATCTGGTGGAGATCATCAACCAGCAGTCCCGCAAGATCGACATGATCATGGGCTTCGTGCTGGCGGCGCAGGATCACCCCGAACATCGCTTCCACACCCTGCGCTTTGGCGCCGGTCAGCTCACCTACCTGCACCCGCACCAGGGGCACGGCGAGCCGCCGCAGCTGCACCAGCTAGTGCGGCTCAAGATCTTCCTGCGGGAAGAGGCCTCCGCCGTCTACTGCTATGGCGAGGTCAAGCAGCGGGAGCCCGGCGAGCACGGCACCCATGTGGTGCTCGACTATGTGCGGATCCGCGAGGATGACAGGGAGCTGCTGGTGCGTGCCAGCCTGCATGTGCAATCGAAACAGCTCAAGCTGCGTGCCCAAGAGCGTCAGCGCTAATCACAGCCAACGTCAACGTTAAAAGAATCGAACGATGCCAATGAAACTCCCCGCCTTGCCCGCCAAAGCGGGCCAGAAATTGACTCTTGGCCAGCTGGTCGGCAGCAGCCTGGCGCTGGTCGCCGCCCGCCTCACCCGGGAGGCCAACCGCCCCGTCCTGCTGGTAACCGCCGATACCCCGAGCGCCCTGCGCCTCGAACAGGAGCTTGGCTTCCTGCTGGCCGATCAGGGTTGCCCCGTGCTGATGTTCCCGGACTGGGAGACCCTGCCCTACGACACCTTCTCCCCCCATCAGGACATCATCTCCCAGCGGCTCGAGACCCTCTACACGCTGCCGCAGATGAGCAGCGGCGTGCTGATCGTGCCCATCTCCACCCTGATGCTGCGCACGGCGCCCCAGGCCTATCTCGACAAATACAGCCTGATGGTGACCAGCGCCCAGCGCCTCAACCTGCAACAGTTGCGGGGACGGCTGGCCGAGGCGGGCTATGTGGCGGTGGAGCAGGTGCTGGAGCACGGCGAGTTCGCCGCCCGCGGCTCCCTGTTGGATCTCTTCCCCATGGGCAGCAGCCGCCCCTATCGCATCGACTTCTTCGACGACGAGGTGGACTCCATCCGCCCCTTCGATCCCGAGAGCCAGCGCTCCAGCGAGCCGGTCAAGTCGGTGAGCCTGTTGCCCGCCCGGGAATTTCCCACCGACGAGGCCGCCATCGAGCTGTTTCGCGGACAGTTCCGCGAGCAGTTCGAGCTGTCGCGGGCGGAGGGCTCCGTCTATCAGGAGGTGAGCAAGGGGCGCTGGCCCGCCGGCATCGAATACTATCTGCCGCTCTTCTTCAGCCAGACCGCCAGCCTGTTTGACTACCTGCCGGACAACACCCTGCTGCTCACCGTGGGGGAGATCTACCCGGCGGCCCAGCGCTTCTGGAACGACATAGGCCAGCGCTATGAAGACAGGCGCTGGGACAACACCCGCCCCCTGCTGCCCCCCCAGCAAATTTACCTGCCGGTGGAGCAGCTGTTTGCGGCGCTGGGCCAGTATGGCGCCGTGCGCCTGCAGGAGGCCGCCACCGACGGCGGTGCGGGCCAGCACGACTTGCCCATAGCCCCCCTGCCCGACCTGCAGCTCGATCACAGCAAGGAGCAGCCCCTGCTGGCCCTCAGCCAGTTCCTGCAAGGCTTTGCCGGCCGCACCCTGTTTGCGGTGGAGTCCGAGGGGCGGCGCGAGGGGCTAGGCGATCTGCTGGCGCGGATCGCGCTGCAACCCAGGGAGTTCGCCTCCCTCGAGGAGTTCGTCGGGAGCAAGGCGCGTCATGGCCTGCTGGTCAGCCCGCTGGAGCGGGGATTCCTGCTGGAACCCGCCGGGGCAGAGGCCCTGGCCCTCATCACAGAGACCGAGCTGCTCGGCGGCAAGATCAGAAGCAAGCGGCAGCGGGAGAAGAGCAAGAACCTGAGCTCGGATGCGGTGATCAGAAACCTCGGCGAGCTGACCCAGGGCCAGCCCGTGGTGCATCTGGATCACGGGGTCGGCCGCTATCTCGGGCTCGAGACCCTGGATGCCGGCGGCCTGCCCACCGAGTTCCTCACCCTGGAATACGCCGGTGGCGACAAGCTGTTCGTGCCGGTCACCAACCTCCACCTCATCAGTCGTTACACGGGTTCCGATAACCCCCCCAGCCACAAGCTCGGCGGCGAGGCCTGGGTCAAGGCACGGCGCAAGGCGGCGGAGAAGGTGCGCGACGTGGCGGCCGAGCTGCTCGACGTCTATGCCCACCGTGCGGCCCGGGCCGGCTTTGCCTTCAAGCACGACAAGGAGAGCTACCGCCAGTTTGCCGCCAGCTTCCCGTTCGAGGAGACAGAGGATCAACTCAACGCCATCAATGCGGTGCTGGGGGACATGTGCCAGGCCAAGAGCATGGACCGCCTGGTGTGTGGCGACGTGGGCTTTGGCAAGACAGAAGTGGCGATGCGGGCGGCCTTCGTGGCGGTGCACGGCGGCAAGCAGGTGGCGGTGCTGGTGCCCACTACCCTGCTCGCCCAGCAGCACTACGACAACTTCCGCGACCGCTTCGCCAACTGGCCGGTGCGGGTGGAGGTGCTGAGCCGCTTCCGCTCCGCCAAGGAGCAGACCAGCGTCTTGAAGGAGCTGGCCGATGGCAAGGTGGACATCATCATAGGCACCCACAAGCTGCTCGGCTCCGAGCTCACCTTCAAGGATCTGGGGCTGCTCATCGTCGATGAGGAGCATCGCTTCGGGGTGCGCCAGAAGGAGAAGATCAAGGCGCTGCGGGCCGATGTGGACATCCTCACCCTCACGGCAACACCTATCCCGCGCACCCTCAATATGGCGATGTCCGGCATGCGGGATCTCTCCATCATCGCCACCCCGCCCGCCAAGCGGCTCGCCATCAAGACCTTCGTGCGCCAGCACGAGCCGGCGGTGGTGCGCGAGGCGGTGCTGCGGGAATTGAAGCGCGGCGGTCAGGTCTACTACCTGCACAACGACGTGGAGAGCATAGAGAAGTGCGCCAGCGATCTCGCGGAGCTGGTGCCGGAGGCGCGCCTTGGCATCGCCCACGGCCAGATGCGCGAACGCGACCTCGAGCGCATCATGTCCGACTTCTACCACCAGCGCTTCAACCTGCTGGTGTGCACCACCATCATAGAGACCGGCATCGACGTGCCGAGCGCCAACACCATCATCATGGACAGGGCAGATCACCTCGGTCTGGCCCAACTGCACCAACTGCGGGGCCGGGTCGGCCGCTCCCACCACCAGGCCTATGCCTACCTGCTCACCCCCCATCCCAAGCTGATGACCAAGGATGCGGCCAAGCGGCTCGAAGCCATCGCCTCGCTGGAAGATCTCGGGGCCGGCTTTGCGCTCGCCACCCACGATCTGGAGATCCGGGGCGCGGGCGAGCTGCTCGGCGACGATCAGAGCGGCCAGATCGAATCGGTGGGCTTCACCCTCTACATGGAGATGCTGGAGCAGGCGGTGGAAGCCCTCAAGCATGGCAAGGAGCCGTCGCTTGAGCAACTGATGAGCCAACACACCGAGGTGGAGCTACGCCTGCCGGCACTGTTGCCGGACGACTACATCCCGGACGTCAACATGCGTCTGTCCATGTACAAGCGCATCGCCAGTGCGGCGGACGAGCAGGAGCTGCGCGAGCTGAAGGTGGAGCTCATCGATCGCTTCGGCCTGCTGCCGGAGCCGACCAAGACCCTGATGGAGATCGCGGCCTTCCGCCAGCGGGCCACGGCGCTAGGCATTCGCCGAGTGGAGATGAGCGATCGCGGCGGCTACCTGGACTTCACCCAGGAGACCAGGGTCAACCCGACCTATCTGGTAAAACTGCTCTCCGAGCAGCCACGTATCTATAAAATGGATGGCCCCACCCGATTGCGCTTCCAGGTACCGAACCAGGAGAGGGCCATGCGGCTGAAACTGGTGGATGCCCTGCTGACGGATCTCGCCAGCCACAGCCTCTAATGGCCAGGAGCGCCAAACAAAACGGGAGCCATATCGGCTCCCGTTTTTTATGTGGCTATTGCCGCGACCAGGGCGACAAACCGGGCATCACCCCTGACGGGCCGGATCCTCGTGGGCGGAGAATTCCCGCATGAAGGCCTCGGCCCGCTCCACCATCCTGGTGGAGCCGACGAAGTAGGGGGTGCGCTGGTGCAGCGCCGTGGGCTGGATGTCCATGATGCGGCCAAAGCCGTCGGACGCCTTGCCACCGGCCTGCTCCACCAGGAAGGCCATGGGGTTGCACTCGTAGAGCAGGCGCAGCTTGCCGTTCGGGGAGTTGGTGCCGGACGGATAGATGTAGATGCCGCCCTTGAGCAGGTTGCGGTGGAAATCCGACACCAGGGAGCCGATGTAGCGGGAGGTGTAGGGCCTGTGGGTCGCCTCGTCCCGCTCCTGGCAATATTTCAGGTACTTCTTCACCCCGTCCGGGAACTTGATGTAGTTGCCCTCGTTGATGGAGTAGATCTTGCCCTCCTCCGGGATGCGGATGTTCTCGTGGGAGAGGCAGAAGCAGCCGATGGAAGGGTCGTAGGTGAAGCCGTTGACCCCAAACCCGGTGGTGTAGACCAGCATGGTGGAGGAGCCATAGACCACGTAACCGGCGGCCACCTGGCGGTTGCCCGGCTGCAGGAAGTCCTCTAGGGTCACCCCGGCCCCCGGCTTGCTGACCCGGCGGTAGATGGAGAAGATGGTCCCGACCGAGACGTTGACGTCTATGTTGGAGGAGCCGTCCAAGGGGTCAATCAGCACCACGTACTTGGAGTGGCGGGAGAGCTCGGAATCGAAGGAGACGAAGTCCTCCTCCTCCTCGGACGCCATGCCGCACACCTCGCCACGGGCCTCGAGGGCCGCCTTGAAGCGCTCGTTGGCATAGACGTCCAGCTTCTGCTGCACCTCCCCCTGCACGTTTTCGGCGCCCATGGAGCCGATGATGTCCGCCAGCCCCGCCTTGTTGATCTCCCGGTTCACCACCTTGGCAGCCAGACGAATGGAGCTGAGCAAGGAGGTCAGCTCGCCGGTCGCGGTAGGGTAGTCCGCCTGCTTTTTGACGATGAACTCGCCCATGGTGATCATGTTTCGCATTCTTGTTCCTTTAAGATCGTTTCCGTTGGCCGTTGAAAACGTTTGCAACGTGTCGGCAAAAAAAGTGCCGATCCTCGGCAGCGTTGTTTTGTAACCTAATGTAACGCCTGTTTTTTGTTTTTGCAGCGAATTAAGCCGCCGTATAAATCGCCAGAATACCGCGCCACCACGGGCTTTCACCGTGAAAAAAGGGTGCCATCCGGCATCTTTCATCATGTTAATTCGTGACAAGAATGCTATTTCACCCCGCCCCTGCCCGTCCGCTGCTCTCCGCCGGCACCCGCCGCTCCCCCTCTTGAGATCTCCGCCTCGATCCAGCACACTGGCTCGGCTTTGGAAGCAAAAAAACATAAGGATATTCAATGAAAAGGACTCTCATTGCCGGCGCGGTTGCCGCCCTGATCTCCCTCCCCGCCCTGGCGGCCCAGGTGCCCGAAGGCACCAAGCTGCTGCCCGGTGCCCAGCAAACCTTCGTGCGCAACATAGGCACAGAGCCCGCCTCCATCGACCCCCAGATGGTGGAAGAGAGCGCGGGCAGCGACGTCGTCAACGATCTGTTCGAGGGGCTCTACACCCTGGATGGCGACGGCAAGCTGCAGGCGGCGGGGGCGCTCGGGTACGAGCTCGATGACTCCGGCACCGTCTACACCTTCAAGCTCAGACCCGATGCCAAGTGGTCCAACGGCGAGCCGGTGACGGCGGCGGACTATGTCTATGGCTGGCAGCGGGCGGCGGATCCCAAGAACGCCTCCAACTACGCCTGGTTCATCGAGCTGACCGGCGTCGCCAACGCCAGCGACGTGGTGCAGGGCAAGAAGAGCCCGGATGCCCTCGGTATCAAGGCCCTCGATGACTACACCCTGCAGATCACCCTCAAGGCCCCTGTCCCCTTCTTCCTGAAGACCCTCTCCCACTACACCACCTTCCCGGCCCCCAGGGCCACCATAGAGAAGTTCGGTCACGAGTGGGTCAAGCCAGGCAACATCGTCTCCAACGGTGCCTTCGCCCTCAAGGAGTGGACCCCGAACGAGCGGCTCATCGCCGAACGCAATCCCCATTACTGGGACAACGAGCACACAGTGCTGAACAAGGTGATCTACCTGGAGATCGTCTCCGATACCGCGGCCTACAACCGCTATCGCGCCAGCGAGCTGCACTACACCACCTATCCCCTGGAGCAGTATCAGCAGATCAAGCGCCAGAGCCCGGAGGAGCTGGTAAGCGCCCCCATGCTCGCCACCTACTACTACGTGTTCAACACCCAGCGCAAACCCTTCGACGACGTCAGGGTGCGCAAGGCGCTCTCCTTGGCCATCGACAGGGACACCATCACGGAGAAGATCCTGGGACAGGGGCAGCTCTCGGCCTTCAGCCTGACCCCGCCGAGCGTGGATGGCTTCGAGCTCAAACGCCCCGCCAGCGAGCTGATGAGCAAGGAAGATCGCATCAAGCAGGCCAGGACGCTGCTCGCCGAGGCGGGCTACGGGCCGCAGAATCCGCTGGATGTGGACATCCTCTACAACACCAACGAGGGGCACAAGAAGATAGCGCTGGCCATCTCCTCCATGTGGAAGCACAACCTGGGGGTCAAGGCGGAGCTCAACAACATGGAGTGGAAGACCATGGTGTCGGCCCTGAACGAAGGGGATTTCGGGGTCAGTCGCTACTCCTGGAACGGGGATTACAACGATGCCTCCACCTTCCTCGACATCATGACCTCCAGCAGCAGCGCCAACAGCGGCAAGTGGTTCAACAAGACCTATGATGCCCTGCTGGCCAAGGCCCATGACGCCAAGGATCCGGCCGAGCGCAACCGCCTCTATCAGGAGGCCGAGGCACTGATCGACGCGGAGGCCCCCATAGCCCCCGTCTACTTCTATGTGAAGTCACGGCTGCTCAAGCCCAACGTCAAGGGCTATCCCTACCAGAACCCGCAAGATCTGGTCTATGCCAAAGACCTCTATCTGACGGCGCAGTGACGCAGGCACCAGACCAAAAAGACCGCCTCCTGGGCGGTCTTTTTTATCCTACTTCTCCTGACAGCCCGCCATCGCGAGCCGGGCCCGCCGCCGTACCCTCACAGGCTTGACCAGCAGCTGCGCCAGCAGCACTCCCAGCAGTGTCATGCCGCCGCCGATCAGGTGATAGCTGGTGAGCCGCTCCCCCAGCCAGCTGATGGCAAGGGCGGCCGTCATCACCGGCAGCAGGTTCATGAAGATGGCGGTGCGGCTGGCCCCGAGCAGGGCGATGCCCTGCATCCAGAGCCAGGGCGAGAGGGCCGAGGTCGGGATCCCCGCATAGAGGATCAGCCAGAGCGCGCTGCCATCCGGCCAGTGCCCGTCCACCAGCAGATAGAAGGGGGTGAGGAACAAGAGGCTGCAGAGCACCTGGCCGTAGAGCATGGACCAGTTGTCGAGCCCCAGATCCCAGCGCTTGAGCAGCACGCTGTAGAGCGCATAGGTGGCCGCCGAGAGCAGCATGTAGACGGAGCCGATGTGAATGCCCTGGGTGAACAAGCGGGTCGGATCCCCCTGCCCCAACAGGATGGCGAGCCCCAGGATGGAGATGACGCCGCCGACGAGGGCCCCCCAGGTGGGGCGCTCGCGCAGCAGCCAGATGCTGAGCAGCACCGTCATCAGCGGGGTCAGCCCCATCATCAGCCCGATCTCGGTGGCCCCCAGGGTCTGGGCAGCGTAGTAGCCAAAGGTCTGGTTCAGCACCATGCCGAGCAGGGCCAGCATGGCCAGCTTAGAGAAACCGGCCCGCAGCTTGTCCCGCATGCGCCAGGCCCGCCGCGCGAGAAAGGGGGTCAGTACCAGGGCCGCCACCATCCAGCGCGACCAGGCCAGGGCGGCCGGCGAGAGCACCCCCACCGCCAGCTTGCTGACGATGCCGTTGCCGGCCCAGATGGCCATGCAGGAGAAGGGGAACAGGAAGGCAAGGGGCATCGCTATGTCCAGAGAAAGGGGGTGGATATTTCGCGGGAGTATAGAGAGGCAAACAGGATAAGCAAGCATGCTGATACGGGGCGCGGCAACCTTATCCGGAAATCGATATTAATGGGTTCAAACTGCTTCACTCAGCCCCAGATACAATCATGCCCGCACTGGGCGGGCATGAGGGGGAGATGACACCATAGATGCGACTCAAGCGGCATCCATGTGCAGCCTCGATATCAGCTCGTTGACTTCGAGCACCGTCTGGCGGTGGGGAATATCGGCTTGCAGTGGCATCATCAGCAGGCCCGACTGGAAATCGAAACGCCCCCTGCCGTGGATGTAGATCCGCCCCTTGAAGAAGGTTTTGACATGCTTTGCCACCATCAGTGGCAGGTACTTCTTGAACACTCTCATCGTTTGCAACCTCTTGCAGTTGTATCCGTATGACAGCAGCTTATGCGAGATAATTCCGTAAATTTTGTATAAAAAACCGGAAAAATCGACTCTCTCTTCCCCAAAAAACCAATCTGTAACTTTTTATTAACTTTTACCGTATTGTATGCGGTCCTTCCAGCCAGAGCAAGACCCCCTTGCCATCTCGCCACTCGATGCAGGCCAGACCCGAGGTGGCAAACATGGGCGCACCCGCCGCCGGACAGAGGCTCTGCACCAGATACCCGACCAGGGGCAGGTGGCTGACCATCAGGATGTTGTCGTGGGTCGCCGCCAGCGCGGTGAGATAACTCGCCACGAAGGCCGGATCCCCGTAGGGGGTGATCTCGCCGCTCTCCTCGACCTTCAGGGCCTCGGGCAGCTCGGCAGAGATGGCCTGCCAGGTCTGTCTGGCACGCAGGTAGTTGCTGTGGATCACCAGGCTCAGGGAGCCGGCCAGCTGAGGGGCCAACCAGCTCGCCATGTGGATGGACTCTTCGATGCCTTGCTCGGTCAGTGGACGCTGTTCATCAGTCTTTGCGTTCATGCCAGCCTGGCCATGACGCATGATGTAGATTTTCATTACAACCTCGCCCAGGGGGCCTGTTTAAATAGCGGGGGGATCTTACCCCGCCATCTCGGGGGAAACAATTGCGCTACCTCTCAGAAAAGGGTTTGCCTCGTGAGATAGCGGGGTCGATAATCATGTTTAAATTCAAATAAATTCACCGCGAGTCACGCCCCAATGAGCCCATATGCCAGTCCCAACGACCATCGGCGGTATCACTATCTGGAGCTGGCAAACCGGCTCAGGGTCTTGTTGATCTGCGATCCCGAGACCGATAAATCGGCCGCCTCCCTGGCCGTCAACACCGGCCACTTCGATGACCCGGTCGATCGCCAGGGCATGGCCCATTTCCTTGAGCATATGCTGTTCCTCGGTACTCGTACTTATCCCAAACCCGGCGAGTACCAGCAGTTCATGAGCCGCCATGGGGGCAGCAACAACGCCTGGACCGGCACCGAGTTCACCAACTTCTTCTTCGACATCGACAACGGCTTCTTCGAAGCGGGGCTGGATCGCTTCTCCCAGTTCTTCATCTGCCCCACCTTCGCCCCCGAGTGGGTCGACAAGGAGCGCAACGCGGTCGACTCCGAATACCGCCTCAAGTTGCAGGACGATGTGCGCCGCAGCTATCAGGTGCACAAGGAGACGGTCAACCCGGCCCACCCCTTCTCCAAGTTCTCGGTCGGCAACCTGGATACCCTGGCGGATCTGCCCGGCCGGGATCTGCGCTCCGACCTCATTGCGTTCTACGAAACCCACTACAGTGCGGATCGCATGGCGCTGGTGATGCTCTCTCCGGCATCCATTGAAACCCAGCTGGCCTGGTGTGAGCGCTTCTTCAGCACCATTCCGGATCGCCGCCTGGGCCCCCCCGCCCTCTCGGCCCCCCTCTACCGGCTCGATGATCTCGGCATCCGCATCCAGATAGCCCCGGTCAAGGAGACCCGCAAACTGGCGCTGACCTTCCCGCTGCCGAGCGTGGATGCCCTCTACGACAAGAAGCCCCTCACCTTCCTGAGCCACCTCATCGGCTACGAAGGGGAAGGCAGCCTGCTCTCTCTGCTCAAGGCGAGAGGCTGGGTCAACCAGCTCGCCGCCGGTGGCGGCATCAGCGGCGCCAACTTCAAGGACTTTGGCATCAGCTTCGGCCTCACTCCCCTCGGGCTTGCCCATGTGGACGACATCATCGCCGACCTGTTCGGCTACCTGAAACTCATCGAACGCCATGGCCTGCAGGCCTGGCGTTATGACGAGAAGCGCAGCGTGCTGGAATCCGCCTTCCGCTTCCAGGAGCGGGGCCGGGCGCTCGACACCGTCTCCGGCCTCGTGCTCAATCTGTTCAGCTATGCCCCGGACGATCTGCTCCACGGCGACTACATGATGCGCGAGTACGATGAGCCCCTGATCCGGCGCTTCCTCGCCAAGCTGACCCCCCACAACCTGCGGGTGACCATACAGGCGCCGGAGGTGAGTACGGATCGCCTCGCCCGCTGGTATCAGACCCCCTACAGCGTCCAGAGCATCACCGAGGCGGAGAAGATCCGCTGGCAGCAGAGCGAGCCGGATCCCGCCTTGCACCTGCCCTCCCCCAACCCCTTTATCAGCAACCGCCTCGATGCCAGGACGCCGTCCCTCAGCGCCGACATGCCGGCCTGTCTGGTCGACCGCCCCGGTTTTCGGCTCTGGCACCTGCACGAGCACCTGTTTGGAGTGCCCAAGGGGAGCCTCTATATCTCCATCGACAGCGAGCATGCGGTCAGAAGCCCGCGCCACATCGCCATGGCCAGGCTCGCGGTGGAGCTGCTCACGGATCACCTCAATGCCCTCACCTACCCGGCCGAACTCGCCGGGCTCGGCTACCAGATCTATGCCCATCAGGGGGGCTTTACCATCAACCTGAGCGGCTTTGCCGACAAGCTGCCG
The DNA here is from genome assembly GCF_023093515.1 of Aeromonas genomosp. paramedia. Taxonomy (NCBI): domain Bacteria; kingdom Pseudomonadati; phylum Pseudomonadota; class Gammaproteobacteria; order Aeromonadales; family Aeromonadaceae; genus Aeromonas; species Aeromonas genomosp. paramedia. Next base: position 174,805 of record NZ_JAAROG010000012.1, read on the forward strand.
CTGCTGCTCGACATGATCCTCGGCAACAGGACCCTGGGCTACCCGGATCCGGCGCGCTTCAGCGAAATCAAGGAGCAGCTCATCCGCAACTGGGAGAACCAGTCCAAGACCAGGCCCATCTCCCAGCTGTTCAACCAGCTCACCAGTTTGCTGCAACCGAACAACCCGCCGTTCGAGCAGTTGCTGCGCCACCTGCGCACCATAGCACTCGACGAAATGCCCGACTTCGTCAGCCGGCTCTTTGCCGAGGTGCACATAGAGACCCTGGTGCACGGCGACTGGACCGCCGCCGAGGCGCTTGAACTGGCCGCCCTGCTGGAGCGTCACCTCGGCGTCAGCAGCCAGCCCAGTGCCGAGACCCGCCGTCCCCTCATCTCCATACAGGACAGGGGCACCCTCATTCGCGAGCAGGGGTGCGATCACGAAGACTCGGCGCTGCTGGTCTATTACCAGTCCCGCACCACCCGGGCGCGGGATCTCGCCTGCTTCACCCTGGCCAACCACATCATGTCCTCCACCTTCTTCCACGAGCTGCGCACCCGCCAGCAGCTCGGTTACGTGGTGGGGGCCGGCAACCTGCCCCTCAATCGTCACCCCGGCCTCATCTTCTATATACAGTCGCCGGTGGCGGGGCCGCAGATCTTGCTGGATGCGGTGGAGGAGTTCATCGATCTCTTCCCGCTGGCCATGCTGGAGTTCACCGAGCAGCAGTGGCAGGACAGCAAGGCGGGCCTGCAGGCCCAGCTCAGCGAGCGGGATGCCAACCTGCGCAGCCGCGGCCAGCGGCTCTGGGTCAGCATAGGCAACAAGGATCTGGGCTTTGATCAGCGGGAGCGGGTGCGCGAGGAGGTGGGCAGGCTCAGCCGCGCCGATCTGGTGCGCTTTATCACCCAGTTGCGCTCGCGCACCTCGGATCGGTTGATCCTCTGCAGCTATGGCCTGGGCCACGAGCACGACGAGCGGATCACCGGCCAGTTCATCGACGATCCCAAGGCGTTCCGGCTCAATGCCGCCACCTTCGAGGCCTGATCAGGCCTCGACTCCCTCCCGTCCCACGGCAGATTGCGGGCAATAAAAAGCCGACCCCTGGGGGTCGGCTGGAAAAACCATAATCAATTGCGACCAGAGCCGCCAAAAGTGAACATGAGCGTGAAAATCAGACACTGAGTCGATGAACGGCCGAATGGTTCAAACCAGAGCGTATCGGTCGACACCTGCAGTGATTGAGAAACAGCCTCATCTTAGGCATTCCCCCGATTTGTCACGTTGATCTATGTCAAAGGAGGTAAAGAAGCTCATTTATCCTCTTCATTGGCGGGATCACGCCGTCGCCTCAGCCCCGACGGATCAGGCGATAGGCCACCTCATCGAAATAGGAGAGCTGCCCCGAGAGCACCCTGGGGTGATCCAGCTCGGCGGCGCGCCCCAGCACCTCCACGCTAAAGTCGCGCTCGAACAGGGTGCGCACCTCCATCTCCCCCACCGAGAACGGCGGCTGCACCTGCTGCTCCGGCTGATACTCAAGCGTCACCAGCAGCACCTGACCACCCGCCTCGATAAGGCGGCTCATCAGGGTCGCATACTGGCGGCGCATGGCTGTCGGCAGGGCGATGAGGGCGGCCCTGTCATAGGCGAGCCGGTAGCGGCGGCCAAGCTCGGGGGCGGCGAAGAAATCCCCCTGATAGATGCGCAGGTCGTCGTGCTGGTGACACCGATAGGGGCCCACCTCGCTTGTCTCTGCACTCAGATTGTTCTCGTCAAAAAACTGGGTAATGGCGAGCTCGGAGAGCTCGAAGCCATCCACCGGATGCCCCTGAGCGCTCAGCCAGAGCAGGTCGCGGGACTTGCCGCACAGGGGCACCAGCACGGGCTCACCCTGCTGCTGGGCCGACCACCAGGATTGCAGCCAGCGGTTGAAATCAGCCTGATGAAAGCCAATCCGATTCTCTTTCCACTTCTGATGCCAAAACGCCGCTTCCATCCTCATCCTCTCGTCATCTGCAATGATGCATCAATATCACAACTTCATCGGGGCGGCGCAAGCCTTGTTCTCCACTGCACCGGGAGCGAGGGCCCGGTGACACCCAGCCGACCGCACTCAGGCGCAGGCGGGCTCAGCAGCCATGGTGGCCGCCACGGTGTCTATCCGGGCAAGAATCTCTGCAAACGAGGGGCGCTGCAACACAGCCTCCAACAGACACGCTTCGGCCAGTGAATGGAGCGCCCCAAGCGCCTCGTCCCTGGGATGGCAGCGCGCCAGCAGCTCCTCCAGCAGGCAGCCAAAGGCCCTGACCTCCAGGCGCTCGAGCCGGGCAGCCCGCTCGCGATCGGCGCCGTCATAACAGGAGGCGGCGCCGAAATCCCCGAGCAGCACCCGGCCCTGTTCCTGAACAGAGTGCAGCAGAGAGTGCAGCAGGTTGTGAGCGTAGAGATCCCCGTGCAGGATGCCCCGCCCGTGCAGATGCAGCGCGGCACTCGCCACCCCCTGCGCCATGGCAAGCAGCGCATTCGGGGTGAAGGTCAGATCCGCCGGATAGACATCCCGGGTGCAGGAGTCCAGGCTCGGCGGCCCCGCCAGGTTGACAAAATCAGGGTCTATCAGCGCCATCACCAGGGCCGGCATGCCAGAGGGGTGGCCGCTGACTCGGCCCGCCACCCCGATGAGATTGGGGTGCCTGCCTGCGGCGAGCGACACCGCCATCTCGCAGCGAGGCAGGCCATCGCTGGTCATGGCCCCCTTGAAGAGCTTGACCGCCACCCCCTGCGTCCCCTCATCAGAGCGCAGTGCTGCGCGGTGGATAACCCCGGACGCCCCCTGCCCCAGTTGCTCCCCCAGCGTCAACGCCTGCCAGGGGATCTCGGCCGCGGTTGCCGTCTCGCCGAGTCGGCGCTCCTGCTCGTCGCTAAAGGGGTTGCCTGCATAGGCCAGCCAGGCGAGGCGCGGCAAACCGAGCAGCCAGTCGGGAAGCGCCTCCAGCCGGTTGGCGGCGATGCGCAACAGCTCCAGACGCTGGCAGTTGGCCAGGCTCGCCGGCAGCTCGCGCAGGCGGTTGCCAGAGAGCATCAGCTTTTGCAGGGCGGCGCACTGCCCCAGCTCGTCCGGCAGCCGTTCGATGGCGTTGTCGGTCAGGATCAACCAGCGCAGCCCCACAGGCAGTGACGCGGCGGGAACCGTAGCGATCCGGTTGGCCTTGAACCCCACCATGGTGAGTGCAGGGCAGCGCCCCAGCACCTCGGGCAGCTCGGTGAAGCGGTTCTCGGAGCAGAAGATAATGCGCAGCCTGGTGAATTCGGCCAGCTCGTCAGGGAGCCGATCCAGATCATTGCCAGTGAGATCCAGCACCTCCAGCGTCTCCTTGAGGCTTAAGATCTCGGAGGGGAACACCGTCAGGTTTTCACAAAGCTTCAAGTGGCGGGCGCCGCAGAGTTCGCCTGCGCGCAGCTGTTCCAGAGTATGCATGGGATCGTCTCTATCGGGGTGGCCGGCTCGCGGCCAATGGCGCCGCCGGGCACTCGCCCGGCGGCCACAAAGGAGGGGCATTATAAAGAACGACGGCCAGAGATCCCCTGTTTTGTTGCCACCAGGACGCACACAGGCACCAGCCGCGTAAAGAAAGAGAGCAAGATCCGGGTCGTCGTGACGGGGGCCAGCGACCATAGTGGACTCGAACCAAAACCGGGTTTGAACCAAAGCGGCTCGAACCCATCCACTTGTCTGCCAATCCTGCATGGGCGCCGTCACCTGGCGCCATGCACATCTAGCGAGGGATCTGCCATGTCACAACTGTCCAACAAGGTCGCCATCATCACGGGAGCCAGCTCCGGCATCGGCCGCGCCAGCGCCATCCTGTTTGCACGGGAGGGGGCCAGGGTCGTGCTGGGGGCACGCCGCCAGCCCGAGCTGGATGCCCTGGTGGAGGAGATCAGGAAATTCGGGGGCCAGGCGGTGAGCCTCGCGGGGGATGTGAAAAGCGAATCTTACGCCAGCGCCCTGGTGGAGCTGGCCGTGGGGCGTTTCGGCGGGCTCGATGTTGCCTTCAACAACGCCGGCACCACGGGGGCACCGGGCAGCGCGCAGGAGATGGCACTGGCCCAGTGGCATGAAACCCTGGATACCAACCTCACCAGCGCCTTCGTGGGGGCCAAGCACCAGATCCCCGCCATGCTGGCGCGCGGGGGCGGCTCCCTTATCTTTACCTCCACCTTCGTCGGCCATACCCTGGGGCTGCCCGGCATGGCGGCCTATGCCGCCAGCAAGGCGGGCCTCATCGGCCTGACCCAGGTGCTGGCCGCGGAGTTCGGGGCGCAGGGGGTGCGGGTCAACGCCCTGCTGCCGGGGGGCACCGACACCCCCATGGGACGCGCCTTTACCGAGACGCCGGAAAGCCTCGCCTTTGTGCAGAATATGCATGCCCTCAAACGGCTGGCCCAACCGGAGGAGATCGCCCGCTCGGCCCTCTATCTTGCGTCCGATGCATCCAGCTTTACCACCGGCATTACCCTGCTGGCCGATGGTGGGGTATCTATTTGTCGCACATGACGTGGTCGCCCCCAAACACCCTGCGACCGCAACCTTATCGTGAGAGCGCCTTATGTCCGATTACGCCCGCATCAGTGATGCCATTGCCTTTATTGCAAGCCAGGTGGCGCGCCAGCCCACCCTGGACGAGATAGCGGCGCACGTTCACTTAAGCCCCTTTCACTTCCAGCGGCTGTTCAGCCGCTGGGCCGGAGTGACACCCAAACGCTATCTACAGGTGCTGACCCTGGAGCGGGCCAAGGCGCTGCTGCAGGAGTCGCGCTCCCTGCTGGAGGTGGCCGATACCCTGGGCCTGAGCAGCGGCTCGCGGCTCTACGATCACTTCGTGCAGCTGGAAGCGGTGACACCGGGGGAGTACAAGCAGCGCGGGGCCGGGCTGGTTATCGATCACGGGGTGCACGACACCCCCTTCGGCCAGGCGTTCGTCGCCCTGACCCCGCGGGGAGTGTGCAACTTCTCGTTTCTCGATGACAAGGCCCCAGAGGCGCCGCTGGCCGCCCTCGCCCAGCGCTGGCCTGCGGCAGAGCTGCGAGAAGCGCCATCACGCACCCAGGGGGTCATCCACACCATGTTCGATGGCAGCAAGACGCCGGATCGCCCCATCTCCTTGCACGTGAGCGGCACCAATTTCCAGATCAGCGTCTGGCGGGCGCTGCTCGAGATCCCGCCCGCCAGGGTGGTGAGCTACGCCCAGGTGGCCAGCGCCATCGGCAACCCCAAGGCCGCCCGTGCCGTGGGGCTGGCGGTGGGCGCCAACCCCGTCGCCTTGATGATCCCCTGCCACAGAGTCATCCAGCAAAACGGCAAGCTCGGCGGCTATCACTGGGGTGAGACCCGCAAACAGGCGATACACGCTTGGGAAGCGGCGAGGTATGAGTAAACTTCTTGCCCTTTATGCGCTGCTTGCTATGGGAAAAATCGAGCCAACTTGGCCGAAAAGAAACAGACCATCAGATATCACCGGACAGTCGCCCGGCGATATCTGGGGGAGTGATAGGGTATTGAAGGAGGAGAACGCCCCTCTGTTGTTTTATCACGGGACATGGTTGTGTTCAGCCTGTTCCGCGAACACAAAGATGTTGAAAGCAAAGTCAATGCAGTACGGCTGACCCAAGATGATTAACGCCTTGTGTGTCCTTAACTCTCGTTTATGTGGCCTAACCTTTATTTAAATGGCAACATGTAATACCGTCCAGTTTCAAGTTTTTGTTATGTTTTCGTGCGACTGTTTAAGCCTGCCAATATTTCTTTTTCAATATGGTCAATTGCTCTATCAATCTTGGATAATAAATTATCACAATTTGCAACGTTATTTTTATTTCGATAAATCATAATGTCATTATATGTTCGATCAACCTGACTCCAGTAGCGAGTATTAGCTATTTCACTTTCTCTTGTGATCTCAAGACTCTTCATGGTTAACCCATCTTCATAAACTGAGTGAATGTCTTTACTTATTCGATATAGCTTGTGATCGTTTGTACCAACCCAGTTGTCTACTTTATACCTTTTGCCATTGACAGATATTGTATGATTCAGGTTTTCGCTAAGATTTGAACCATTTAACCAATATATATCCATCGCTGCATCGAAACAAAAATATTGATACTTATCGAGAGATGATTTAATTCTCGCAAAGTTATCAAGGATATCAGCCTTCCTTTTTATTATGTTTGCTGGTAATTTGTTAAGTTCTTTTGGATTTACATCCCAAAAAGCATATTTGGCAAGTTCTATTTCATAAGCACTAACAATATTCAAAAGGGAAATTATACTATGTAGATATATAGCAAACTGTTGTTCTGCCGGAATGTCTTTATAGTTGATTTTAATGTTCTGAATTTGCATCATTGACACATAAAATGGACCATAGGTACATCTTGCATTATCAGGTAGCTTGCGGAACTTCATTTTTTATCTGTCGAATTAGAGTCGTATTCTCGATGTGTTGCTTCAACATCATCCTTGTGAGCTGGCCAGAATTTTTTGCAGAAACTTTCATATGCCACATAGGAATTTTCTACATGGCGATCTGGCATTTCATTCATACCGATAGCAGCTAGACTAAAGTTTCCATTTTGTAGCAAATTAACTAAAGGAAGTAGGCCAACTTTTTCTACATCATCAATAGTTGGATTTAGAGGCAGTATCTCCATTCTCTGCAAAGAGCAATTATCAAGATTAATTTTCGCTATTTTACCTTCATTAAGCAGATCCCATGAATATTTTACTGTAAGTTCTCGCTCAGCTTCATTTTTAAATAAGCAGGGCTTTATAAATCTTATTTCTGAGTTATTCACGCCATATTTACCCGTTCTAAAATATAACGCCTTATTAACTAGTAGGAAAAAGAGAAACTTTTTTGAAATCCAGCAAAGTGACGTTGAAAGATTTGTTAGTGTATTAAGGCACGATGGATTGTGCTAGCTGCTCATATAACTGCATATATGCTTCAAAGTGACTGGTACCAGATTGCACTATAGGTTGCCCAAAGTTTTTTTGAACCGCCATTGTTAAGAGCGATCCTGGTCCAAGCCCTTGTTTTAGCTGTCCATTCTGAGGGCTTAAAAACCAAATAGTTGTAGACTTAAAATCTGTTTTACACTTTTCTGAGTCATGTGCTACTCGATTTCGAATAGAATTAGCTCCTTTTAATAGATCATTTTTATTTGAAAGGCAGGTATACGTATGTTGACTAAAGAAGAAATCTGCCATTCTCCAAACCCATCGAGGCTCACTTACTTTTAAATAGTGCTTTTGAGGATCATAGCTTGCTGACTGGGATAGCAACTCATAAGCATGGTTTATGGAATCTCCGGACCCATACTTATGTGTTGGAGAATACCCATTGTCCGCAACTGCACCAGCAACATACCTAACCAAGGTTCGCTCTAAAAATTCCTCCCAGGCCGAGACCACGCCCATGAAAGCTAGCTCTGTAACTTGATTAACATACTTTGGGTGAATTCCCACTTGATTAGATGGCGCACCTTTCTTGGTAATTGATTTACAGCCAAAACTAGAGCTCGAGCAGAATTTATTTCCTTTAAAAAAGCGTCTCGGACATGATTCACTTTTGGTGGCCTTCCCGCCATATTTTATCCTTATTTATACACTAACTTTTACTTATGGGGCTGCGTAGCAGTCCTACACCGAGTTTTTGTTATGCTTTTTGAAGAGGTGCCGCGAAGTCAACATTAATAATATATATTTTATTGGTTTTATTCTCTTTCGTGTGTTTCACTTCACCCTTAATTTCATAAATTCTTGCTTTTATATCTGCGGATAATTCTCTATCAATTGAATATTTGCTTAGTTGTTTTATTTCTACAGTAGCGGATGTGCAGCCACCAATTTCACGAGCTGTTATCAATGTGTCCCATTGAGGTTCATAAGACAGCCATGCATAATCACCACGGATCAATGAGTCGCTCTCAAACCATCGTTTACCCACAAGACCATAAGTTCTTGTATTGGTATTATTGTTGTTTGCGCTTGATTTTGAAAAACCACTAATATTTGCCGCACTGATACCAGCATCAGCAGTTACGCTCGCACCAATTAACGATGAGTTATCATTTTCATCTTTTTCTATAATTTCTATTTTTGTAGCGCCAAGATTTATTAATATTTTTAAGAGCTCTGCTTCACGCTCCTCAAGGAGGATATTATCATAGTCATTTTCTGGCATATATGTATCAGATTTTTTGGTGTTCGCATAATTCGCTAATGGATGTAGTCTGTATGCATGACCAACGATTGGATGTCCTGGTGGGAATTTAAACCCACGGGCTCTACATTCTTTTACTGTTAATCCATTTTTATCCAAGAATTTTTCAATTTCTTTAACTTCGGTTTCATTTAATCGAGTGTCATCTGACTTTTTGTTCGTTAATGCTTTATAAATTGATGGGCTCGCAATCGCTGCATTTAAAATTAATGCTGTTGGAAGTGATACTAACGAAGCTGCAGATAATACACCACTGATAACACCTGCTGTTGTACTTATTGAATTGTTTTCTGTTTTAATAAGTTGATTTGATGAGTCTGGTAATGTGAAGTTTGGTTTGTATTCTTTTTCAGAAAAATTATCTTCTATAATATATATTTTGTCCATGACATACCTTTTAAAAAACATATCTGTGATTAGATGGAAGGTGCTACTAATCCGAAAGAAGTGCCATCCGTATGACTCTGCGCCTTCTTAACAACCATAAAAAATATTTAAAATCATTACGTTAACAAACAATCACCAGTATCTGAACGTATTCGCTTGACTTCCTATTTTTTCTCTATTACCGCCACTGTATAAAAACACAGTTTGTAACTCAGCTATGGGTAGCTTCACCGAACTCCGCCTGCGTGTACAAAAATAAAATCAGGACAGTGATGCACCTGCATCACTGCAACACCCGCATAGAAAAAACCTGACGGCGCAGGATCCGCTATTTCATATCCTTCCATACACTGCGGCCCTACTGATACTCGGAGTACTCGTGCCATTCCTGAATAACACCCAAGCTACCGCCCGGCAGCCTCCAGTTTGCTGCCTTTAACCCACTCGGTGTCTCTGGTCTGCGGCATCGGTGACTCCAAAGAGGCCATACCCAGACGGCTATCCTAGCGAGCGAGAGCGACAAGAAAAAGCGGAAGGTGGGCGTTTCCCAAGCCAGATCAAGAAATTACCCCATCTTGGGGGCGTATCAGCAGCTCGCATCACCCTCTTGCATCAAGATGGGGCATCGAAACGGCGGGTATCCGGCTCCATTGCCCGCGCAGCTCCTGACGGACAGGGCTTGCTCCTCTCCCCTGCCCGGAGAAACCACAAGCCTGCCACCATGTGTGGGAGCGAGAGATGGGGCTCTGCCGATCGGCTCGGGCACTCACCATGACAACTTGGCAATAGAGCCCTCAACCCCTGCGCCAGAGGCAAAATTTTCTCTCAAACGATGGCAAAAAGAAAAGACGCCCTAAGGCGTCTTTCTTATTTTCAGGCTTTGGAGCAAACAGGTTGGACGCTCAACGCCCTCCCCGCCTTGCCCGCAACCCGATCAGATCGGGGTGATGGAGGTGATATGGGCCGACCCATCCAGCGACTGGAAGATCTGCACCACCGCTTCCCCGTGGATCGGGTTGGGCAGCGGCACAGTGCTCTTGCATTTGAAGCGGTAGTTGGTGCCGGCGACGACCTGGGTGGAGACTTCAAAGGGGGTGTACTGCACCCCGACAAATCCTTCCAGCGCCTGGTTGAATACCGCCTGATCTTTGGCGCTCAGCTTGTGGTAGGCAGTCCATCCACCCAACAACACTGCTTGTTCTGACATAACAAACCCTCCGTGATCGCTTGTCCCTACTCGCTTGGCTGTTCGGGTTCCGCCCCGTTGATTCAAGTGGTATCCGGACTCCACCGGGGGGTCATCACTGCCGTTTGACGTGATGACGATGGGCAGTTTGCGCAGCTGTCAGCTCGTGAGTCACCCCTCCCCCTTGCAATGAGCGCCTGATGATAATGGTCTCAATTGGCATGAGAGAGCCTAGTGCGGGATAGTGAAAATGCCCCTGTCACATATGACAGGGGCAAAGCGGTGAAAAAGCTGCTCAAAAAACGAAGATGTGTGGCGCAAACGATTGGAAAAAGAAAAGGCGCCTCAAGGGCGCCTTTTTGACAGTTTTGCGTGATCGCAGGGAGAGGCGTCAGCCGCTTATTCCCATTCGATAGTCGCGGGCGGCTTGCCGGAGACGTCGTACACCACGCGGGAGATGCCGTTGATCTCGTTGATGATGCGATTCGACACGTGGCCGAGGAAGTCGTACGGCAGGTGGGCCCAGTGGGCGGTCATGAAGTCGATGGTCTCGACGGCGCGCAGCGCAATGACCCAGTCGTACTTGCGACCATCGCCCATGACGCCGACGGAGCGCACCGGCAGGAAGACGGCGAACGCCTGGCTGACCTGGTTGTAGAGGTCGGCCTTGCGCAGCTCTTCGATGAAGATGGCGTCAGCCTTGCGCAGCAGGTCGCAGTACTCTTTCTTCACTTCGCCAAGCACGCGCACGCCCAGGCCCGGACCCGGGAAGGGGTGACGGTAGAGCATGTCGTAGGGCAGGCCGAGTTCGAGGCCGACACGGCGCACTTCGTCCTTGAACAGCTCGCGCAGGGGCTCCACCAGACCCATCTTCATCTCTTCCGGCAGGCCGCCGACGTTGTGGTGAGACTTGATGACATGGGCCTTGCCGGTCTTGCTGGCAGCGGATTCGATGACGTCCGGGTAGATGGTGCCTTGCGCCAGCCAGCGGGCGTTTTTCAGCTTCTTCGCTTCGTCGTCAAACACCTCGACGAAGACGCGACCTATGGTCTTGCGCTTGGCTTCCGGCTCGTCGATACCCGCGAGAGCAGAGAGGAAGCGTTCTTCGGCGTCGACCTTGATGATGTTCAGGCCGAAGTGATCGCCGAACATGTCCATCACCTGGGTGCCTTCGTTCAGGCGCAGCAGGCCGTTGTCCACGAAGACGCAGGTCAGGCGATCGCCGATGGCGCGGTGCACCAGCATGGCGACCACGGAGGAGTCCACGCCGCCGGAGAGGCCCAGGATCACCTCGTCGTCACCCACCTGCTCGCGGATGCGGGCAACGGCGTCGTCGATGATGGTGGCCGGGGTCCAGAGGCACTCGCAGCCGCAGATATCCTTGACGAAGTGCTCCAGCATGCGGGCACCCTGGCGGGTGTGGGTCACTTCCGGGTGGAACTGCACGCCGTAGAAGCGACGGGCCTCATCGGCCATGGCCGCATGGGGGCAGGTCGCGGTCTGGGCTATGGTGGTGAAACCTGCGGGGATCTCGGTGACCTTGTCGCCGTGGCTCATCCAGACATCCAGCAGGGCATTGCCGTTGTCGGCGATGGCGTCTTCGATGTTACGCAAGAGCGCACTGGTCTTGCCGGAGTGGCCCAGCACTTCGACCTGGGCATAACCGAATTCACGCAGGTTGGAGGACTGCACCTTGCCGCCGAGCTGCTCGGACATGGTCTGCATGCCGTAGCAGATGCCGAACACCGGCACGCCGGCGTTGAACACGTACTCGGGGGCGCGCGGGCTGCCCGCCTCGGTCACGGATTCCGGGCCGCCGGAGAGGATGATGCCGCTCGGATTGAACTCGCGGATCTGCTCTTCGGTTACGTCCCAGGCCCAGAGCTCGCAGTAGACGCCGATTTCACGGACGCGACGGGCGATGAGCTGGGTGTACTGGGAACCAAAATCCAGGATAAGGATACGGTGGGCGTGAATGTCTTTAGTCATTTTATTCCTGCATCAGGCTGATGTTGTCACAAAAAGCACGGGATAAAAAAATGGTGGAAAAACGGGGCGCAGGGCCCCGTTTTATCAGCCCATCCGGTAGTTGGGGGCTTCTTTGGTAATGGTCACGTCGTGGACGTGGGACTCTTTCATCCCGGCGCCCGAGATGCGCACGAACTCGGCCTTGGTGCGCATGTCGTCGATGGTGGCGCTGCCGGTCAGGCCCATGGAGGAGCGCAGGCCGCCCATCTGCTGGTGGATGATCTCCTTGAGGCGGCCCTTGTACGGCACGCGCCCTTCGATCCCTTCCGGCACCAGCTTGTCGGCGGCGTTGTCGGTCTGGAAGTAGCGATCGCTGGAGCCCTTGGACATGGCGCCGAGGGACCCCATGCCGCGGTAGGACTTGAAGGAGCGACCCTGGTAGAGCTCGATCTCGCCCGGCGCCTCTTCGGTACCGGCAAACATGGAACCCACCATGACACAGCTTGCGCCGGCGGCGATGGCCTTGGCCACGTCACCGGAGAAGCGGATGCCGCCATCGGCAATCACAGGCACGCCGGTGCCTTCCAGGGCGTCCACAGCGTCGGAGATGGCGGTGATCTGGGGCACGCCCACACCGGTCACGATACGGGTAGTACAGATGGAGCCCGGGCCGATACCGACCTTGACCGCGTTGACGCCAGCGGCGACCAGCGCCTTGGCGCCAGCGGCGGTGGCGACGTTGCCGCCGATGATTTGCAGGTCAGGGTAGGCTTCACGGGTCGCCTTGATGCGATCCAGCACGCCCTGGGAGTGGCCATGGGAGGAGTCAATCAGCAGCACGTCCACACCGGCTTCCACCAGGGCGGCGACACGCTCTTCGTTGCCGGCACCGGCACCGACGGCGGCACCGACCCGCAGACGCCCGCGCTCGTCTTTACAGGCGTTCGGCTTGCGTTCGGCTTTCTGGAAGTCTTTGACGGTGATCATGCCCTTCAACTTGAAGTCGGCGTTGACCACCAGCACCTTCTCGATGCGGTGCTTCTGCATCAGGGCAACCACCTCTTCGCGAGGGGCCCCTTCACGCACGGTGACCAGACGATCCTTCTGGGTCATGATCTGTTCAACGGTCTGGGAGAGATCGATCACGAAGCGCACATCACGGCCGGTGATGATGCCCACCAGCTGGTTGCCGTCAGTCACCACGGGGTAACCGGCGAAACCGTTCTTGTGGCTCAGCTCCTTGATCTGGGCGATGGTCATGTCAGGGCGTACGGTGACGGGGTCGGAGACCACGCCGCTCTCGTACTTCTTGACCTTGCGCACCTCGGCAGCCTGCTGCTCGATGGACATGTTCTTGTGAATGAAGCCGATGCCGCCTTCCTGGGCCAGTGCGATAGCCAGACGGGCTTCGGTCACTGTGTCCATGGCAGCGGAAATCATCGGAATATTCAGGGAGATAGCAGACGTGAGCTTGGTACGCAGGTCGGCGGTATTCGGAAGAACAGTGGAGTGGGCTGGAACCAACAGTACATCGTCGAAGGTCAGCGCTTCTTTGGCAATCCTGAGCATGGCAATATCTCACCGTTGAGGAGTGGGGGTGTAAAATATTGCCGACAAATTTTACTCATGCATTGGTCAGTGGTAAAGAAGTTTTTTGAATTTTTTATGGTGTAGCCCGGTTTAACGCCGCCAACGGGGCAAAAAACCAATAAATTCAGGCGTAACCATGCCTTTTTTCGCGACAAGATGATCTTTTTTGCCGTTGGCAGCCAAATGCCCGCCAAGGGCCCGTCGGGTCACTTTTCAACTCTTCCCCTCCCCCGCGCGCCGCAGGGGACCCGACTCAGCCCCCCTGATAGCGACCGGGTTTGTGCCAGTTCATCAGCATGGCGTTCATGGCGAGCGCGCTCAAGGTAGACCAGAGCAGCAAAGAGAACGGCAGGGTGAGCAGGGAGAGGACAAATACCAGCACATCCAGTACCATCTGGCTCTTGCCCGCATTGATGCCGGTGCGCCTTTGCAGCCAGAGCGTCACCACGCCTATGCCTCCCACCGAGGCGTTGTGGCGGGCCAGGGACAAGACCCCCATGCCGAGGAAGGTGCCCCCCACCAGGGCCGAGAACAGGGGGTGGACATAGCTCACCGTCAACAGCAGCGGCACCGCCTGGGTGGCGGCCGAGAGGGCGACGTTGACGATCAGCGTCTTGACCATGAAGGCCCGTCCCATGGTGACATAGCCAAACACCAGGAAGGGCAGGTTGGCCAGGAAGAAGAGCACCCCTATGGGCAGGCTGCTGACATGGGCGAGCAGCAGGGCTATGCCCGCGATGCCGCCGGTGATCATGCCGGCGCACTTGAGCAGATTGAGACCGACGGCGATAAACATGACGCCGAGCACCATGCCGTAGACATCGTCCTTGAGGGTGTGGGCCAGCCCCTTGTCCACAGAGAGTGGCTGCATGGTCATTTCACCTTCCATATGACTCCTTAACACGAATTGATTGTGGCGTCCCTTGCCCGAAAACCAGGCCGTTCCGGCACGGATGGCGGCGGTGCATTCAGCCTGCTGGCACCCGCCCCCGACCTTGCGGCCCCCTGCCCCTGACATCGCCATCATGGGCATGACAAGTCACAGCAAAAAGAGCGCCAATCAAAACAAGAGTCCGAGATACCATCAAAAATCAAATTTAAATTCCGCATTACCATCAAAAAACAGATGGATCATACCAATCCGGGGATAACCTCCCGTGCCGGATCAGCATGTTTACCCAGTCACCCCGAAAACATGTCGCGGTCATCCCTGATTAACTCGCTTTTTCGGTTTATCATGCCGATAAAATGCCACTTTGCAGCATGAAAGATGCCCATAAGGAGGGCGCCATGGGGGCGATACGGCGTGTTTCTGCGGGATTGGGCTCAAGGGCAAACAACAAGGGGTTGCACCATATAGGGGCAAACGCACCAAAGACGTGCAATTTGGGGCCCTGCGTTTGCCTCCCCCGGCGCGATCCGGGCGGGGTGCGCCTGCTCTACCTCCCCCGCTTCACGCCTCGGCGCCATAAAAAAGTCGGCCCCAGGGCCGACTCGCTGCACGCCGTGACAGGCTTCCCTATTTGAGGTATTTGCCGTCAGCCCCCACCTTGCCCGGGCCGTTCAGCACCCAGACTCGCGCCGAATAGGCGGGCACCTGGAAGCTCAGGCTGCCGTTGCTGACGCTCTGGCTCGCGCCGGTCACCGCGTCCCTGTAGGTGCCGTTCTTCAGGCCGCTCAGGCTTATCTGCTGGGCCGAGTTGGCCGCGAGGCCCACGGCGGCGTAGCTGCCTTGAGCGCTCAGGTCACGCACGAAGCTGATACCGCTCCCCCACTCGTTCACCTGGCTCATGGGCGCCTTCTGCAGGGCGGGCACCGCCTTGCGGATCTGGTTCAGGCGCTTGATGTGCTGATAGAGCGGATGGCTCGGGGTGGCCGGGTTGTCCAGCACCTCCCCATAGTAGGCGCGACCGGTCTGATCCACCGTCATGGTGGCGCCGTCGATGTCCTGGGGCTTGCCCGCCTGGAACATCACCTCCTCCCCGTAGTAGAGGGTCGGGATACCCCGCGCGGTCCAGAGCAGGTTGTAGGTCATAGCCGCATTGCCCTCTTCCCCGCCGTAGCGGTACTTGAAGTCATTGTCCGGCCCCACGTCGTGGTTCTGGAAGAAGGTGATGAGCTTGGTGGCATCCCCATAGACCCAGTCCATGGCAAAGATCCCCCCCACCCCGCCAAAGCTCCCCTTGGTGACGTTGTCACGGAAGGTGGAGAAGAGGGAGAAGTCCAGCACCGAGAGACCTGAATCGCCCCCTGCGCGGGGATCCGCCGGGTTGGCCGTGGTGCGGGTATACCACCAGGGGCGGATCACCGCGGAGGCGTTGTCGTTGGCCAGCTCAGAGCCCCAGCCGGTGCCCTTGACCAGGTTCTCGCCAAACACGAACAGCCCCGGCTTGTGGGCCTGCCAGTCGTGGACATAGGTCAGCAGCTCGTCCCGCTCTATGTGCTTCAAGGTATCGATGCGGATGGCGTCCACCCCCATGTCGAGGTACTGGTGGATGGCGCCGTTGAGGTACTCCTTGACGTTCTGGTTGCCGGTGGCGAGATCGATGCAATCCCCCGCCATGTGCTTGCGCTGCAGGGCGAGCGGGCTCTCCCAGTCGCCGCCGGACATGAAACCGTCCAGGTGATACCAGGCGGGATCCAGGGTCTGGGCGTCGATGCCGAAGAAGCGGTTCGGGTTGTAGCCTGCGCTCGGCACCGTGGCGCCGGTCTTGGGGTCCACCAGGGGCTGGGTGCCCGCCGGATCGGACTGGCAGCGGGCCTTGTACCAGTCGGGGGCCGCCGGGTTGTCGTCGTCACAGCGGTTGGCGCTGGCGTAGTCCCCGAGGTTGCCCTGATAGGGGCCGTTGTTGATGAGCCCCTGGCTGGAGCCTGCCGGCACGTAGTACTTGACCGGCAGGCGATCGATCCAGGTTTTGCCGCGCAGGCCGTACTGGCTGGAGTGGTTGAGCACCACGTCCTGTATCACCTTGAGCCCCTTGGCGTGGGCGGCCTGGATGAACTCCCGGTAGCCCGCCCCCGGTGACTCCAGACGGGGATCGACCCGGTAGAAGTCGTAGGCGTGATAGCCGTGGTAGTCGAGGCCGGAGCGGTTCTCCACCGGCGGCGTCACCCAGATGGCGGTGAAGCCGAGATCCTTGATGTAGTCGAGCTTCTCGATGAGCCCCTTGAAGTCGCCACGCCAGTGGGGATCCCCCGCCTTGTAGCGGTCCCGGTTAAAGTAGTTGTTGCTCCCGTCCCCATCGTAGAAGCGGGCGGTCAGCAGGAAGTAGATGCTCTCGGCGCGAAAATCGCCGCTCGCCACCGGGGTCTCGCCAATCTGATAGCTGAAGCTCTGCAACCCTTGATTGCCACTGGCGTCGATGGCGAGGGTGCGGATCACCAGATCGGTGCCGCTCCCCTTGTCGCTGGCGAGAATGGCCTGACCGGCGTAGAGGGGGGACGCCGTGGTGGGGGTGCTGCCATCCGTGGTGAAATGGACGGCGGGGGCGCTGTCGTTATCGTCGCTCACTCCCAGGGTGATGGACTGGCTATCCACATAGCTCCCCGGGGCCGGTGTGGCGGTCACGGTGGGCGCCTGATTGTCGGCGCCGGCGAGCGGTGCCACCTCCAGCGTCCTGTCCTGGCTATCGAAGCAGATGTGGTAACGGGTGTTGGCGCTCACCTTGTAGTCCTGGGCCGGGTAGGCCTCGGTCCAGTCCCCCTTGCGGTCAATCTTGAAGCGGGGGTTGCTGCTGCCAAAGGCCTGCTCGGTACAGAAGGTCACTCCGTCCTCGCTAGTCATGGGGGTCAGGCCCCAGTTGTTGGGGGTGCCGCGGAAATACCAGCTGCCGCCGGTCTGGGGGGCGGCAACCACCAGGCTCACGCTGCTGCTGCTCTTGGCCCCCTGATCGTCGGTGACCGTCAGGCCATAGGTGAAGGTGCCCGCCTGGGCTGTGTTGACGCTGATGCTCTCCGTGGTCTCGCCGCTGCTCCAGAGATAGCTCGCTATCTGGCCGTCGGGATCCGTGGAGTCGCTGCCGCTCAAGGTCACGGCATCCCCCACAGCGACATTCAGGATGCCCCCCGGGGTGATGACGGCGATGGGGGGCTGGTTGTCGTCCCCAAGCGCCGTGATGCTGTAGGCCTGGGTCTGGTCGTTGACCTGGAAGCGCACATTGCCGGTGCCGCTCCAGAGGATGTCGCCGCCGCTGCGCTCCAGCACGCCGTCGCCGTTGCTGTCGCCGAAGTTGACGGCCCAGTCCCCCGCCTGATCGAACTTGAGCCGCTGGCTCGCCTTGCCATCCATGTAGGCGTCGGCCTGCCACAGGTGATCCGCCACCAGCGTCATGGGCAGGCTGGCCCAGCCATTGAAGGTGCCGCGCACCTTGAGCTGCGGCAGCGTGCTGGCAAACCCCGCCCCCTCGCAACTCGCCACCGCCGTGGTGGTGATGGCCTGGGTGCCGGCATGGATGCGGATCTGATAGGAGGTATTGGCCGTGACCGCGTAGTCGGCGCTCGGGTAGCTCTGCTGCCAGTTGCCGTAGCGGTCGATTTTAAAGCGCGGGCCGCCGCTGGCATCCCCGCTCTGGAAGAGCTGGCAGGTATCAAAATTGACGCCGTCCGTCGACGTCATGGCGGTCGCCGCCCATCCATTCGCGGTGCCCCGGAAGAACCACTCCGCCGCCGTGCTCGGCGCCGTGATCAGGGTTCCCAACAATCCGGCCGCGAGTATCCATCTAGCCATTGATAGTCCTTTATTTTCATTGTTTTGTGTGTGACGCCTGTGTGCCCAGGCATTCCCCCATCCGCTACAATCCCGCCTTCGGATGAGCCCGACCAGTCTAGAGTCCCGAGTGACCGACTCATGGCCAGCACGCGCAAAATGTGACCGGCGTCGACCTCGCCATTGGCTGTATGTGATTGATAGCGCTTTCATTTCTTTGCATGGGACTGAAGGGGAAGTCCTCACGTGGGGATAGAGCCACGGCGCTCGTGGCTGTCACATCGGGGAAGATGATCAGCCCCTTGCCTCCTGCACTGGGCCGTTGCCATTGGGGGCGCTTGCCGCCATGATGCAAGGCCCCTTGCCATCTCGGGTAGCAGGGCACTTCATTCAGGGAGAGAAGATGAGAACATCGGATTACGTGCGGCTGCTGGTGCTGGCGGCCATCTGGGGCGCCAGCTTCCTGTTCATGCGCATCGCGGCGCCCGCCTTCGGCTCGGTCAACACCACCTTCCTGCGGGTCTTCTTCGCCCTGGTCGGGCTCGCCGCCATGCTGTTGCTGCTGCGCACCCCCATGCAGTTTCAGGGCAAGCTCAAGTCCGCCATGGTGCTCGGCATCATCAACTCGGGCGTGCCCTTCCTGATGTACGCCATCGCTGCGCTCTGGCTGCCCGCCGGTTATTCCGCCATCCTCAACGCCACCACGCCCCTGATGGGGGCCCTCATCGGCTTCTCCTTCTTCCACGAGACGCTGACCTTGCGCAAGTGGGCCGGGGTCATGCTGGGGCTGATGGGCATAGCCCTCATCACCACCACGGGGGAGGTCGACCTGAGCGGTCAGCTGGCCATCGGGGTGCTGGCCTGCCTCATCGCCACCGCCTGCTATGGCTGCGCCGGCTTCCTCACCCGGCGCTGGATCAGCGAGCGGGGGGGCCTGGACGCCAAGCTGGTAGCCTTTGGCAGCCAGCTCGGTGCCTGCCTCTTCCTGCTCCCCTTCTTCGGCTACACCCTGGCGACCGGCCCCGCCGTCGACTGGGCCCAGCCTGGGGTCTGGGCCAGCGTGCTGGCGGTCGGCTTCATCTGCACCGCCCTCGCCTATCTCATCTACTTCAGGCTGATCGCCGATATCGGGCCCCTGCGATCTCTCACGGTCACCTTCCTGATCCCGCCCTTTGGCATACTGTGGGGCTATCTGGTGCTCGGCGAGACCCTCACCGGTGGCTTCGTGGCGGGCGGCGCCATCGTCTGTCTCGCGGTCTGGCTGGTGGTGAGCCCGAGCAAGAGCGCCAAACCGGCCAAGGCACAAGCCTAGGCTGAGCGTCATCTGCCGGGCCTCATGGCTCGGCAGATGGACGCAACTGGGGTAAGATGACCCCCATCGTTTCTCCCCGCCCCGGCGGACACAGCAGCAGGGCCAGCCTTGAACCACCTCGACGAATCCAGCCAGAGCAGGCAACAGCAGATCTTCACCGTCACCCGCCTCAACAGTGCCGTGCGCATGATACTGGAGCAGGATCTGGGGCTGGTGTGGCTGACCGGCGAGCTCTCCAACCTGGCGATGCCAAGCTCGGGCCACTGGTACTTCTCGCTCAAGGACATGTCGGCCCAGGTGCGCTGCGCCATGTTCAAGGGCAACAACCGCCGGGTGCCGTTCCGGCCGCAAGATGGCATGCAGGTGCTGGTGCAGGCGCGGGTCTCCCTCTATGAGCCCCGCGGCGACTACCAGCTCATCATCGAATCCATGCAGCCCGCCGGGGACGGCATGCTGGCCCTGCGCTTCGAGGAGCTCAAGCGCCGCCTCGGCGCCGAGGGGCTGTTCGACGAGGGGCGCAAGCGTCCGCTACCCCGCGAGCCGCGCGCCGTGGGGCTGATCACCTCGGCCACCGGCGCCGCCCTGCACGACATGCTGACGGTGCTGGGGCGCCGCGCCCCGGATCTCCCGGTCTTCATCTACCCGACCCAGGTGCAGGGCAGCGCCGCCATCGGCCAGATCGTCTCCGCCATTGCCCTGGCCAACCGCCGCGCCGAGGTGGATGTGCTCATCGTCGGGCGCGGCGGCGGATCGCTCGAAGATCTCTGGTGCTTCAACGAGGAGGCGGTGGCCCGCGCCATTGCCCACTCCGCCATCCCGGTGGTGAGCGCCGTGGGCCACGAGGTGGACGTCACCATCAGCGACTTTGCCGCCGATCTGCGCGCCCCCACCCCCTCCGCCGCCGCCGAGCTGGTGGCACCGGACAGGAGCGCCCGCGCCCAGCGTCTGGTGCACCTCAAGCAGCGCCTGGTGCAGGCCATCTCCCGGCGACAGACCGCTGCCCGCCACGGCTTCGTGCTGCTGCAAAAACGGCTCGACCATCAGGATCCCAAACGCCGGCTGGAGCAGCAGTCCCAGCGTCTGGACGAGCTCTCCGGCCGCCTGCAGCAACTGCTCAATCTGCGCCTGCATCAGGGGGAGCGGCGCCTCGCGAACCTCGAACTGCGGCTGCAGGCCAGGAGCCCGGAAAAACTGCTGGCCGCCGGCAAGCGTCGCCACCAGCTGGCACAAGAGCGGCTCCATACCCTGATGAACAAGCGCCAGGATCTCGCCGCCCACCGCCTCGCCATGCTGAGTGCGCGCCTCGACGGGATAAGCCCGCTGGCCACCCTGGGGCGGGGTTACTCCATCACCCGCACCCCCAGTGGCGAGGTCATCAGCCGCGCCGCCCAGGTGAGCCCGGGCCAGCAACTGGTCACCACGCTCGCAGAGGGAGCGCTGCGGGTGCGGGTGGAGGACGTGAACAACCAATAACGAAAGGGGGCCGTCAAGCGGCCCCCTTTCCTTTCTCGTCTTGCTCCCTGCCCGCTACCCCCGCGAGTGATGCCGGGCCCCGCCCGGATGAGCGGCGGGGGTTGCCGCCTCCCCTCCCAGGGGATGTGACTGCAGATATTCAAACAAGCCCGCCTGCAGATTGACGTTCCAGAAGCGCCCCGCCAGGGTCAGCGCCAGTGTCTCCCCGGTCAGCTCGGCCAGGCCATGCTGTTGCCAGCGTTCAAAGAGCGGCAGCAGATGGGCCCGCAAGGG
This sequence comes from Aeromonas genomosp. paramedia, assembly GCF_023093515.1. Lineage (NCBI taxonomy): Bacteria > Pseudomonadati > Pseudomonadota > Gammaproteobacteria > Aeromonadales > Aeromonadaceae > Aeromonas > Aeromonas genomosp. paramedia. Next base: position 195,969 of record NZ_JAAROG010000012.1, read on the forward strand.
AGACGGCAAGCGCCCGAGGGCGAGCCAGCCGGTATCGAGACCACCGCGCAGCAGGCCGTCGATGGACGCGCTGGGGTTGGGCCTCATCACCATGCCGGGGGCACGCTGACCGGCCGCCAGCGCCTCGTGCCAGGCCCCTAGATCCCGGCCATACATGAGGCCGTGGCCATGAATGCTGCCCCCCGCCCCCGCACCGAAGGGGAGGATCTCGGCGCCGCGCTTGGCCATCTGGTTGTAGCGGCTCTGCTCGGCCTCGCTTCGCCGCCAGTGGCTGCAGGAGAGCCGCTGCCACCCCCCCTGCTCCAGGGTGCGGGCGCCATAGGCATACATGGCCGCCCGCTGCTGGCCATCGGCACACCAGCCGAGCCGGCCCTTCTCCTGCGCCCGCTCCAGATTGGTGCCCTGCATGGGGATGAGCTGGTAGAGATCCACCCCGTGCACGCCGCTGGCCATCACGTCCGCGATGTCCTGGCGCCACAGGGCGTCATCCTGCCCCGGCAGGCCGAAGATAAGATCGGCAACAATTACCGCCTCGTCATCCCGGGTCAGCTCCCCCAGCCGGGCGAGCAGTGTCTCCCTGTCGTCGAAACGGGCCGCCTGCTGGCGCACTGCTGTGTTGAAGCTCTGCACCCCGAATGAGAAGCGGTTGAAGCCCCCCGCCAGGGCCGTCTGCCACTTCTCGTCATCGAAGCCGTTGAGCCGCCCCTCCAGGGTCAGCTCCGCATCCGGGGTGAGGGGGAAGGCGCGAATGGCGCTGGCCAGCCGCCCCAGATCCGCCGCCGCCATGTCGGTCGGGGTGCCGCCCCCCACGTAGACGGCCGAGAAGGGCTCGCTCTGTGCGAACGGCGTCTTAGCCGCCCGGCTCAGCTGGTCGCACAGGGCCGCCATATAGTGGCTCATGCGCGCCGGGTTGGCGCCGTTTTCGAAGAAGTTGCAGAAGCTGCAGCGCTTGCGGCAGAAGGGAACATGGATATAGAGCGCCCGCTCCTGGGCCTCGATCGGCCGCTGCCACCAGGCTTGCCAGCCGGCGTCGCCCAGCATCAGGGGGGCTGCGCCGCCCCGGCTGGCATGGGCCGAGGTCTTGGCGCCAAAGGCGAATTTCAGGGGATCCGGGGTGGCGAGCCCCGTCATGGTCGGGGTGAATTGTGGCGTCATCACTGGCAGGTTACCGTCTGGAAATAATACAAATGATAACGAATATCAGTTAACCTCCGTGTTGTGCTGGATCAAGTCAGGGACATTGAGAGGGCGTCATCTTATCCCTCTGCTTGGACGCGAGAGAGCATACAAAGCGGGATCATGCAGGAGGCGTGGCAGGAAGAGAGCCACTCTCCGGCGGGAGAGTGGTGGCACACACGCGGTCAGGCCAGAGAAGGGATCCCGGCGGCAGGATCAGGGCGCTGACGCTGGCTGGGCAGATCAGCCGTTGTCTATGATGATGGCGACCCGGCGGTTCTCCGCCCGCCCGGCGGCGGTGCCGTTATCGGCGATGGGCGCCTCTTCACCGCGTCCACGGATGTCCAGGTTGGCTGCGGGCATGCCCACAGACGCCAGCACCTCGGCCACGGACTGGGCCCGTTTCAACGAGAGCTGCTGGTTGTAGGCCGCCTCGCCGTTGGAGTCGGTGTGACCGTCTACCCGGGCCCGGTTCAGCCCCACCTCAATCAGGGCCCTGCCCAAGGCTTCCACCACCTGGCGGGTGCCGGGATTGAGGGCCCCCACGTTGTTGGCAAAGAGCACCTTGTTGGAGATATCCAGGGTCCAGCCCTCGTCGGTCAGGTGAAACCCCTGCTCCTTGAGTGCGGCGATCTGCGCCTCGGTGAGACCCTGGGGGGCGCTCTGACAAGCCGCCAGCCCACCGAGCAAGAGTGCGAACAGGCCTGCTCTCATCAGGTTGAAAAACGTCATCATTCTTGTCCTTTCATTATTTTCAATATCAATTTCAAGTGGTTGTCTTATGGTCTCCGGATCCTTCCCTGCGTTGTCGTTTGGATTCATACATGGCGCCGTCGGCGGCCTGCAACAGGGCATCCGCCGTCTCCCCCTGCTCGGGGTAGAGGGCGGAACCGACGCTGATGCCGACCCCCAGATGACGACCATCGCTCAAGACCACCGGGGTGCTCATCGCCTGCTGGATCCGCATCACGACCTCCTGCACCTCACTCCCCTGATGCACCGGGGAGAGCAGGACCACAAACTCGTCCCCCCCGAGGCGACACACCAGGTCCATGGGCCTGAGCTGATGCTGCACCCGCCGCGCCAGCGCGATGAGCACCTCGTCACCAATGGCATGGCCCAGGTTGTCATTGATCTGCTTGAAGCGATCACAGTCCAGATAGAGCAGGGCGAACCGCTCCTGCCGGGTGCGCCCGGCCTGGATGGCCTGCCCCAGCCGCGCCTCGAACAGCGCCCGGTTGGGCAGTCCGGTGAGGGGATCATGGGTCGCCTGGTGCAGCAGGGTGGCGTTCTCCCGCTTCTGGTGGGCCTGCCAGGCCTCCAGCTCGTCGAGCAGTGAATTGAAGTCCTCACCCAGCTCGTGCAGCTCGGCGATATTGGCCGCCGGCACCCGCTGCTTGAGGGCGCGCTGGCGGCTGACGTTGTAGGCGACCTCGGCCAGGGCCTTGAGGGGCGCCGTGATGGAACGCTGCATCCGGCGCGCCACATAGAGCGCCCCCAGGATACTGAGCAGCAGGCACACCAGGGTCGCCATCAGGGTCTGCAACAGGAAGCGCAGCAGGTGCTGGCCGTGACCGACCAGGTGGACCTGGGCTATCTCCCTGCTCTCACGCACTATGGGCTGCTCCACAGGTCCCGGCAGGATCAGCTGGGCCAGATGCTGCTCCAGACTGGTCCAGGGGGTCGTGATGTCCCGGCGCCAGCTCGCCAGCACCTGACCGCCGGGCAGCAGAATGCTGGCGCTGGCCACGTCCTCCCGGGAGGTGATGGCCTCGAGGGCATCCTTGGCCGCATCCTTGTCATCGAACACCACGGCCGCTTCCGCGGTGTAGCTGATGGCCCGCGCCACCAGCTTGAGGTTGTGATCCGCATAGAGGCGCAGCGCCAGCAGCGCCGTGATGGTCAGGAAGAGGCCCGCCATGCAGACGGCGGTCAGGGAGATCATCATGTGGGTGCGCCCCAGGCTCTGGCGCAGGGTGAGCCGCGGGGCGACGGTGTGGATCCTGGCGCTCATCGTGCCTCCTCATCCGCTCTTGCGAGCTTCAGCACGGCCGGGTGCACCCGCACGCCGCTGCGGGCCAGCGCATCCAGGTTGACCCGAAAACGAACCCTCTCCTTGCGGGCCTGCAGGCAGAACACCGCATCGGCGATGCACTCGCTGCTCTGCTCGCTGATGCTGAGGATGGCGTATCCCCGCAGACGCTCGAACAGGGAGAGCCGCTGCTCGGGGGCCAGCACCCCCAGATAGATGACATCGCAGCGCTGGATCAGCGCCTCGTCGTCGACCTCGTAGCGATGCACATCGACCGGGCGGCCATTGGCCTGCTGGCTGATGGTGAGCAGCGACGCCGCATATTCCGTGGGCGCGGCCACGCAGAGCCGCAACCTGGCAGGCTCGCTGGGCCAGCGGGTGTAGCTCAGGATATCGAGCACTGTCTGGCGCACCAGCTCGCTGCGCACTTCCGCCGAGGTCGCCGGCGCCGCCTCGCAGGCCAGCACCCAGAGGCAGCACAAAGGCGTCAGCCACGCCAGGATCCGAAAAGAGGAGAATAACTGCATGATGCCCGCGCTTATGCCCACGTCGGTACCCGGGAGGTCCGACGCCCATGGAGGGAGTGCCAGAGAGGAATCGCACCGAGCTTATCAGCCGCCCAGCGGCTGCCTATCCGTCCTGGTCTTGGCTGCGTCACCGACCGACGCAGCGAGGGCAGCCCCACAGACCAGGACGGCGGCCCCGGGGGCACGCCTGCAGGCTTACTTCTTGCCAATCCCATATTCACGCAGCTTGTTGGCGATGGCGGTATGGGAGACCCCGAGCCGCTTGGCCAGTTGGCGAGTAGAGGGGAAGGCCGGGTAGAGCCGCTCCAGCAGCCGGCTCTCGAAGCGTTTCACCGCCTCGTCGAGCCCCCCTTCGAACCACTCGTCGATGAGGGGCATGGCATCCGCCGCCACCGGCAAGTCAACGTGCTCGGGGCCGAGTTCGTCCCCTTCCAGCAGGGTCATGGCCCGGTAGAGGCAGTTGCGCAGCTGGCGCACGTTGCCGGGCCAGCGGTAGGCGGTCAGGTACTCGGCCATGTTGCGGGTAAAGCGCGGGCGCGGGCGCTGCAACTCGCTCGCGAAGCGGGAGACGAACTGCTGGGCCAGCGCCATGATGTCCGCCTTGCGCTCGCGCAGGGGGGGCAGCGCCAGACTCAGCACATTGAGGCGGTAGTAGAGATCTTCCCGGAACTTGCCTTCGTGCACCAGATCCAGCAACTGCTTCTGGGTGGTGCAGATGAAGCGCACGTTGACCCTCACCTCCTGCTCGTCCCCGACCCGGCGAAAGACCCCGTCCTGCAGCACCCGCAGGAACTTGGTCTGCAGATGGGGGGACATGTCGCCTATCTCGTCCAGCATCAGGGTGCCGCCGCTCGCCAGCTCCAGCACCCCGCGCTTGCCCTCGGTGTTGTTGCCAAAGGCGCCGGGGGCATAACCAAACAGCTCGCTCTCGGCCACGTTGTCCGGCATGGCGGCGCAGTTCAGCGCCATGAAGGGGTGGCTGGATCTCAGGCTGGCGCCGTGACAGGCGCGGGCCAGCAGCTCCTTGCCGGTGCCGGTCTCCCCCACGATGAGCAGGGGGGCATCCTGCATCGCGAGTTTCGCGGCCTGGGCCAGCACCTCCTTCATCTTCTGGCTCTCGGCCTGCAGGTGCTCGAAGCCCCCCACCTCCACCGCGTGGAGCGCGCTGAAGTGCATGCCGACCCGACGGGCGGATTTGAGCACCACCACGGCGCCGGCCAGGGCCTGCTTGCCCTTCTCTTCTGCCACGAACAGCGGCATCAGATCCCCGAGGTACTCCTCGCCGCCGAGGCTGAGTTTGCAGGTCTGGGGCTTGATCTCGCTCGCCTCCAGCCAGCGGGCGAAGGAAAACCCCTTGACCAGGGATGCGAGCGCCACCCCGCGCACCTCTTCCGGCGGCAGCGCCAGCGTGGTGAGGGCGGCCTGGTTGGCCTGGGTCACCCGTCCCTTGCTGTCGAGGGAGAAGACCAGATCCGGCAGCGCCTTGAGCAGGGCCTCTATCTCGTGATGCTCTCGCTCGGAGGGCATATAGGGGATGGTCTTGACGTCATAGACGCCGGGAATGCGGCGGATCTCCGGCATCAAGTGCTGGAAATCGCGAAACTCCAGCTCGGGGAAATTGAGATAGATGATGCCTGAGGTATCGATTTCGATGCCGCGCAGATCGATGTTGTGCTCCACCAGTCGGTCGAGCAGTTCCCGGGTCAGGCCCAGACGGTCTTCACAGCTGACTTCAAGACGCATTCGGCACACACTTCCTAGCTAACATTCTGAATAGCCGGATGATACAGACTCGATCCCGCCAGTGCGAGCGCTCCCCCATAAAAATGCGGGCCTGCCCCGTTTTCACCGGGCAGGCCCTCTCAATGGGGATGCAGAGGCGCGGGATCTCAGCTCAGCAGCTCGTCGGTGCGTGCCGCCATGATAAAGTCGTTGCGATGCAGGCCGCCTATCTTGTGGGTCCACCAGCTCACTGTCACCTTGCCCCACTCGGTCAGGATCGCCGGGTGGTGGAACTCGGCCTCCGCCAGCTCCCCTAGCCGGTTGGTGAAGGCCAGCGCCTCCTTGAAGTTGCGAAAGGCAAATTCACGCCTCAGTTGCAGCTCGCCGTTCACCACCAGGGGCTGCCAGTCGGGGATGGCGTGCATCAGCTCGCTCAGCTCCTGCTCGGTCACCCTGGGGGCATCGGCGCGGCACGCTTCGCACCGCTGGTTTGCCAGTTCAGACATTCGGGACTCCTTTCATCGATACAATGGGTTGAAAACGGGTTCAGCTCGCCTGCCGACCAGGGGCCGGGGCAAAGCGGGGCGAACGCAGGCCGAGGCGACGGGCCTCGGCCACCGCCGCCATGATCTCCTGCGGCCCCAGGCGGTAGAGACAATCCAGGCTTGGCAGCACGAAATAGACGGGCTGCATGATGTCGATGCGATAAGGGGTGCGCAGCACCTCCAGCAGATCGAAGGGTTGCAGCACCGGCTGCCCGGAAAGGGCATAGGCGGTCTCGCCGATGGAGGAGAGGATGCCGCCACCGTAGATGCGCAGCCCCTCCCCCTCCTGCAGGAGACCAAACTCCACGGTGAACCAGTAGAGCCGCGCCAGATAGACCCGATCCTCCTTGCTGGCGTTCAGCCCGAGCTGGCCATAGAGGTGGGTGAAGTGGGCAAAGGCGGGGTTGGTCAGCATGGCGCAGTGGCCGAAGATCTCGTGGAAGATGTCGGGCTCCTGCAGGTAGTCGAGCTCGTCCCGGCGGCGGATGAAGGTGGCCACCGGAAACTGGCGATCAGCGAGCAGGGCAAAGAAGCGATCAAAGGAGATGAGGGCGGGCACGGCGGCCACCGACCAGCCGGTGGTGGGGGTCAGGGCGGCGTTTATCTCCCCCAGTTGCGGGATGCGATCCCGGGGCAGTGCCAGCCTATCCAGCCCCGCCCTGTATGCGTCGCAGGCCTTGCCCTCGAGCGCCGCGAGCTGGCGCGCGATCAGGATCTGCCAGGTCCCCTGCTCTTCCTCCGAGTAGTGGATGACGCCCTGTACGTCCGGTTGGTGTGCTGTGTAGCGGCTTGCCATGATCCCTGCCATCTCCTGCCCCTAGGGGGCCCCTTGTCGTTGCTCTTCAGGATCACTGTAACGGCTTGCCCAGCAAAAAAGCAGCCGACCCCGAGGTCGGCTGCCTGCCACAGATGTAAATAATTTGTGACATCCAGATCTGCTTTCCCGGGGCGCTGTGGTGGTGCAAACGACCCGCACGGGGAGAGATCAGGCAGGGTGATCCCCGCCCTTGAATGGCGCTATGACTTGCGAAGATAGCCCGCCAGCTGGCCGACAAGCCGTTTGCGCAGCTCCCCGAGCCTGGGTTTCTCGTCCGCACACCAGGGCAGCGGGCGGCACGCCTCTATGGTGCGCAGGCCCAGGCGGGCGGTGAGCAGGCCGGCCCCCACCCCTTGCGCGGCGCGAGCGGAGAGCTTGGCGGTGAGCTCGGCCCCCAGCAAGTCCATCCCCACCTCGGTCACCAGCTCGGTGGCACCGGCGTAGAGCATGTTGCGAAACACCTGGCGGATGAGGCGAATGCGGCTCCAGTAGCCGAGCTCGATGGCATAGACATCGGCGATGTCCTCGATCATCCGCAGGTTGCGCCACAGCATCAGCATCATGTCGACAGTGGCGAGCGGGCTCAGGGCCACCAGCACGGCGGCCTCCCCCGACCACTTGGCGACCCTGGCCTGGGCGAGTTTATCCCGCTCCCCCAGCACCAGCTGGCTGTAGAGGGTCAGCACCTCTCGATCGCTGTGGCTCTCGTCGAGCTGGGCCAGCCAGGTGCTATACCCCTCCCGCCCCTTGTCGCCGCTCTTCTCGGCCAGGGCCTCGCAGAATGCCTGCCCCTGCCCCACCCCCTGATGGGCGAGCAGATCTTCGGCCCTTGAGCGCACATCCTGGCGCCGCTTGAGGGTGCGCAGCCGCAGCCACTCGCGCCCGACCACGCCGGCCGTGCCCACCGCCACCAGGCCCGACGCCAGCAGCCAGGCGCCGCCCCAGAGCGGGGTGGTGAGAAACTGGTCGTAGAGGAAGGCGCCAAACTGCCCCAGGGAGAGCAGGCCGACCGCCCCCAGCCCCCAGCCCAGCAGGCGATGGCGACGGCGAGGCCTGACAGTGAGTGCGGATTCGACCTCGGTGAACTCGTCCAGCGCCTCCAGAGGCTCGAAGCTCTCCTCTTCCAGCCGCTGGGCCGGGGCCGGGGGCGGCGTCTCGCTCGCCACCGACAGGGTCGGCTCCAGGATCACCTTGCCTTGCAGCGGCACCTTCTGTGTTGTCTGATCGTTCATCTTGTTGTCTGCTCCTTGGTGCGGCGCCGGTTATTCGAGGTGATCCCCGAGCAGGAACTCCAGTGCCGCGTCCAGCCGGATATGGGGCAGCGCCTGATGGGCGCTCATGGGCATGGGGCGAAATGCCTGAAAATCGAAGCCCTGGGTGTGCCACCACTGAGCGGGTGGAATATGGGGTGGCACCTCCCCCGGGAAGAGCAAGAGCGGCTCCCCGGCCAGGCTGGTGCCGCGGATGGCCGGAAACTCGCGACCATTGGCGACCCCCTTGCCCACCTCGGTGGCCTTGATGGCGGCCAGCGCTAGGCATTCGGTCTCTATCCCCTCGAAGCGGGCCTGACCCCGGCCGCTGCTCACCAGATGCTGGAGCAGGGAGACCAGGGGCCCGTGCTGCTCCGGGGTGACGTGATCGGCCTTGCTCGCCACGAACAGCAGCTTGTCGATGCGCGGGGAGAACAGCCGGCGCCACCAGTTGCTCTTGCCATAGGCGAAGCTCTCCATGATGCGGGCGATGGCCTGCTGCATGTCGCCAAAGCTGGCGGCCCCGGCGTTGAGGGGTGCCAGGCAGTCCACCAGCACTATCTGGCGATCGAAGCCCGCGAAGTGCTGCTGGTAGAAGCCCTGCACCAGGTGCTGCTTGTACTGCTCGAAGCGCTGCTTGAAAGTGGCGTAGAGGGTGCCATCGGCGGGCTCCCGGGCTGGCTTGTCCCACACCCAGGGCACGAATTGCAGCAGCGGCGCCCCGGCATACTCCCCCGGCAGCACGAAACGGCCTGGCTGGATGAGGTGCAGCCCGAGCTCCTGCTTGCAGGCGTGCAGATAGTCGGTGTAACGGGCCGCCAGCTCGCAGGCCGGCCGCTCCTCAAAGGCTTGCTCGGCCTGCCAGCCGGGGGTCAGCCAGTCGGCGGCCAGGGCCTGCAGCTCGGGGCGACGCAACTGGGTTGCCACCTGCTCGCTCCACTGCTCGTAGCTCAGATCCAGCAGCGGCAAGTCCAGCAACCACTCGCCTGGGTAGTCCACCAGATCCACATAGAGGGTGGAGATCTCCCCCAGGTGCCGGCGCAAGGGATGGCGGGTGCGGTAACGGATTTCCAGGCGCACCTCGGCCACCCCACGGGTCGGCTCGGGCCAGGCGGGGGGGTCACCAAACAGGGCATCGAGGCCCCGCTCGTAGGGGAAGGTGGGGATGTGGGCGTTTTGCTGGGGAACCCGGCGGGCGCCGAGGATCCGCCCCTGACGATGGGCATCCCACAGGGGCAGACGGCCGTCGATGGCGGCGTGCTCCAGCTGGTTCACCAGCGCCGTGATGAAGGCGGTCTTGCCGCTGCGCGACAGGCCGGTGACCGCCAGCCGGATGTGGCGATCCCGAGCCCGGTTCACCACCTCAAAGGCCTTGTGCTGCAGCACAGACCATGACTGTTCGAGTTTGTTGCGTATCAAGGCGGGTCTATTTCTCCTGTCACAGCCGAACCATGGGGATAAGGGCCGGGCCACAGCCTCGCGCCCTTGCGGTACTTACAGCTTGCTGAACTCGCGCTGCAGGGTGAACTCCTTGGAGGTCACCAGCTTCTCGAGGCGCTGCACCCTTGGCTCGAGCGCGTCGAGCTCCTGGGCGATGCGACCGAGCGCCTGATGGGGAGTGACGCCGGCCTGCCAGCTGCGCGCCTTCATCCGCACCTCGGCAAAGTCCGCCTCCTGCTCCCCAAACAGGGTGGCAGGTTTCTTGTCGAGCAGAAACCAGGCGGCTACGTAGGCGGTGAAGGTGATGAAACCGGCGAAGATGAGGCCGCTGATGGCCAGCAACCGCACTATCCAGGTCTCCACCCCGAAGTAGTCGGCAAGGCCGGCGCAGACGCCGGCTATCTTGCCCTTCTGGGGATCCCGGTAGAGATTGCGAGAGTTATTCGAGGCGCTCATACCTTGTTCCTCCAACCCGGAACCTCGGCATCCGGAATGAAACCCGGTGTACCGACCGACGCAGGCTGCATGTGATGGCAGCAATGGATGGCATTCATACCCTGTTCCTCCAGCCCGGGACCTCGGCATCCAGAATGGATTCCAGGGCCCCGACTCTCTCCTGCATCTTCTCGGCACGGACCAGCAGGCCTTGCAACTGCTCCCGCTCATTGTCGGCGAGACCCGCACCAATCCGGCCCTTGGCGCGATAGTGCAGCACCAGCCAGATGGGGGCCACTACGACCATGAAGACGATGAGTGGCGTCGCCAATATCCCAAGAATGTCTTCCATTCATCACTCTCCTTTCGAGGCAGTGTCGCTCTGGCCGAGCTTCTGGCGCATGGCCTCGAGCTCGCGGCTGATCTGATCGTCCGCTTCCAGCTCGGCAAACTGCTGGGCGAGGGCCTTGTCGGACTGTCCCAGATCGGCACGGGCTTCCATCTCGTCGATGCGACGCTCCATGCGCTCGAACTTGCTCACCACGGCCTGGCTGTCGCCACGGGCCACCTGGCTTTGCACGTTCAGGCGGCTGCTGGCCGCTTCGCTGCGAATGGCCATCGCCTTCTGGCGGGCACGGGCGTCTTCGAGCTTGGCTTCCAGCTGGCGGATCTCGTCGCCCAGCTTGTCGATGCCGCTGTCCACCGCCTGCTGCTCGCGATAGAGCGCCTCGGCCAGCTCGCTCTGCTTGTTCTTCTCGATGAGGGCGGCCCGGGCCAGATCCTCGCGCCCCTTGGTCAGGGCCAGCTCGGCCTTGGCCTGCCATTCGTTCACCCGCTCCTGATGGCGGCTGACCTGACGGCCGATCTCTTTCTGGTTGGCGAGGAAGCGGGCCAAGTTGGAGCGCTCCTTCACCAGTTCATCTTCCATCTCCTGGATGATCAGGCGCACCATCTTCTGGGGATCCTCGGCCTTGTCGAGCAGGGACGTCAGATTGGAATTGATGATGTCGGCTAGGCGGGAAAAAATACTCATGGTTCTACTCCTGTGATGGGCATTGGGTTGTTTCTCCATTGACAATGGCAACTTGTGTGCCAATCTGGAACAATAATTAACTTGTTGATTTATATGGGCACTCTCCATGAGTTTCAAGACGCCCGGAACAAGAGATGATTAAAATAACCAACTTTTGGTAAGATTAACCAGATTTTTCAACGAACAGGGATCAGGATGACCACGGCCACGGAAAGTCTGTTGGGTGAGTCCAACGCGTTTCTAGAAATCATCGAGCAGGCCTCGCGACTCGCCCCCCTGCGCAAACCCGTGCTTATCATCGGCGAGCGGGGGACCGGCAAGGAGCTCATCGCCCACCGCCTACATTATCTCTCGGATCGCTGGGATCAAAGCTTTGTCACCATCAACTGCGCCACCTTGAGCGAGAGCCTGCTGGAAACCGAGCTGTTCGGCCACGAGGCGGGCTCCTTCACCGGCGCCGCCAAGCGCCATCAGGGTCGCTTCGAGCGGGCCGATGGCGGCACCCTGTTCCTCGACGAGCTGGCCACCACCAGCGCCCGGGTGCAGGAGAAGCTGCTGCGGGTCATCGAGTACGGTGAATTCGAGCGCGTAGGCGGCGCCAAGGCGCTCAAGGTGGATGTGCGCCTGGTGTGCGCCACCAACGAGGATCTGCCGCAGCTGGCGGCCCGGGGACAGTTTCGTCACGATCTGCTGGACCGGCTGGCCTTCGACGTCATCACCCTGCCCCCGCTGCGGGAGCGGCGCGAGGACATACTGATGCTGGCGGAGCACTTCGCCCACGGCATGACCCGGGAGCTGGGGTATCCGCTGTTTGCCGGCTTCTCCCGCAAGGCGACCCAGTTGCTGCAAGACTACCCCTGGCCCGGCAACGTGCGGGAGCTCAAGAACGTGGTGGAGCGCAGCCTCTACCGTCAGGGCAATCCGCAGTTGCCGCTCTCTGAGCTGGTGATCAACCCCTTCGACTCCCCCTGGCGCCCCCGGACCGGCAGCCCGTCCCCGGTGGCCACCGAGGCGCCCTCGGCAAGCGGCCCCCAGGCCATGAGCCTGCCGCTGGATCTCAAGGGGGCGGTGGCGGAATACGAGATTAATTTACTCAAGCAAGCGATGCAGCAATCCCAGTATAATCAGCGCAAAGCCGCCCAATTGCTGACCCTGAGCTATCACCAGTTCAGGGGCATGCTGCGCAAATACCAGCTGCTCGAGGGGGATGACAACAATGGCAATGCGGACAACGACTGACCCTCTGCCACCACCCGTTCCGGAGCATGCTGTGCAAATACCAGCTGCTCGTGGAGGATGACAACAATGGCAATGCGGACAACGACTGACCCTCTGCCATCACCTCCGTCGAGACATGCCAGGTAAATACCCGCTGCTCGAGGGAATTGACGAGGGGGAGGTTCGCGCCCCCCGATGGGATGCCCTGCCCGGCAGGATCCCGCAACGCGCCCGCCCTCTGGCGGGCAACTCTGTCTGAAAACATGGTTCCAACATGAGAATGCTCACACCACTGCTGCTCGGTCTCCTGGTACTGGTCACCGGCTGTCAGAAACAAGACGATGCCTCCAGGACCGGACTCATCTATTGTGCCGACGGGGCGCCCAGGTCCTTCAACCCGCAGCTTGCCAATTCAGAGGCGACCCTGGATGCCAGCGCCCGCCCGCTCTACGATCGCCTGCTCGAGGTCAATGCCAATACCCTCAGCATCGAGGGGGGCCTCGCCACCCACTGGCGCAGCAGCGAGGATGGCCTCTCCTATACATTGACGCTGCGCAAGGGCGTGACCTTCCATCGCACCCCCTGGTTCAACCCGACGCGCCACTTCAACGCCGACGACGTGCTCTTCACCTATCATCGCCTGCTGGACGAGCACCACCCCTTCCACCGCATCTCGGGTGGCGAGTACCCCTATTTCCACAGCCTGGGGCTCGGCAGCCTCATCAAGCGGGTCTACAAGAAGGGCCCCCATGAGGTGGTGTTCGAGCTGAACCGGCCGGATGCCTCCTTCCTCGCGACCCTGGCCAGCGACTACGCCATCGTGCTCTCGGCCGAATATGGCGAGCAGATGGACAAGGCAGGCACCCCGGAGCTGCTGGACAGCCGGCCCATAGGCACAGGGCCCTTCAGCTTCAAGGAGTACCGTCACAACGAGTTCGTGCGCTACCTGCGCCACCCCGGCTACTGGGGCGGCGAGGCGAAGATTGAGCAACTCATCTACGACATCACCCCCAAGTCATCCAAGCGGCTCGCCAAGCTGCTGACCGGCGAGTGCGACGTGATGAGCACCCCCTCCGCCAGCCAGCTGTCGGTGATAGGCAAGGACTCCCACCTCACTCTGTCGGTGCAGTCGGGGATGAACGTCGCCTTCCTCGCCCTCAATACCCGCAAGGCCCCCTTCAACAAGGTGCAGGTGCGCCAGGCGCTGGCCAGTGCCATCAACGTGCAAAACCTGCTGCAGGCGGTCTATTTCGAGACCGGTCAGCCCGCCGCCAGCCTGCTGCCGCCACTCTCCTGGGGCTACAACCCCTCCCTGACCCAGCGCAAGCCCGACCTGAAGCTCGCCCGCCAGTTGCTCAGGGATGCCGGCTACCCTAACGGGTTCGAGATGCAGGTGCTGGTGCAGCCCGGTGCCCGCCCCTACAACCCGGACGGCCTCAAGACGGCCCAGCTGATGCGCAGCGATCTCGCCAAGATAGGGGTGAAGCTCAAGATAGTGCAGCAGGCCTGGCCGGTCATCGAGACCCGGCTCGCCAAGGGGCAATATGACAGCCTGCTCTCCGGCTGGATCGCCGACAACGCGGACCCGGACAACTTCTTCCGCCAGCTGCTGAGCTGCGCCGCCGTCGAGCGGGGCAACAACTACAGCCGCTGGTGCAGCCCCGCCTTCGATCAGCTGCTGGACGATGCGGTGACCACACCGCAACTCGCGTTCCGTCTGCGCAACTATTACTATGCCCAGTCCCTGCTGAGCGAACAGTTGCCGCTCATCCCGCTGGCCCATGCCCTGCGCACCCAGGTGAGCCGCAGCGACATCCAGGGACTGACCCTCATGCCCTTTGGCGGCACCACCTTCAACCAGGCCCATCGGGAGTGAACATGGCTGACATCCATTCCACAGCTGGCATCTGGCCTCCCTTCCCATCGACGCAGCCCGGCGCGGAGGCATAAGCATGTTTTTTTATATTCTGCGCCGCATCACCCTGCTGGTGATCACCCTGCTGGTGCTGACCATGGGGGCCTACCTGCTGGAGTTTCGCCTCATCGGTCAGGTGCTGGACTTCTGGCACGGCTACCCGGACTTCCTGCAGCGCATCGCCATCGGCGATTTCGGCCTCTCCAGCGTCTCCGGCCTGCCGGTGCTGGACGAGATCCGTCACTACTTCCCGGCGACCCTGACCCTCTGTCTCGCGGCCTTTGCCATCTCGCTGCTGGTGGGGATCCCGCTCGGGACCCTGGCGGCCCTCTATCAGGGGCGTAGCCTGGATCTCTCCATCATGGCCGCCGGCCTCATCGGCTACGCCGTGCCCGTCTTCTGGCTGGCGCTGCTGATGGTGATGTTCTTCTCCCTGGATCTCGGCTGGCTCCCCTCCTCCGGCCAGATCAGCCTGCTCTACGACGTTCCCTCCATCACGGGGATCGCCATCGTCGACGTGCTGATGAGCCAGGAGCCCTGGCGCGAGGCCGCACTGCGTGACGCCCTGCGCCACCTGGTGCTGCCCTCCCTGGTGCTGGCCGTGGTGCCCACCACCGAGGTGATCCGCCACGTGCGCAGCTCCCTCATCGACGTGATGAAGCAGAACTACATCAAGGCCGCCGCCAGCCGCGGTCTCTCCCGCCGCCAGATCGTCTGGCGCCACGGCCTCAAGAACGCCCTGCCCCCCGTGCTGCCCCTGCTCGGCCTGCAGCTCGGCAGCGTGCTCACCTCCGCCATGATCACCGAGGTGGTGTTCGACTGGCCCGGGATCGGCCGCTGGCTGGTGAGCAGCATAGCGCTGCAGGACTATGCCGCCATCCGCGGCGCCTTCCTGGTGGTGGCCAGCTTCGTCATCTTCATCAGCGTCAGCACCGAGTTGCTGACCACCATCATGTATCCGGCACGACGCAAAGAACTCTATGCAAAACAAGACTGAGTATGCCCACAGCGGCGCAGACGCCAGCATGTCGGCCTCGCGCTGCTCACCCCCTTCATGCTGTATCCGGCACGGCGCAAAGAACGCTATGCAAAACAGGACTGATTGGGCTCCTTTGGCGAGACGCGGTCGCATATGCGGCCCCCTTGTCCGCAACCGCGCAAGATACCCTATGCAACACAAGACTGACCCCGCTCATGGCCAGGGCTGGAGCCTGCATCATGCACGATAAATCGAACATCTATCCGGAGCTCAGGATCCTCTCCCCCCTGGAGCAGACCTGGGCCTCCTATCGCCGCAATCCGCTGGCCATGGGGGGGCTCTGGTGCTTCGGCCTGCTGTTGCTCATCACCCTGGTGGGCCCCCTGGTGGTGCCCTACGGCATCGATGATCAGCACAGCGGCCGCCTGCTGCTGGCCCCCTCCTGGGCCAGCACGGGGAACATCGACTACTTCCTCGGCACCGACGATCTGGGCCGCGACATCCTCTCCCGCCTCGTGGTGGGGGCCCGCCTCACTTTCGGCAACGCCTTGCTGGTGGTGGTGATAGCGCTCCTCGTCGGCTCCGCCATCGGCATCCTCGGCGGCATGAGCAAGGGGGTGAAGTCGAGCGTGCTCCATCACCTGCTCGATACCCTGCTCTCCATCCCCTCCCTGCTGCTGGCCATCATAGTGGTCGCCATCCTGGGGCCCGGGCTGTTCAACACCCTGATCGCCATCACGCTGGCGTTGATACCGCCTTTCATCCGGGCGACCTACAACGCCGTCCACGCCGAGATGCAGAAGGAGTACATCATCGCGAGCCGCCTCGACGGCTCGCCCCCCTTGCGGATCATGCGTCTGGCCATACTGCCGAACATAGTGGAAACCCTGGTGACCCAGACCACCCGCACCCTCTCTGCCGCCATCCTGGATATCTCGGCGGTGGGCTTCCTCGGCCTCGGGGCCCAGTCACCCCAGCCGGAGTGGGGCGCCATGCTGGCGGATTCGAGCGATCTCATCTATCTGGCCCCCTGGACGGTGACCCTGCCGGGCATGGCCATTCTGTTCAGCGTGCTGGTGACCAACCTGGTGGGTGAAGGCATTCGCGAAGCGCTTAAAGAAGGGAACGACTGATGCAATGTTCTAGGCCGAAGAAAGGCATGCTCACCCTGGTTCTCCGCCCATGGCTGTACGGCGTGCTGGTCAACCCATCGCTGGTGGGTGAAGGCATTCGCGAAGCGCTTAAAGAGGGGAACGATTGATGATACTGCGGCTCTATACCATCAAGGACGGCATGGCCCAGATGCAGCACGCCCAGCCACACCCTCATGAGGAGCGCCACTGATGCCCCTGCTCGACATACGCAACCTGACCATAGAGATCGACACCCCCCAGGGCAAGGTCAAGGCGGTGGACAGGGTCAGCCTGACCCTGAACGAGGGGGAGATCCGCGGCCTGGTAGGAGAATCGGGCTCGGGCAAGAGCCTGGTGGCCAAGGTGATCGTCGGCATCCAGAAGGACAACTGGACGGTGCGCGCCGACCGGATGCGCTTCAACGACATGGACTTGCTGACCATGGCCCCCAAGGAGCGGCGCCGCATCATGGGCCGGGAGATCGCCATGATCTTCCAGGACCCCATCAGCTGCCTCGACCCCTCGGAGGAGATAGGCACCCAGCTGGAAGAGGCCATCCCCACCAGCGCCTTCGCCGGCAAGTTCTGGCAGCGCTTCCAGTGGCGCAAGAAGCGGGCCATCGCCCTCTTGCACCGGGTCGGGGTCAAGGATCACCGCAAGGTGATGCGGGCCTATCCCCACGAGCTGTCGGATGGCATGTGCCAGAAGGTGATGATCGCCATGGCCATCGCCAACCAGCCGCGGCTGCTGGTGGCGGACGAGCCCACCAGCGCCATGGAGTCCACCACCCACTCCCAGATCCTGCGGCTGCTGGACAAGATGAACAAGCTGGGCAACACCACCATCCTCATCATCAGCAACGACATCGCCGCCATCGCTAACCTGACCGACACCATCAACATCATGTACTGCGGCCAGATGGTGGAGGTGGGCACCCGGGATCAGATCCTCGAATCCCCCCGTCATCCCTATACGGACGCCCTGCTCAAGTCCATTCCCGACTTCGACAAGCTGGTGCGCCACAAGTCCCGGCTCGAGACCCTGCCCGGGGTGATCCCCCCCCTGCAGCACCTGCCCATCGGCTGCCGCCTCGGCCCCCGCTGCCCCTACGCCCAGAAGCAGTGCGTGCAGACCCCGCTGATGAGCAAGGTCAAGGGACACCAGTTTAGCTGCCACTTCCCCTTGAACATGGAAGAGCCGAAGAAATGAACCCGAGTCATCACCAGCCCATGCCCAATCAGCAAGGCCAAGGGACATCCATGCCCCAGCTGCCACTTCCCGCTGAACATGGAAGAGCCAAAGAAATGAGCCTGATCGTGAATGTCGTCATGAAGGAGCCAAGCCTGTGATCGAACCCGCCCTGTTGCAGGTCAGGGGCCTGTGCAAGACCTATCAGAACCGCACCGGCCTGTTCCGGCGCCAGGCGGTGGAGGCCATCAAGCCCCTGTCGTTTGATCTCGGAGTGGGCCAGACCCTGGCCATCGTCGGGGAGGCGGGCTCGGGCAAGAGCACGCTGGCGCGGATCCTGGCCGGCATGATAGAGCCGAGCGGCGGCGAGATAGCCATCGAGGGGCAGCCCCTGGTTCACGGTGACTATCAGACCCGCTGCAAGCTGCTGCGGATGATCTTCCAGGACCCCAATACCTCGCTCAACCGAAAGATTCGGGTCGGCCAGATCCTGGAGACGCCGCTGCGCCTCAACACGGCCCTGAGCGAGGAGGAGCGTAGGGAGAAGGTGATCCAGACCCTGCGCATGGTGGGCATGCTGGCGGATCACGCGCTCTTCTACCCCCAGATGCTCTCCGCCGGTCAGCAGCAACGGGTGGGGCTGGCGCGGGCGCTGATCCTCAACCCGAAAATCGTGGTCGCGGATGAGGCGCTCTCCACCCTGGACATCTCGGTACGCTCCCAGATCATCAACCTGCTGCTGGAGATGCAGGAGACCATGGGGCTGAGCTATGTGCTGGTGGCCAACGATCTGGGCATCGTCAGCCACATCAGCGACGAGGTGCTGGTGATGCACGAGGGCCGGGTGGTGGAGCGCGGCAAGACCTTGCGGGTCTTCGCCGATCCCCAGCACGACGTGACCCGCCGCCTCATTCAGAACTACAACAACGAATACCGCCGCTGATCCCCAGCCGCTCCCCCTCCGGCCCATGGGCCGGGCATAAAAAAACCCGGCCTGATGTCACATCAGTCGCCGGGGGATTGCGCTCAAAAAAGTGATTGCGTCGCTCGTAGTAGGAACACCGAGATAGTAGGCAGCCCCTTTGGGCTCAACAACTGTCAGATCTGACAGGCAGGCCGCTATGGAACCTGAATTGCGGGTCCGGCGAGCAGATAAGCTCGGCTTCAATCCGGCCAAAATAGGCGACCCGCTCGCTGATATCCTCCCCGGCGTATTGCTCGGCCAGTGCCAGATAGTCCTGGTAGTGGCGCGCCTCCGATCGCAGCAGGGAGACATAGAAGCGGCCCAGCTCCTCGTCCAGGTGAGGGGCAATCTTGGCAAAGCGCTCGCAGGAGCGCGCCTCTATGTAGGCGCCGATGATCATCTTGTCCACCACGGCCGCCGGCTCGTAGGTGCGCACGTGGGCCAGCAGGCTGCGGGCATAGCGGGAGGCGGTGACGGGCCCGTAGGGGATGCCGCGGGCCTGCATGATCTCCAGTACCTGCTCGAAGTGATGCAGCTCCTCCTGAATGAGCCGCACCATGGGGAACAGCAGGGGATTGCGCTCGAGCTCGGCGAACACGCTTCTGTCGGACTCGCCCATGGTGCGTTTGCCGAGGATCTCGGCCTTCTCGGGGATGGCGTCCAGCTCACGGTAAAATTCGAGCTTGGGCAACAGGTAGCGCTTCTCCTTGGGCAGGCAGTAGCGACGCACCAGGCTGTGGGCCGTCAGGGCGGCCTTGTTCTCGCAGTTGGCGTGATCGATGAGCAGGGTCGGCAACTGGGCGGGATCCCGCGCCATCTCCACCCACTCATCCGGGGTCTCGCAATGCAGGAACTGGCGCACGGGGGCTAGCAGGTCATCCATCTGAACTCTTGCACTCTCTGGTTGGTCTTGATTGGCATACATTGATGCGGCTCGATACGACGGGCTAGGCCCGCGAAGGGGGCCCATGCTAACGGATCCCGCCCCGCCTGCCCAGCACAGAGGCAGCCTCACTCCAGCAGGCGCTTGAGGGAGTCGCGCCGGACCAGCTTGCCACTGAAAGAGGGCAGCGCCTCGGGCTCCCCCTCCTCCACCATGGTGATCAGCCGGCTGATGGTCTCCTGGATCATCTCGGTCACCGGCATCTTGACGCTGGCCAGCGACGGAATGACGTAGGGAGCCAGGGCGATGTCGTCGAACCCCACCACGGAGACCTGCTCCGGCACCGACACGCCGCACTCGTGCAACTGCTTGATGGCGCCGATCGCCATGTCATCGTTGCTGGCGATCAGGGCACTGAAGCTCACCCCGCGCGCCAGCAGGGTCGAGACGGCGGCCGCGCCGCAGGCGGGGGTCCACTTGCCGGGGACGATCAGCGCCTCTTGCACGGGAATGTCGTGCCGGGCAAGGGCCTCGCGGTAGCCGGCGAGGCGCTCCATGCCGGTGGGGGAATCCGCCGAGCCCGTGATGAAGGCGATGTCGCTGTGCCCCATCTCGACCAGCCTCTCCACCACGGCCGCGGCGGCAGCCTGCTGATCGGAGTAGACGCAGTGCGCCGGGTGGCGCCGCAGCCGCCGGTTGAGCACCATGATGGGCTGGGAGTGCTGCTCGATGAGCTCGTCCATCTCCTCGACGCCGAGAAAGCGCGGGTAGATGATGACGCCGTCACAGCGGGAGTCGAGCAGGTACTGGATGGCCTGTCGCTCCTCCTCGGCGCTGTGCTTGCCATCGGCCAGGATCAGCTGCCGGCCCCTATCTTCGGTCAAGCGCGCCGCGTGGGAGAGCAGCTCGCTGAAATAGACGCCGTGATAGAGGGTGTTGGTCACCACCAGCCCCAGGGTCTGGGTGTTTTTGGTGGCCAGCTGCCTGGCCAGCAGGTTGGGGCGATAGCCGCTCTCCTCTATGGCCTGGAACACCCGATCCCGGGTCTCCTGGCTGGTATAGCCATTGCCCGACAGCACCCGGGAGACAGTCGCCTTCGACACCCCTGCCCGCTTCGCCACCTCCAGCATAGTCGTCATCATCTTCCCCTCTTCTCGACGGGCCGCAGTGTACTGCACGGGACCCGCTTGTGCTAACGAGAATGGGCGCAGGCCAACCCTTTCAGTGATCCCATTCACGCTTCTGCACAATGGCGGTGCGACCGTCTTGTCTGTGAGTATGAAACTGCGCATGCTGTGTGGAACCGGTTCCACAATGCAGTTTCATTCCCGTTCTTCCCGTCGTCAATGACGGGGATCGACAGGCCTCATTTGGTAAGAAGGATACGACTAGATGTCAAAGAACTACGCGGCCCTGGCCGGCAAGGTCATCACGGCCCTCGGCGGAACCGGCAACATAGTCGCCGTGACCCACTGCATGACGCGCCTGCGCTTCGTGCTGCAAGACCCCACCCTGGTGGACAGTCCAATGCTCAAGGCCACTGCCGGGGTACTTGGGGTGGTCAGCAGTGATAACCAGTGCCAGGTGATCATCGGCAACATGGTCTCCCACGCCTATCGCGAGGTGCTTGCCCAGTTGCCGGAAGGCGCACAGGGAGACCTGCCAGCGGCCAAGCCAGGCTTCAGCCTGCGGCGCATGGGCGCCGCCATCCTCGACGCCCTGATCGGCACCATGTCGCCGCTCATCCCGGCCATCATCGGCGGCTCCATGCTCAAGCTGCTGGCCATGGTGCTGGAGATGACCGGCGTGCTGGAGAAAGGCTCCTCGACCCTCACCATACTCACGGTGGCCGGGGACGGCGCCTTCTTCTTCCTGCCCCTGATGGTGGCCGCCTCCGCCGCCGTCAAGTTCAAGACCAATATGTCGCTCGCCATCGCCATCGCCGGCGTGCTGGTGCACCCCAGCTTCATCGAGCTGATGGCCAGGGCCGCCGAGGGGGAGCAGGTGACCTTCGCCCTGATCCCGGTCACCGCGGTGAAATACACCTACACAGTGATCCCGGCCCTGGTGATGACCTGGTGCCTCTCCTACATAGAGCGCTGGGTCGACAGGATCACCCCGGCGGTGACCAAGAACTTCTTGAAGCCCATGCTGATAGTGCTCATCGCGGCGCCGCTCGCCATCCTGCTCATCGGTCCCATCGGCATCTGGATTGGCACCGCCATCTCGGGCCTGGTCTACACGGTCCACGATTACCTGGGCTGGCTGTCGGTGGCCATCATGGGGGCGCTCTGGCCGCTGCTGGTGATGACCGGCATGCACCGCGTCTTCACCCCGACCATCATCCAGACCATCGCCGAGACCGGTAAGGAAGGCATGGTGATGCCCTCCGAGATAGGCGCCAACCTCTCCCTCGGCGGCTCCTCCCTGGCCGTCGCCTGGCGCACCAAAAACCCCGAACTGCGCCAGACCGCGCTGGCGGCGGCCGCCTCCGCCATCATGGCGGGGATCTCCGAACCCGCCCTCTACGGCGTCACCCTGCGATTGAAGCGCCCCCTCATCGCCAGCCTCATCAGCGGTTTCATCTGCGGCGCCGTGGCCGGCATGGCCGGGCTCGCCAGCCACTCCATGGCGGCCCCCGGGCTCTTCACCAGCGTGCAGTTCTTCGATCCGGCCAACCCCATGAGCATCGCCTGGGTGTTCGCCGTGATGGCGCTCTCCGTGGTGCTCTCCTTCGTGCTGACCCTGGTGATGGGCTTTGAAGACATACCTGTGCAGGAGCAGACACCCCGGACGCCAGCCCGGGCCGACGCGGCCATGCCGGGCCAGCCGGCCACCAGCCTGTGAATTCATATCATCCGACATGACAAGAGGTAACCGATGTCGATAACCAGATTTCCCCAAGGCTTCCTCTGGGGCGGCGCCCTGGCCGCCAACCAGGCAGAAGGCGGCCATCGCGAGGGGGGCAAGGGGCTGACCACGGTGGACATGATCCCCCATGGCGCCAACCGCATGGCGGTCAAGCTTGGCCAGGAGAAGCGCTTCACCCTGCGGGATGACGAGTTCTACCCAAGCCACGAGGCCATCGATTTCTACCACCGCTACAAGGAAGACATCGCCCTGATGGCCGAGATGGGCTTCACCGTGTTTCGCACCTCCATCGCCTGGAGCCGGCTCTACCCGAACGGCGACGAGCAAGACCCCAATCCCGAGGGCATCGCCTTCTACCGGGCCCTGTTCCAGGAGTGCAGAAAGTACAACATCGAGCCCCTGGTGACCCTGTGCCACTTTGACGTGCCCATGCACCTGGTGGTGGAGTACGGCTCCTGGCGCAACCGCCAGATGGTGGACTTTTTCACCCGCTATGCCCGCACCTGCTTCGAGCAATTCGACGGCCTGGTGAAGTACTGGCTCACCTTCAACGAGATCAACATCCTGTTGCACAGCCCCTTCTCCGGCGCCGGACTGGTGTTCGAGGAGGGGGAGCACCAGGAGCAGGTCAAATACCAGGCGGCCCACCACGAGCTGGTCGCGAGCGCCCTGGCGACCCAAATTGCCCACGAGGTCAATCCGGCAAACCAGGTGGGTTGCATGCTGGCGGGGGGCAGCTTCTACCCCTACTCCTGCAAGCCGGAAGATGTCTGGGCCGCGCTGCAAAAGGAGCGGGAGAACCTGCTGTTCATCGACGTGCAGGCGAGAGGCGCCTACCCGGCCTATGCCGCCCGGGTGTTTCGCGAGAAGGGGATCCAGCTCGTCAAGGCGCCGGAGGATGATGAGATCCTCAGGCACAGCGTCGATTTCGTCTCCTTCAGCTACTACGCCTCCCGCTGCGCCTCGGCCGACATGAACGCGGGCAACACCAGCGCCGCCAACGTGGTCAAGTCCCTGCGAAACCCCCACATCGAGGTGAGCCAGTGGGGTTGGGGCATAGACCCGCTCGGCCTTCGCATCACCATGAACAGCCTGTACGATCGCTACCAGAAGCCCCTGTTCCTGGTGGAGAACGGCCTGGGGGCCATGGACGAGATCAACGCCGATGGCGAGATAGTGGACGACTATCGCATCGACTACCTGCGCGCACACATCCGCGCCATGGGGGATGCCATTGAAGACGGGGTGCCGCTGTTGGGCTACACCAGCTGGGGCTGCATCGATCTGGTCTCCGCCTCCACCGGCGAGATGAGCAAGCGCTACGGCTTCGTCCACGTGGACAGGGACGATGCCGGCCAGGGCACCCTGGCGCGCAGGCGCAAGAAGTCGTTCTGGTGGTACCGACAGGTGATCGCCAGCAACGGGGAAGATCTGGCATGACGAGGGCCGCCCCGCAGAGGAAGGGGCGGCTTGCGACAGAGACAAAAACAGAGATGGGGGCCTGGGCCCCCATCTCTGTTTCATGTCGACGACAGTCAGAAAACGTTTAACT
Organism: Aeromonas genomosp. paramedia; assembly: GCF_023093515.1. Classification (NCBI taxonomy): domain Bacteria; kingdom Pseudomonadati; phylum Pseudomonadota; class Gammaproteobacteria; order Aeromonadales; family Aeromonadaceae; genus Aeromonas; species Aeromonas genomosp. paramedia. The sequence goes on from NZ_JAAROG010000012.1 coordinate 219,649, forward strand.
GCCTTCGTTGAAGATCTCCAGGTTGCTGGTCCCTTCCTGCCACTCGCGCACCGCCTTGCTGTCGTCGTTGCGCAGGGCGTTCAGGTGATCCAGATAGCCCTGATCCACGTCCGAGGTCACGTAGTGGCCATTGAACACCGAGGTCTCGAAGTGGCGCAGCTCGGGGTTGATCTCCCGCACCGCCTCTTCCAGATCTTCCAGATCCTGGAAAATCAGGCCATCGGCGCCGATCAGCTTGCACACCTCTTCCACTTCACGGCCATGGGCGATCAGCTCGTTGGCGGTGGGCATGTCGATGCCGTAGACGTTGGGGAAGCGGATTTCCGGTGCCGCCGAGGCGAAGTAGACCTTGGCTGCCCCTGCTTCACGGGCCATCTGGATGATCTGCTCCGAGGTGGTGCCACGGACGATGGAGTCATCCACCAGCAACACCTTCTTGCCCTTGAATTCGGAGCTGATGGCGTTGAGCTTGCGACGCACCGACTTCTTGCGCTGGGTCTGGCCCGGCATGATGAAGGTACGGCCGATGTAGCGGTTCTTCACGAAGCCCTGGCGGTAAGGCAGGCCCAGGGTGTGGGCGATCTCCAGCGCCACGTCGCAGGAGGTCTCGGGGATGGGGATGACCACGTCCACGTCGAGATCTTCCCACTCCCGTGCAATCTTCTTGCCCAGCTTGCGGCCCATGTTGAGGCGGGCGGCGTAGACGGAGACCTTGTCGATGCACGAATCTGGGCGGGCGAAGTAGACGTACTCGAAGATGCAGGAGCTCATCTGGGGGTTCTCCGCACACTGCTCGGAGAAGAGCTGGCCCTGCTCTGTGATGTAGATGGCCTCGCCCGGGGCGACGTCACGCACCGTCTCGAAACCGATGGCGTCGAGGGCCACGCTCTCGGAGGCGAGCATGTACTCCACCTGGCCCTGCTCGTCGGCGCGGCGGCCCAGGATCAGCGGACGGATGCCGTTGGGATCGCGAAAGCCGATGAGACCGTGGCCGATCACCAGGGACACCACGGCATAGGCGCCGCGGATCTGCTGGTGCACCTTGCGCACCGCAGAGAAGATGTCCGCAGGGGCCAGCGCCATCTTGTCGCACAGATCCAGCTCGTGGGCCAGCACGTTCAGCAGCACTTCGGAGTCCGAGGTGGTGTTGATGTGGCGGCGGGCCACCTTGAACTGCTGCTCCTTGAGATCCTTGGCGTTGGTGAGGTTGCCGTTATGGGCCAGCACCATGCCGTAGGGCGAGTTCACGTAAAAGGGTTGGGCTTCAGCGGCACTGGAGCTGCCTGCGGTGGGATATCTGACATGTCCTATGCCGATATGCCCCTTCAGTCGCTGCATGTGGCGCACTTCAAACACATCCTTCACCAGGCCGTTGGCCTTGCGTTGCCGGAAGTTTCCACTGTCAATGGTCACGATCCCGGCGGCATCCTGTCCCCTGTGCTGCAACACCGTCAAGGCGTCGTAGAGGGCCTGATTGACGGGGGTGGTGCCAACTATACCGACAATACCGCACATGTCTTTGCTACCTCGAAGTCACTGTACCTGTTGAAGAAAACTGGACGAGTTCAGCATGAACCCGAAAAACCACTGGATCACCGGCTTGAACTCGGGAACCAGCTTGGACGCCACCCACCAGTCGCTCTGGGAGAGGCTGGTGAAGGTATCCATAAAAAACAGCAGGGCACTGACGATCAGTACCCCGCGAATGGCGCCAAAACAGACCCCCAGCACCCGATCCGTGCCGGAGAGTCCCGTCTTTTCCACCAGCAAGCCCACCACGTAGTTGACCACGCTCCCCAGGATCAGGGTCGCCACGAAGAGGGCGGCGATGGCCAGGCCGTTGCGCACCATGGCGTCGGAGAAGGAGGTGAAGTAGACGGCGAGATCCGGATAGAAATGGCTGGCAATGAAAAAGGCGACGAACCAGGTGACGAGGGACATGGCTTCCTTCAGGAAGCCGCGCACCAGGCTGATGAGGGCAGAGAAACCGACGATGCCGATGATGGCGTAATCAATCCAGACCATAGAAAAAGATGTCCTGCGAAATTGCGGCGCAGTCTAACAAAAACGATTGCGCAATGCTTGATAAAAATGTGTTAAAGGTTCAATGGAGCGCCGAAGGAGACCGCTCCTCGCCCCTGCCGGGGGCGGCTGGCGCCCAAATGCACAACGCCATGGCAATGCCATGGCGTTGTGGTCAGCAAGGGGGGCTTAGCCGATGTGGGTCAGGCCGCCCATGTAGGACTGCAGCGCCGCCGGGATGGCGATGCGGCCGTCTTCCTGCTGGTAGTTCTCGATCACCGCCACCAGGGTGCGGCCCACCGCCAGGCCAGAGCCGTTCAGGGTGTGCAGCAGCTGCGGCTTGCCGTCCACACGCACGCGGGCCTGCATGCGGCGCGCCTGGAAGTCGGTGCAGTTGGAGACGGAGGAGATCTCGCGGTAGGTGTTCTGGGCCGGCAGCCAGACTTCCAGATCGTAGGTCTTGGCGGCGCAGAAGCCCATGTCACCGGTGCAGAGCGCCATCACGCGATAGGGCAGCTCCAGCAGTTGCAGTACCTTCTCGGCGTGGCCCACCATCTCTTCCAGCGCGTCCCAGGACTTCTCCGGGTGCACCAGCTGGACCATCTCGACCTTGTCGAACTGGTGCATGCGGATGAGGCCCCGGGTGTCACGGCCATAAGAGCCGGCTTCGGAGCGGAAGCAGGGGCTGTGGGCCGTCATCTTGATGGGCAGTTCCTGCTCGTCGAAGATCTCGTCGCGGGCCATGTTGGTGAGCGGCACTTCGGAGGTCGGAATGAGGGAGAACTTGCGCACCTTGCCCTCGTCTTCCCCTTCCCCCTCGATACCTGTGTTGAACAGGTCCTGGGAGAACTTCGGCAGCTGGCCGGTGCCATACAGGCTGTCCGGGTTCACCAGATAGGGCACGTAGCATTCGGTGTAGCCGTGCTGCAGGGTGTGCAGGTCCAGCATGAACTGCGCCAGGGCGCGGTGCAGGCGGGCAATCTGGCCCTTCATCACCACGAAGCGGGCGCCGGAGAGCTTGACGCCGTTCTTGAAGTCCACGCCCTTGACCGCTTCACCTATGTCGATGTGATCCCGTACCGGGAAGCTGAACTCGCGCGGGGTGCCCCAGCGACGCACTTCCACGTTGTCGTTCTCGTCGCGGCCCACCGGGGTGGTGTCGCTCGGCAGGTTGGGGATGGCGTCCGAGATGGCCTTGATGTCGGCCAGCAGTGCCTCGAGCGCGACCTTGCTGGTCTCCAGCTCGTCGTTGATCTTGGTCACTTCGGCCTTGAGCGGAGCCACATCTTCGCCGCGACGGGCAGCCTCACCGATGGACTTGGAGCGGGCGTTGCGCTCGGCCTGCAGCTCCTGGGTACGGGACTGCAGATCCTTGCGTTTCTCTTCCAGAGCATTGACAGCCGCTACGTCCAGCGCGTAGCCACGTGCAGCCAGACGAGCGGCGGCCTCTTCGATATCGCTGCGCAGATATTTGGGATCCAGCATGGTTTACCTACTTTTTTTTAATGGGATCTGGGCCTGGGTCATCCGCCCTGGCGAGAAAACAGATCCGGAAGTTAACATCGGTTGGCGCACCCCTATGTCTTCGGAATCGGGCCTTCGAAATCAAGAAGATGGTGCAAGGCCAAGACAAGCGGGGTCAGAGGGGCAGTGTAGCAGACCGCCCCCCCGCCCGAACAGGGCGTATTGCTGTCGTTTTTGCCAAGCTTGACGGCATCGGCAAGCTTATCTTCGCCGATCCGAGGGATTCCCATGCCGCCCGGCAACCCGCCCTTACTTGTCTCTCTGGCGCGGGCTCTGCCGGTCCAGCTCGCGCAGATAGTCGAGCTTCTGGGCGATCTGCTTCTCGAGGCCCCGATCGGTGGGCTGGTAGTAGTGCTTGCCCGCCAGCTCGGGGGGGAAGTACTCCTCGCCGGCGGCATAGGCCCCGGGTTCGTCGTGGGCGTAGCGGTATTCGGCGCCATAGCCGAGCTCGCTCATCAGCCTGGTGGGGGCGTTGCGCAGGTGCGGCGGCACCTCGAAGTCCGGCAGGTTTCTGGCGTCATTGAGCGCCGCCTTCCAGGCGGTGTAGACCGCATTGCTCTTGGGGGCGCAGGCGAGGTAGACGATGGCCTGGGCGATGGCCCGCTCCCCTTCCGCCGGACCGATGCGGTGGAAGCAGTCCCAGGCCGAGAGCGCCACCTGCATGGCGCGGGGATCGGCGTTGCCCACGTCTTCCGAGGCAATGGCCAGCAAGCGGCGGGCGATGTAGAGCGGATCGCAACCGGCGCCCACCATGCGGGCATACCAGTAGAGCGCCGCATCCGGCGCCGAGCCGCGAATGGACTTGTGCACCGCCGAGATGAGGTCGTAGAAGTGATCCCCCCCCTTGTCGAAGCGCGCCACGTGCTCCCCCACCACGGCGGCGAGCAGGGCGCTGTCGATCACCCTCTCCCCTGCCCCATTGGCCTCGGCCATGTCGGCCAGGAGCTCCAGGTAGTTGAGGGACTTGCGCCCGTCTCCATCCACGGCTTTGGCCAGCGCCGCCTTCACCCCGGGGGCAAAGGTGAGGCTGGGGTCGTTGAGGCCACGGGGATCTGTCATCGCCTGATCGAGCATGGCGAGGATGTCCTCCTCCTCCAGCCGCTTGAGCAGGTAGACCCGGGCCCGGGAGAGCAGTGCGTTGTTGAGTTCGAACGAGGGGTTTTCGGTGGTGGCGCCGATGAAGGTGATGGTGCCGTCTTCGATGTGGGGCAGGAACACATCCTGCTGGCTCTTGTTGAAGCGGTGCACCTCGTCTACGAAGAGGATGGTGCGCACCCCGCGCCAGCTGTTCTCCTTCGCCTTGTCGATGGCGGCGCGGATCTCCTTGATGCCGGAGGTGACCGCAGAGAGCCGCTCCACTTCGGCCTGGCAGTAGTGGGCCATCAGCTCGGCGAGGGTGGTCTTGCCGGTGCCGGGCGGTCCCCACAGGATCATGGAGTGGCAGTGCCCCGCCAGGATCGCCTTGCGCAGGGGCTTGTCCGCCCCCAGGATGTGCTGCTGGCCTATGTACTGATCCAGGGTTTGCGGCCGCATCCTGGCCGCCAGCGGACGAAAGTCCGACGAGAAATCCAGCGACAAATTGCTCATCTGTATTGACCGTTCAGTATCACGCATACCGCCATGGAAAAACGGACCGACGCGACATCCAACAAGAGGTTACTCATCTCTATTGACCCCCAGCGTCACGCCCGTCGCCGTTGACAGACGGGCTGACGATAAATCCAGCGACCGCCTGCTCATCAGCGCTGATCGTCCAGTGCGACCCCCTTGGGTATCTTGAACACGAACTCGTTGCCCTTGAGCACCGGCTTGCGGTTGAAGCTGCTCAAGACGAATTCGCTCCACTGCCCCTGGGCCTCTTTCACGTCGAACCGGCTGATGTTGTTCTGACGGTCGAAGGTGATGCGGAAGGAGGCGATCAGCTCGTCCTTGTTGCGGCTGGCGACTGTGTAGACGTCCCCTTCCTGGGTCACGTCGTAGTTCTTCCAGAGCCCGACATCGTTGCCGGCGATCAGCACGAAGGGGGTGTTGAGCACCGCATCCTTCATCTTGAGGGCGGTGACCTGCTCGACGAAGGGATCATAGACCCACACATCCTTGCCGTCCGCCACGATCAGGCTCTCGTCCGGGGTCGTAGTGTGCCAGTTGAAGCGGTTCGGGCGCTGCACCAGCAGGGAGCCGCTCGCCTTCTGCAGCTCCTTGCCCTTGCTGTCATAGACGGTCTGGGCAAACTTGGCCGAGAACAGGCTGACACCCGTCAGCTTCTGCTTGAGATCGCTGGCCGCATCGGCCCACACCTGGCTGCTGGCGAGCAACAGTACAGAACCCATCAATAATGCTTTTTTCATCGCGATTCCCGTTGAAGAGGGTCAGATAAAAGGCCATGTCCGCAGACATGGCCAGGATGATATGAAGGCTTAATCACGCACCGGGGGCGGTGCCAGCACGTCGCGCTGGCCGTTGCCCCCCGGAGAGCTGACGATGCCCTGGTTTTCCATCTGCTCGATGAGACGGGCCGCCCGGTTGTAACCAATCTTGAACTTGCGCTGCACGCTGGAGGTCGAGCCACGGCGGGATTCCACCACGAAGGCGACCGCCTCGTCGAACAGGGGATCCAGCTCCTCGTCACCCCCGCCGCCGTACTCGCCGCCACCGCCCTCGCCATCCGACTCACCGGAGAGGATCTCGTCGATGTAGTTCGGCTCGCCGCGCAGTTTCCAGTCCGCCACCACCTTGTGCACCTCGTGGTCATCGACGAAGGCGCCGTGGACCCGGGTCGGGTTGGAGGTGCCGGCGGGCATGTAGAGCATGTCCCCCATGCCGAGCAGGGATTCGGCGCCGCCCTGATCCAGGATGGTGCGGGAATCTATCTTGCTCGACACCTGGAAGGAGATCCGGGTCGGGATGTTGGCCTTGATGAGGCCGGTGATGACATCCACCGAGGGGCGCTGGGTCGCGAGGATCAGGTGAATACCGGCCGCCCGCGCCTTCTGGGCGATACGGGCAATCAGCTCTTCCACCTTCTTGCCGACGATCATCATCATGTCGGCGAACTCGTCCACCACCACCACTATGTGGGGCAGCTTCTCCAGCTCCGGCGGCATCTGATCCATGGAGTCACCCGGACGCCACAGGGGATCCCGCAGGGGCTCGCCCTCGGCGGCCGCGGCCAGCACCTTGTCGTTGTAACCCTTGAGGTTGCGCACCCCGACCGCAGACATCAGCTTGTAGCGACGCTCCATCTCGCCGACGCACCAGCGCAGGGCGTTGGCCGCATCCTTCATGTCGGTGACCACCTCGGTCAGCAGATGGGGGATACCTTCGTAGACCGAGAGCTCCAGCATCTTGGGGTCGATCATGATGAAGCGCAGATCGTCCGGTGTCGACTTGTAGAGCATGGAGATGATCATGGTGTTGACCCCCACCGACTTGCCGGAACCCGTGGTACCGGCCACCAGCAGGTGGGGCATCTTGGCGAGGTTCACCACCACGGGTTCCCCCGCGATGTCCTGCCCCAGCCCCATGGTCAGCGGATTGTGGCTGCCAGAGAAGGCCTCGCAGTCCAGGGTCTCACGCAGGTAGACGGTCTGGCGCACCCGGTTGGGCAGCTCGATGCCGACGAAGGTCTTGCCCGGGATAACCTCCACCACCCGCACGCTGCTGGCGGAGAGGGAACGGGCGAGATCCCGCGACAGGTTGGTGATCTTGCTCGCCTTCATGCCCGGCGCCAGATCCAGCTCGAAGCGGGTGATGACCGGGCCCGGATAGACGCCGACCACCTTGGCCTGGACGTTGTAGTCGGCGAGTTTCGCCTCCACCAGCCGGCCCATGCGGTCCAGCTCGTCCTTGCTCATCATCTGGGTCTTGGCGGGCGGGCGGTCGAGCAGCTCTATGCTCGGCAGCGGCGCCATGGCGGGCTGGGGGCGACGCTTGGGCTTGACCGGTGCGGCCACCGCAGGCGCGTCAGCCTCCTCCCCTTCCGCCCAGGGCAGATCGAGTTCGTCATCCCCGTCATCGGCCAGGGCCGGCTGACGGCGGGCATTGGCAACGGCGGCGCGCTTGGGTCTGGCCACGGGCGCCGGCTCGTCCTCTTCATCATCGAATTGCGGATCGAACTGGAAGGTGTCGTCATCGAGCTCCGGCAGCCATTCGTCAGATTTTGACTTCTGGCTCCCCTTGGCCTTGGGGTTGCGCGTCCAGCTGCTATGGGGCTCGTCCTCTTCCTCGTCGAGATCCAGAGCGCCCACGCCCCCTTCCAGCAGGGGATCCGGCCCCTCAAAACGGGGCTGGCGCCAGCCGCCGGTCAACCAGCGGCCCAGGGTCGTCGGGAAATGGTAGATGGCGCTGACGCTGCCGGTGCAGGTGGCACCTATCCGCTCGACTATGGTGAGCCAGGACCAGCCGGTGAACAGGGTGATGCCGGTGGCCACGAAGCAGAGCAGCATCAGGTTGGCCCCGACGCCGCCAAACAGGGGCACCACGGCGGAGGCTATCACGTCTCCCACCAGGCCGCCTGCGGAGAAGTTCTGCAAGTCATTGAAGTTCATGCTGGCGATGGCGGACATGCCGAGCACCGTCAGGACGAAGCCGATGATGCGCACCGACAGGGTGAGATAGTCCACCTCCAGCAGCCGGCTCGGGCGCCAGAACAGGCTCCAGCCGAGCAGCACCACCAGGGGAGGCACCAGATAGGAGAAGGCCCCGAAGGTGAACATGGTGATGTCGGCGAGCCAGGCACCGGCGCTGCCCGCCAGGTTCTTCACCTCTCCCTGCCAGGAGGTCTGGGACCAACCGGGATCGGCGGGATGGTAGGTCAACAGGGCAAGCAAGAGATAGGCAGCCATCAGGGTGATGGCGATCAAGACGGCCTCGAAGATCCGTTGCGTACCTGACAAAGGAGTAAACAGCTTTTTATCGGCCAAACTCCGGCTCCTTTCTGAAAACATGTAATGCGGGGATAGGGGGCCTAGTATCCCTGAAAAGCCCACCGATTGTCAGCCAGTGCCTGAGGGCGGGGCCATGAATACAGTAATAAGAAGAAACGAGCGGACCGGCCGCTCGTTTCTGACTATCGTGACTCGTCGTGGTGCTTGCAAGTCACAGCACAATCCCGCTTATCGGGTGCTGATCACCAGACGGCTGCTCTGCTTGACCTCTTCCATCACCACATAGGTACGGGTGTCATTGACGCCGGGCAGACGCAGCAGGGTTTCCCCCAGCAGGCGGCGATAGGCCGACATGTCGCTGACGCGGGTCTTGAGCAGATAGTCGAAATCACCGGACACCAGATGGCACTCCTGGATCTCTTCGAGCACCTGAACAGCCTTGTTGAACTGTTCGAACACGTCGGGGGCGCCACGATTGAGGGTAATTTCCACGAACACCAGCAGAGACGCATCCAGATAATGAGGGTTCAGAATAGCGGCATATCCTTCGATATAACCTTGACGCTCGAGGCGACGAACCCGTTCCAGACACGGTGTGGGACTCAGGCCAACTCGTTTGGACAACTCAACGTTCGAAATCCTGCCATCCTTTTGCAGTTCATTCAGAATGTTGCGGTCAATCCTGTCCAAATCCTTTAGCCGACTCTTAGCTTCCATCATTTAATTCCATCCTTTGGCTATTTTTTGGTAAGAATCACCAGTCATTTTATAATAATGGTCACAAATCCTGTCAATACCTGAATATACTAGGCGCAAATGTTGCTTAACATCTGGGCAACATAAACCACCAATCGATAGACGAGGGATAGCATGATTATCGGTGTACCTAAGGAAATAAAAAACCATGAATATCGCGTAGGCATGGTTCCGGCCAGTGTACGTGAACTGACAGCACGAAACCATACCGTTTTCGTCCAAAGCGGCGCAGGAAATGGCATTGGCTTCAGTGACGCAGATTATCTGGCTGCCGGAGCCGAAATTCTGGCCTCCGCGGCAGACGTTTTCGCCAAGGCGGAGATGATCGTCAAGGTCAAGGAACCCCAGGCGGTGGAACGCGCCATGCTGCGTCCGGGCCAGACCCTCTTTACCTACCTGCACCTGGCGCCAGATCTGGCCCAGACCCGGGAGCTGGTCGACAGTGGCGCCGTCTGCATCGCCTACGAGACCGTCACCGACGGCCGTGGCGGCCTGCCCCTGCTGGCCCCCATGTCGGAAGTGGCCGGACGCATGTCTATTCAGGCCGGCGCCCAGGCGCTGGAGAAGTCCCGCGGCGGCAGCGGCGTGCTGCTCGGCGGCGTGCCCGGTGTGGAGCCGGCCAAGGTGGTGATCATCGGTGGTGGCGTGGTGGGTTCCAACGCAGCCCGCATGGCCATCGGCCTGCGTGCGGACGTGACCATACTCGACAACAACATCGACACCCTGCGCCGTCTTGACAGCGAGTTCCAGGGGGCGGCCAAGGTGGTCTACTCCAATCGCGAGACCCTGGAGCGCCACCTGCTGGCGGCGGATCTGGTCATCGGCGGCGTGCTGGTGCCGGGCGCCACTGCGCCAAAACTTGTCAGCCGTGACCACATTGCACGCATGAAGCCGGGCTCCGCCATCGTGGACGTGGCCATCGATCAGGGCGGCTGCGTCGAGACCTCTCACGCCACCACCCACGAGGATCCCACCTTCATCGTCGACGAGGTGGTGCACTACTGCGTGGCCAACATGCCGGGCGCCGTGGCGCGGACCTCCACAGTGGCCCTGAACAACGCCACCCTGCCCTTCATCATCAAGCTGGCGGAACAGGGCTATCGCGGTGCACTGCTCGGCGATCCCCACCTGTTACACGGCCTGAACGTGATGGCGGGCAAGATCACCTGCAAGGAGGTCGCCGTGGCGCACAACCTGGCCTACACGGATCCCCTGACCCTGCTGAACTGATCCCGCCCCCGCAAGGGAGCGTCGATGAGTGAAAATCCGCCCGCGATGGGCGGTTTTTTTATGGCGCAATCCGGCCACCCTCCCCCCTCTTTGGCGATTGCCACAATCGACGCCCTGGCCTTTGACCCCGGATCACGAATTACCTACAATCGCGCAAACTCATCACGTCTCGGAAAACACATCATGAGCCAAGTCACTCATAGCAAACTGCTGATCCTGGGATCAGGCCCGGCGGGTTACACCGCCGCCGTCTACGCCGCCCGCGCCAACCTCAATCCCCTGCTCATCACCGGCATGCAGCAAGGTGGTCAGCTGACCACCACCACAGAGGTGGAAAACTGGCCAGGGGACGCGGAAGGGCTGACCGGCCCGGCCCTGATGGAGCGCATGAAAGAGCATGCGGAAAAATTCGATACCCGCATCCTGTTTGATCACATCAATGAAGTGGAGCTGACCCAGCGCCCCTTCCGTCTCAAGGGTGACAACGGTGAATACAGCTGCGACGCGCTGATCATCGCCACCGGCGCCTCCGCCAAGTACCTGGGGCTGCCTTCCGAGGAGTCCTTCAAGGGCCGTGGCGTCTCCGCCTGTGCCACCTGTGACGGCTTCTTCTACCGCAACCAGGAAGTGGCCGTGGTCGGCGGCGGCAACACCGCCGTGGAAGAGGCGCTCTATCTGGCCAACATCGCCAAGAAGGTGCACCTCATCCACCGCCGCGACGAGTTCCGCGCCGAGAAGATCCTGATCAAGCGCCTCAATGACAAGGTCGAGAGCGGCAACATAGTGCTGCACACTCACCAGACCCTGGACGAGGTGCTGGGTGACAACATGGGCGTGACCGGCGTGCGCCTGCGCAGCACCCGCGACGACTCTACCTCCGAGCTGCCGCTGATGGGGGTCTTCATCGCCATCGGCCACCAACCCAACACCCAGATCTTCGAAGGCCAGCTGGCGATGGAAAACGGCTACCTCAAGGTGCGGGGCGGCCTGGAAGGGTTCGCGACCCAGACCAGCATCCCGGGCGTGTTTGCCGCCGGCGACGTGGCCGACCACGTTTACCGTCAGGCGATCACCTCAGCCGGTACCGGCTGCATGGCGGCCCTGGATGCCGAGCGATATCTGGACGCACAATAAGCACAAGGATATAAAGGGCATGCCAAGTGGCATGCCCTTTTCTTTTAAGGAGCCGGATGAAACGGAAAATTTTGATTGTGGAAGACAGCCTGACGGTGCGCCGCATGTTGACCCAGGCCATTGCGCAGCAAACCGGGCTGGAGATAGATGCGTTCGATACCCTGGAGGGGGCCCGTGACTGCCAGGGCGAAGAGTACGTGGTCGCCCTGGTGGATCTCACCCTGCCGGATGCCCCGAGCGGAGAAGCCGTCAGCGTGCTGCTGGCGCGGGGCTTGCCCGTGGTGATCCTCACCGCCGACATCAGCGAGGAGAAACGGGAAGCCTGGCTGGAGGCCGGAGTGCTGGATTACGTGATGAAGGATTCACGCCACTCCCTGCAATACGCCGTCAGCCTGGTGCACCGCCTCTACCTCAACCAGGCCATCGAGGTACTGGTGGTGGATGACTCCCGCACCTCCCGTCATCGCACCGCCGCCCAGCTGCGCAAGCAGCTGCTGCTGGTGCACGAGGCAACCTGCGCCCGGGATGCCCTGGCCCTGCTGGAGCAGCACCCCGCCATTCGCCTGATGCTGGTGGATTACTACATGCCTGAGATAGACGGCATCAGCCTGGTGCGGATGCTGCGGGAGCGCTACAGCAAGCAGCAGCTCGCCATCATCGGCATCTCGGTATCGGACAAGCACGGCCTCTCTGCCCGCTACCTCAAGCAGGGGGCGAACGATTTTCTCAACCAGCCGTTCGAGCCCGAGGAGCTGCAGTGCCGGGTCAGCCACAATCTGGAGGCCCTTGAGCAGTTCAACAGCATCCAGGAGTCGGCCAATCGTGACTACCTGACCGGGCTCTACAACCGGCGCTACTGGTTCAACGAGGGGCAGAAGTGGTTCGAGGAGCATCAGCGTCAGCAGGCGCAGCTCGCCCTGTGCGTGCTCGATGTGGATCATTTCAAGCAGGTCAACGATCACTGGGGCCATGCCATCGGCGATGAGCTGCTCTGCCACCTGACCCGGCTGCTCACCCAGTTCTTCCCGGATGCCATGATAGCCCGTTTCGGTGGCGAGGAGTTTGCCCTGATGGTGCCCCACTGCCCGGTGCCCGTGCTGCTCAAGCGGCTGGAAGGGTTGCGGCAACAGCTGCGTCAGCAGCCGCTGTCACGGGAAGTGCCGCTGTTTGTGCGCGCCAGCTTTGGCGTCATCAATGTCGGGCGGCTCTCCATGGACGAGGCGCTCTGCGAGGCAGATCGCCAGCTGTATCAGGCAAAGAACACGGGTCGTGACAAAATAGTATCCCAGGACGCCTGAGCACGTCTCGAGTGAGACGCTCCGTGTAGTACCGCCCGGCGCCCCTTGCGGCCGCCGGGTTATTCTCCCTCCTCACGCCATCCCTGCCGCCCACGGGGTTCCTCAATAGGTCTTGTCGACCCGCACCCCATCGCTGAAATAGAGGATGCGCACCTTGTCTCCGCTCGCAAACACCATGGCAGGATCGTAATCCTGGATCACGTTGATGAGCCCGTCCTGCTCATTGCGGATCAAGAGTTCCACCAGCTTGTTCTCCACCACGCTGCCGCCGGACTGATAGTGCTGCACCGCGGCCGCCCCCGCCAATGCCCCCACGGCGGTGGCGATCTCCCGCCCATGACCGCCGCCAAACTGGTTGCCAAGCAGCCCCCCCAGCACGGCGCCACCCAGGGTTTTCCAGCCGGTATGCTCGGACTCCACCACCTGGCGCTGGGTGATGTTGCGCACCGTATCCACCTGGCCAAACACCACCTGATCCACGGGGCGCGCCGTGTTGCGCTCATAGGGTGCAGCCCAGGCGGGCGCCGTGACAAAGCCGAGCAAGCTGGATACTATCAGGATAATGGCCTTCATCTGTGAACCTCTGTCTTATGTCTCGCTATCTCACCGAACTGGATGATGAGCTGTGCTGGTTTCCCTCCCCCAGCCATGCGCTGGAAGAGCCCAACGGTCTGCTGGCGATCGGGGGAGATCTCTCCCCTGCTCGATTGCTGGCAGCTTATCACAGCGGGATCTTTCCGTGGAATGAGCCACACCAGCCGCTGCTGTGGTGGTCGCCGGATCCCAGGGGGGTGATAGTGCCCGATGAGCTGCACATAGGGCGCAGCCTGCAGAAGTGTCTGCGCCGCACCCCCTTCGACATTACCATCGATAGCGCCTTCGATGAGGTGATAGCGGCCTGCGCCGCCCCCCGTCGCAACGCCAGTGGCACCTGGATAAGCGCCCCCATGATCGACGCCTATCGGCTGTTGCACCGCCTGGGCCATGCCCACTCCATCGAGATCTGGCAGGATGGTAAGTTGCAGGCGGGGCTCTATGGTCTCTCCCTTGGCCGCCTCTTCTGCGGTGAATCCATGTTCAGCCGCATCGATAACGGCGCCAAACTGGCCATGGTGGCGCTCTGTCGTCACTTTTCACGCCATGGGGGGGCCCTCATCGACTGCCAGATGCAGAACGACTTCCTGGCCACCTTGGGGGTCCAGGAGTGGCCAAGAAGCCGCTTTCTGACCACATTGGCGAGCCTGATCAGGCAACCACTGCAGGACGGTTGCTGGCAGCAGAGGAGAATCAGTCTATGACAGAAGAAGTGATCCTCAAGGTAGGCCTGACCCCCAGACACCCGTGCAGCTACCTTGGCCATGAGCAGGAGCAGTTGCTGGTACTGATGGATCATGAGCTGCTCAATGCGGCCGGTTACGAACGACTGCTGACGGCGGGATTCAGGCGCAGTGGCAACGACATCTATCGCCCCCATTGCCCGGCCTGCAGCGCCTGCCAGTCACTACGCATCCACAGCGAGCGTTTCGTGCCGAACCGTAGCCAGAAACGCGTTCGTCAGCTGAACCGGGATCTCGAGCTGGTACTGAGTTACGACGACAAACCCGAGTATTACCAGCTCTATGAGCGCTACATCCGCGAGCGCCACCACGATGGCAGCATGTACCCACCGAGCCGGACCCAGTACAAGGGATTCCTGCACTGCGACTGGATGCCACCGCTCTACATGGAGATACGCAAGGAGGGATGCCTCATCGGCGTGGCCACCACTGACCTGCTGCCTCACTCCATGAGCGCCATGTATACCTTCTTCGATCCCGATTATGCCGACCGATCTCTGGGCACCTTTGCCATTCTGAGCCAGTTGGAACTGGCCAGGCGCACCGGTCGCAGCTGGCTGTATCTGGGCTATCTGGTGGAGGCCTGTCGCAAGATGAATTACAAGCGCCAGTACCTGCCCCACGAGCTGCTGGTGCAGGGAGAATGGAAAAATATCGACACCAAGCCCGAGTAAACTTTACACATAGCCTTAAATCCGGCATGATCCAGCGGTTTTTTGTTGTGGCTTATCAAGAGGATTCAATGGCTAAAGAAGACAGTATTGAGATGCAGGGTACCATTCTCGAAACCTTGCCCAATACCATGTTCCGTGTGGAACTGGAAAATGGTCACGTGGTTATCGCTCATATTTCCGGCAAGATGCGCAAAAACTACATCCGTATCCTGACTGGGGACAAAGTAACGGTGGCTCTGACTCCGTACGATCTCTCCAAGGGACGTATTGTTTTCCGCTCTCGCTAAGCCAGGAATTCAGCAAAAAACCCCAGCCTCGCGGTTGGGGTTTTTTGTCGTTTCTGGCCTCAATCACATTTAGTGAGAGACAGCTTCAACATTGACCTGGAAGTCAAAGCTGAGGCTGTTATTCACCAGCTCCACTCTCACCACTCCGCCATCGACCAGTGAACCGAACAGGATCTCATTGGCCAACGGCTTCTTGAGGTGCTCCTGAATGACCCGCCCCATGGGTCTTGCACCCATTGCCCGATCATAACCCTTCTCGGCCAACCAGTGGCGCGCCTCTTCAGATACCTCCAGTGACACCCCTTTGGCATCCAGCTGTACCTGCAGCTCGACGATGAACTTGTCGACCACCTGATGGATCACCGTCATGTCCAGATGGTTGAACCAGATGGTGTGATCGAGCCGGTTGCGGAACTCCGGGCTGAAGGTCTTGTTGATCACCGCCATGGCATCGTGGCTCATGTCCTGCTGCTGGAAGCCAATGGACTTGCGCTGGGTCTCCTGTACGCCCGCGTTGGTGGTCATCACCAGGATCACGTTGCGAAAATCGGCCTTGCGTCCGTTGTTGTCCGTCAGGGTGCCATTGTCCATCACTTGCAGCAGCAGGTTGAAGACATCCGGGTGCGCCTTCTCGATCTCGTCCAGCAGCACCACCGAATGGGGATGCTTGAGCACCGAGTCGGTTAGCAAGCCGCCCTGCTCGAAGCCCACATAGCCGGGAGGCGCCCCGATCAGGCGGGAGACGGTATGGCGCTCCATGTATTCGGACATGTCAAAGCGCAGTACCTCGACCCCGAGCGCCTTGCCGAGCTGCTGGGTGACTTCGGTCTTGCCCACCCCGGTCGGGCCGGCAAACAGGAAGCAGCCCACAGGGCGACGCTCGTTGCCAAGGCCGGAACGCGACAGCCGGATGGCATCGGTCAATACGGTGATGGCCTTGTCCTGGCCGAACACCACCATCTTGAGGTTGCGCTCCAGGTTCTTCAGCACCTCCTTGTCGGAAGAGGAGACTGATTTCTCCGGGATCCGGGCAATCTTCGCGACTATGGCCTCGATCTCCGGCACATTGATCACTTTTTTACGCTTGCTGACCGGCAACAGACGTTGCCCCGCCCCCGCCTCGTCGATCACGTCGATGGCCTTGTCCGGCAGGTGTCGATCATTGATGTACTTGGCGGAGAGCTCGACCGCGGCGCGGATGGCCTTGACGGTGTAACGCACGCCATGGTGCGCCTCATAACGGCTCTTGAGCCCCATCAGGATGCGGGTGGTGTCATCTATGCTCGGCTCGACGATGTCGATCTTCTGGAAGCGGCGCGCCAGTGCCCGATCTTTCTCGAAGATCTGGGAATATTCCTGATAGGTGGTTGATCCCACACAGCGCAGCAGACCATTGGAGAGCAGCGGCTTGATGAGGTTGGCCGCATCCAGCTGACCGCCGGAGGCTGCACCCGCCCCAATGATGGTATGGATCTCGTCGATGAAGAGGATGGCCCCTTCCTGGCGCTCGATCTGCTTGAGCAGTACCTTGAGGCGCTTCTCGAAGTCGCCGCGGTACTTGGTGCCTGCCAGCAGGGAGCCCATGTCCAGAGAATAGATGGTGCTGTTTGCTATCACCTCGGGCACGTCACCCTTGACGATACGATACGCGAGCCCCTCGGCGATGGCAGTCTTGCCCACCCCGGCCTCCCCCACCAGCAAGGGATTATTCTTGCGGCGACGGCAGAGCACCTGAATGGTGCGACTCAGCTCCTGATCGCGACCGATCAGCGGGTCGATGCGCCCCTCCAGCACCAGCTGGTTGAGGTTGGTGGCAAAGCTCTCGATCTGGGCGGAGGAGACCTCATCATCGGACTCGGCATTGTTGCCGCCACTCTCGGGCTTGCTGTCTTTGCGCACCCCGTGGGAGAGGAAGTTCACCACGTCCAGCCGGCTGATTTCGGCTTTTTTCAGGAAGTAAGCGGCCTGGGACTCCTGCTCGCTGAAGATGGCGACCAGCACATTGGCACCGCTCACCTCGGTATTGCCCGACGACTGGACATGGAACACGGCACGTTGCAGCACGCGCTGGAAGCCAAGGGTCGGTTGGGTTTCTCTGTCTTCGTCATCGCGGGGGATGAGCGGGGTCGTTTGATTGATGAATGCGCGAATTTCCTTGCGCATCTGCTCCACATCCGCACCACACGAACTCAGCGCCTCATGGGCTGAGCTGTTATCCAGCAGGGCTAACAACAGGTGCTCGACGGTCATGAATTCGTGGCGCTCGTCACGGGCCAGTTTGAAAGCCTCGTTCAGCGTCTTTTCTAGATCTTTGTTCAACATAGGCACCTCCCCTCAGTACAGCAACAATGCGGTGTCGTTATCGCCATCAAGTCATCAGATTCAAGCCTTTTCCATGGTACATAGCAGTGGATGTTCGTTGTTACGTGAATAGGTGTTGACCTGGACCACTTTGGTCTCGGCAATCTCGGCGGTAAAAGTGCCGCAGACTCCCTTACCACTATAATGCACGCTCAGCATGACCTGAGTGGCCTTCTCCAGATCCATACCAAAGAACCTTTGCAGCACCTCCACCACGAACTCCATCGGTGTGTAGTCATCGTTGTTCAAGACGACCTTGTACATGGGTGGCGGTTGCAGCTTCGTTTTCTCTGCTTCTGCAATCTCTTCATTAGCAAAGAGTTCTTTCTGCTTGCTCATAGTTGCGCTTTGGTACCTCTAGATTACTACCGTCTCGCTCAAGATTGTCAATAGACTTGTTAACCAGATCACATCGGTTGTTAACAACTTCTTGACTCGCTTAAAAGTTGGACTAGATTGGTTACTTGCTAATCGGCGCCCGTCTGCTACGGGGTGATGCTCTAGTTATATAAGGCTGGCGCAGGTTACTCAACGACTTCAGGGTAATCAATAAAAGGATGTAGATGTATGGCAACCGGAACAGTCAAGTGGTTCAACAACGCAAAAGGATTTGGGTTTATCTGTCCGGAAGGCGGTGGTGAAGACATCTTCGCTCACTACTCCACGATTCAAATGGAAGGTTACAAGACCCTCAAAGCGGGTCAGGCAGTCAACTTTGAACTGCAGCAGGGGCCGAAAGGAAATCACGCCTCTGTCATCGTGCCAAACGAAGCACAGAACATGTAAGAGTCAAACTGGATAAATCGAAAAACGGCATCCCACAAGGATGCCGTTTTTTTATGTCGCTCGGTGTGTCGGTACAATAAGAAAGGCTAGGCCTTCCTTATTGTGTGCTCTTGCGAGCTATCCCTGTCAGCGCGCCAGCAGGATGTTGAGCATGCGGCGCAGGGGCTCGGCGGCGCCCCACAGCAGCTGGTCACCCACGGTGAAGGCCGCCAGGTATTCCGGGCCCATGTTGAGCTTGCGCAGACGACCTACCGGGATGCTGAGGGTGCCGGTGACGGCGGCCGGGGTCAGCTCACGGGCGGTGATGTCGCGATCGTTGGGGATCACCTTGACCCAGTCGTTGTGGGCGGCCAGCAGGGCCTCGATCTCGGGAAGCGGCACGTCTTTCTTCAGCTTGATGGTGAAGGCCTGGCTGTGGCAACGCAGGGCGCCGATCCGCACGCAGAGACCATCCACCGGAATAGCGGCATCTTCGATCCCCAGTATCTTGTTGGTCTCGGCCTGGCCCTTCCACTCTTCGCGGCTCTGGCCGTTGTCGAGCTTGGTGTCGATCCAGGGGATCAGGCCACCAGCGAGCGGCACGCCGAAGTTGTCCACCGGCAGGGTGCCGGAGCGGGTCTTCTCGGTGATCTTGCGCTCGATGTCGAGGATGGCGGAGGCGGAATCCGCCAGCTCCACCGCCACTTCGTCGCGCAGCAGCCCCATCTGGGTGACCAGCTCGCGCATGTGGCGCGCGCCACCGCCCGATGCGGCCTGATAGGTGGCCACGCTCACCCACTCCACCAGATCGGCCTTGAACAGGCCCCCCAGGGCCAGCAGCATCAGGCTGACGGTGCAGTTGCCGCCCACGAAGGTCTTGATCCCCCTGTCCAGCGCCTCGTCGATCACGTCGCCGTTGACCGGATCCAGGATGATGACGGCGTCCTTCTCCATGCGCAGGGAGGAGGCGGCATCAATCCAGTAACCCTGCCAGCCAGCGGCCAGCAGACGGGGATAGACATCCTTGGTGTAGTCGCCACCCTGAGCCGTGATGATGATCTCCTGCGCGGCCAGCGCCTCGATATCGAAGGCGTCCTGCAAGGTGCCGGCATCGACGCCGAAATTGGGGGCGGCCTCACCGGCCTGGGAGGTGGTGAAGAAGGTGGGTTGAATGCGGGCAAAATCCTTCTCTTCCTGCATCCGGCTCATCAGTACCGAACCCACCATGCCACGCCAACCGACCAAACCAACTTTTTTCATAATGTCCTACCCTGGATAGCTGCTGTAAAAATGAAGTCTCATATGCCGTGATCCCTTGCCGGACGCGGGTCCGTTCACAAATCGGCCACAAGCATGATGTGTAATTAATGCGTCTGTCCACATTACGGATTGTGGCGACGGGCGCAAGTCGAATTGCGCAATATTCTGTGTCGTTTGCCGCAATAACCATGGGTTCCGGGCCACCGCGCTTGGCGAACTCCCCATCGGTCAGGCATCATGATGTCCGACTGGCAACCACTGCCCCCTGGGGACGACCCCAAGGCCTTCTTGACTCGCAGGGACGACCCTGCCCCGCCTGGAATACTCATATGCCCTGGTTACTGCTGCTACTGGCCGGCCTGTTCGAGGTCGCCTGGGCCATCGGCCTCAAGTACACCGACGGTTTCAGCCGTCCCCTCCCCACCCTGCTGACCCTGATCGCCATGGGGGTGAGCGTGTTGTTGCTCGCCATGGCGGTCAAGCAGCTGCCCCTTGGCACCGCCTACGCGGTCTGGACCGGCATAGGCGCGGTCGGCACGGTGTTGATGGGGATCTGGCTGTTCAACGAGCCGGCCACCCTGGCCCGTGTGCTTTGCCTGCTGCTGATCATCGGCGGTATCCTGGGGCTCAAGTTGATCGGCTGATAACGAGATGGAAGCCTAGTCCCACGACGTCCCAGCAGCGCGTATAAAACATGGCCACCCTGGGTGGCCATTCTGTTCTCCTCATGCCCCGCCGGGGTTTCCTATCAGCACGCTCTCTATCCGGGCGCCCGGCATCATCTGCCTTAACCCCTCGATCAGCCGATCACCGGCCTCCTGCAGCGCCGCCAGCGGCATTTCAGGCAAGCTTTCCAGGATGAACCACATCTGCCCGGACTCGGCGCTGAGCCGGGTTCTGGTCCCCTGACGCCAATTCCAGCGGCGACAGGTCACGCCTCTGTCATCACACCAGACCACCTCGCCAGGTTCGGGGGTCTCGTGGGCAGGGGCCCCCTCCTTCATGGTGTCAAACAGCTCGGTGCCATCGGCAATGATCAGCCGGGGCGACCCCTCATAAGCGGTGAGATCCTCCCCACCGACGGGGATGGCGTATTCGATGCTGATGGCGTTGTAGAGATCGACGACGGGATCGATGCAAGGCAGGCTGCCCTCCCGTTGCACCCGCTTGAGCAGCGCCTGTGCCGAGCAGGGGGTACGCTGGGGCTTGGCACCGAAGCGCTTGAACACCTCCCCCCAGGCGGACAGATGCTCCTGTGCCCAGGGCGCACCGCCCGCCGCGACGGATTGGCAGGCCCGCGCCAGCGCTTGTGCGCCGACGTTGCGATCGACCATGGTGGCCCCGTCTACCTGGATGCTCAGGGCCCGGAATCCCGGGGCCAGCCTGGTCACCCTGGCATCAATCTGTGGTGTCATGAATGGCATAGCAACTCCCAATAAATGATCCGTGGTGAAGGCGATAACGGCAGACGAGGCCAGATGACCCATCCCCGGAGGGCACGCCCGTGATGCTTGTCACCACCAAGAAACAAGTCGGCACTATGATGGGCGACGGCATGACATAAAAAAATCTACTTTTTCTTAATGTTGTTCAGGAGAGCTAATAACCCAGACTATCCAGGCCGCCGACAGCCCCCTGACCCGCACCTGGAATGGGATTGTCCTGGCCGCTTTTCCCGCCACTCATGCTATTATCTGCGACCGAACATGAGCCATTAAAAATCAGGATATTGTGATGACCGACCACACTTTTATTCCCGGCAAGGACGCGGCGCTGGAAGACTCCATCGAGCGGTTCCAGACCAAGTTGCAGGCCCTGGGGTTTGATATCGAAGAGGCCTCCTGGCTCAACCCCGTGCCCAACGTCTGGTCCGTGCACATCCGGGACAAAGAGTGCGCCCTCTGCTTCACCAACGGCAAGGGAGCCAGCAAGAAGGCGGCCCTGGCTTCGGCCCTGGGGGAGTATTTCGAGCGTCTCTCCACCAACTACTTCTTCGCCGACTTCTATCTGGGCGAGCAGGTGGCAAATGGTGACTTCGTCCACTACCCGAACGAGAAGTGGTTCCCCATCCAGGGTGACCAACTGCCTGCCGGCCTGCTCGACAGCTTCACCCGCAAGTTCTACAACCCGGATGGCGAAGTGACGGCCGACATGCTGGTGGATCTGCAATCCGGCAACGAGGAGCGCGGTATCGTCGCCCTGCCGTTCGAGCGTCAGTCCGATCATCAGACCGTCTATATCCCGATGAACATCATCGGCAACCTCTATGTCTCCAACGGCATGAGCGCCGGCAACACCAAGACCGAGGCCCGCACCCAGGGCTTGTCCGAGGTCTTCGAGCGCCACGTGAAGAACAAGATCATCGCCGAGGCCATCAGCCTGCCCGAGATCCCGAGCGAGGTGATCGCCCGCTATCCCGGCATCAAGGCCTCCATCGATGCGCTGGAGGCCGAAGGCTTCCCCATCTACAGCTTCGATGCCTCCCTCGGCGGACGTTATCCGGTCATCTGCGTGGTGCTGCTCAACCCGAGCAACGGCACCTGCTTTGCCTCCTTCGGCGCCCACCCGCGCTTCGAGGTCGCCTTCGAGCGCACCGTCACCGAGCTGCTGCAGGGCCGTGGCCTGAAGGATCTGGACGTGTTCGTGCCGCCGTCATTCGACAACGAGCAGGTGGCGGATCACCACAATCTGGAGACCCACTTCATCGACTCGTCCGGCCTCATCAGCTGGGATCTGTTCAAGCAGGAGTCCGACTTCGAGTTTGCCGACTGGGACTTCCGCGGCACCTCCCAGCAGGAGTTCGACCACCTGATCGGCATCTTCCACGAGCTGGAGCAGCCGGTCTACATCGCCGACTACGAGCACCTGGGCGTCTACGCCTGCCGCATCCTGGTGCCGGGCATGTCCGACATCTATCCGGTGGAAGATCTGCTGCTGGCCAACAACACCATGGGCGCCCACCTGCGGGAGACCATACTGGCGCTGCCGTCCCTGGAGTGGGACGCGGAGCAGTACATGGCGCTCTTTGATCAGCTGGATGAAGAGGGTCACGACGAGCGCACCCGGGTGCGCGAGCTGCTCGGCATCGCCGCCGCCAAGGGCACAGCCCTGCACACCCTGCGGGTCGGTGAGCTCAAAGCCATGCTGGCGCTGGCCGCGGGCGAGCTGGAGAGCGCACTGGATCTCATCGACTGGACCATGGAGTTCAACCAGTCGGTGTTCCCGGCGGATCGCGCCCGCTACTACCGCGCCCTGCGCGCCTGCGTCGAGCTGTTCCTGGACGAGGATCGTGACCCCGAGCAGTACCGCCCGGTGTTCACCCGCATGTTCGGGGAAGAGACCCTGGCGCAGGCCTGGGCCCACGCCAGCGGCGAGGCGCGTTTCCACGGGCTGGAGGCGGCCGATCTGTCCCTCTCCCAGTTCCCGCTGCATCAGAAATTGCTCGCGGCCTACGAGAAACTGCAAAAAGCCAAACGAATCCATACGTGGAACTGATATGCTAGTGTGACGAAGGGGCCTGATGGCCCCTTCTGTTTTATGGTCTACGCTTTGGCGGGCCCTTACTCAAAGATGAAATAAATAACAAAAAATACCTCTTAGGGGGTTGTCAAATTGAGGTTCATCATGTTCGGGGGGTGTAAAGGTGCATTGCCGGTGCTTTTTTTGATGAGAAAGATATAAATCATTAAAAATCATGACATTAAAAATAGACCCATTTCTGTTTCACCTGAAACCTGGTGTAAAGTCAAGCTTCCGGATGAAGAAAAAACCTGTAGTAAAATTACATTCACAATCTGTAATTCTTGATCGGAGTCAATTTTGGGGATCAGCCCCTTTGTTATGATTTCCACAGGCAAAATATGCAGGTACTGAGAATTGAAAGCAGAATCTCCCTTTGATTGTCTGAAGCCCGAAGCCATAGCCGCGCTGGCAGAAGACATTACCTATGCCAAGGCAACCAAGCCCGCCCACAAGGTCATTCCTCTGGCCATCACGGCAGGTGCTTTCATCGCCATCGCATTCGTCTTCTACATCACGGTCACCACGGGATCGAGCGGCATGGCCTGGGGCATGTCCAAGCTGGTCGGCGGTCTCTGTTTCTCCCTCGGTCTCATTCTGTGCGTGCTGCTCGGTGCCGAGCTGTTCACCTCCACCACCCTGACTCTGGTGGCCAAGGCCGCCAACCGCATCAGCTGGGCTCAGCTGTTCAAGAACTGGGGTCTGGTCTACTTCGGCAACCTCATCGGCGGGCTCATCATAGTCGCGCTCATCATCATGTCGGCCGAATACACGGCGGCGGATGGTCAGTGGGGGCTGAATGCCATGAAAGTGGCCCAGCACAAGATCCATCACACCTTCTTCGAGGCCCTGGCGCTCGGCATCCTCTGCAACCTCATGGTGTGTCTCGCCGTGTGGATGGCCTTCGGCGCCCGCAGCGCCACCGACAAGGTGATGGTGATGCTGCTCCCCGTCGCCATGTTCGTGGCCTCCGGCTTTGAGCACAGCATCGCAAACATGTTTATGATCCCGGTCGGCATCGCCATCCATGCGGTAGCAGGCCCGGAATTCTGGCAGGCCATCGGCCAGGACCCGGCATCGTTCGCCGATCTGACCGTATCCAACTTCGTCCTAAACAACCTCATTCCGGTCACCCTTGGTAATATCATTGGTGGCGGCGTCATGGTTGGTCTGACTTACTGGTTTATCTTCCGTCGCCATCATTAAGGATGGCGGCAGACACATAAATACCTTGAGAGGTAATGAAAATGGCAGAACTTAACGAACAGTTCCAAAAAGCATGGGAAGGCTTCGCGGCCGGTGAATGGCAGACCTCTGTCAACACCCGTGACTTCATCCAGAAGAACTACACCCCGTATGAAGGTGACGAGTCCTTCCTGGCTGGCGCGACCGAAGCCACCACCAAGCTGTGGGACAAGGTCATGGAAGGGATCAAGATCGAGAACCGCACTCACGCGCCGGTCGATTTTGATACCGACCTGCCCTCCACCATTACCGCTCACGATGCCGGCTATATCGACCAGAGCCTGGAGCAAATCGTCGGTCTGCAGACCGACAAGCCGCTCAAGCGCGCCATCATCGCCAACGGCGGTATCAAGATGGTCAAGACCTCTTGCGAAGTCTACGGCCGTCAGCTCGACCCCATGGTCGAGAAGATCTTCACCGAGTACCGCAAGACCCACAACCAGGGTGTGTTCGACGTCTACACCAAGGACATCCTGAACTGCCGTAAATCCGGCGTAATCACAGGTCTGCCGGATGCCTACGGCCGTGGCCGCATCATCGGTGACTACCGCCGTGTTGCCCTGTACGGTATCGACTTCCTGATGGCCGACAAGCTGGCCCAGTTCAAGTCCCTGCAGGCCGATCTGGAAAACGGTGTCAACCTGGAAGCCACCATCCGTCTGCGCGAAGAGATCTCCGAGCAGCACCGTGCCCTGGCCCAGATGAAGGTGATGGCCGCCAAATATGGCTGCGACATCTCAGTGCCGGCCAAGACCGCCAAAGAAGCCGTACAGTGGACCTACTTCGCCTACCTGGCGGCAGTCAAGTCCCAGAACGGTGCCGCCATGTCCTTCGGTCGTACCTCCAGCTTCCTGGACGTCTACATCGAGCGTGACCTGAAGAAAGGCCTGCTGACCGAGCAAGAAGCCCAGGAGCTGATGGACCACATGGTCATGAAGCTGCGTATGGTTCGCTTCCTGCGTACCCCGGAATACGATTCACTGTTCTCCGGCGACCCGATGTGGGCCACCGAGACCCTGGCCGGTATGGGCGTTGATGGCCGTACCCTGGTCACCAAGAACAGCTTCCGTATGCTGAACACCCTGTACACCATGGGCCCGTCCCCTGAGCCGAACCTGACCATCCTGTGGTCCGAGAAGCTGCCGGTCGGTTTCAAGAAGTACTGTGCCAAGGTATCCATCGAGACCTCTTCCGTTCAGTACGAGAACGACGACCTGATGCGTCCGGACTTCAACAACGATGACTACGCCATCGCTTGCTGTGTGTCCCCGATGATCATCGGCAAACAGATGCAGTTCTTCGGCGCTCGTGCCAACCTGGCCAAGACCATGCTGTATGCAATCAACGGCGGTATGGACGAGAAGCTCAAGATCCAGGTCGGCCCGAAAACCGAAATGGTCAAGTCCGAGTACCTCGACTACAACGACGTGATGGATCGCTTGGATCACTTCATGGACTGGCTGGCCAAGCAGTACGTCGCCGCCCTGAACATCATCCACTACATGCACGACAAGTACAGCTACGAAGCCTCCCTGATGGCGCTGCACGACCGTGACGTCTATCGCACCATGGCGTGCGGCATCGCCGGTCTGTCCGTGGCGGCCGACTCCCTGTCTGCCATCAAGTACGCCAAGGTCAAGCCGGTTCGTGACGAAGATGGTGTCTCCATCGACTTCGAGATCGAAGGCGAGTACCCGCAGTTCGGTAACAACGACGCCCGCGTCGATGACATCGCCTGTGACCTGGTCGAGCGCTTCATGAAGAAAATTCAGAAGCTCAACACCTACCGCGGTGCCGTGGCTACCCAATCCGTGCTGACCATCACCTCCAACGTGGTGTACGGCAAGAAGACAGGTAACACCCCGGATGGCCGTCGCGCCGGTGCGCCGTTCGGCCCGGGTGCCAACCCGATGCACGGTCGTGACCAGAAGGGTGCGGTTGCATCCCTGACTTCCGTCGCCAAGCTGCCGTTCGCCTACGCCAAAGATGGTATCTCCTATACCTTCTCCATCGTACCGAACGCCCTGGGCAAAGACATGGAAGCCCAGAAAGCCAACCTGGCCGGCCTGATGGATGGTTACTTCCACCACGAGTCCAACCTGGAAGGCGGTCAGCACCTGAACGTCAACGTGATGAACCGTGAAATGCTACTGGACGCCATGGAAAACCCGGAGAAATATCCGCAGTTGACCATCCGCGTATCCGGTTATGCCGTTCGCTTCAACTCCTTGACCAAGGAGCAACAGCAAGACGTCATCACCCGTACCTTCACCGCTTCTCTGTAATAGAGTCTCGGTGAACAAAAACCGGCGCCCAGGCGCCGGTTTTTTTATGTCTGCGTTTCAGGGCAAAGGCGGATAGCGCCTCCCCTTCCCTCTTCTGATCAGGGTCGCTCACCAGCCGCCAGACGGCGGTTGATATCGGCAATCACAGGGGCGATGTCGGCCAGGGTGTCGATGACATAGTGGGCCCCCGCCGCCCGCAGCTTGGCCTCGGCCGGTACACGTCGGGCGGCGATCTCGGTTTCGCTCATGGCGGCAAACTCCTCCCAGGTGGCGCCAAACTCGTTGCCGGAAACCGACAGCCCCACCGTCCACATGCTGGCGTTCAGCCCTTCTCTGATGCCTGGCACGGCGTCATCCACCTTGATGCAGCGATGCACGGCGCTCACGCCCAGCTCAATCACGTTGGCCAGCGCCATCCAGGGGCCGGGGCGGCCACCGGCCTTGAGATCGTCGGTGGCGACCCAGTGATCCGGGCGATAGCCGTGATCGGCCGCCGCCGGTACCAGCGCCTCCATCACGGGGCGGGGATAGCCGGAGCAGGAGCCGATCTGCAGCCCCTGCCCCCGCAGTGCGTCCAGCACCGGCAGCACCCCGGGGATGGGGGCGGCGAAGCGGGTCACAGCAGCAATCTGCAGCGGCATAAAGGTGTGATAGAGGTGGTCCACCTCGGCGTGGCTCATGGTGTGGCCGAAACGGGCCAGCCAGCGCGCATCCACCGAGGGCAGACGGCCCAGCGCGGCGATATGATCCCACTTGCCAAGGCCCATGGGCTGGCGCGCCTCATCCAGGGTCACAGCAAAGTCATAGGCGCGGGCGAAGGCCTCGACGAAGATGGAGGTGGGGGCGAAGGAGCCGAAATCGACGACGGTGCCGGCCCAGTCGAGGATCAGTGCCTCTACATCGGTGGCCGGGTGGATGGCAATCTGCAAGTCAGTCATGGTGATCTTCCTGTTCCGGTGAGAGTGCGATCTCGCCAAGAGCGCGATCGAGAATGTTGATGGCCTGCACCAGATCGGCGCGGGCGATATTGAGCGGGGGCGAGAGCTGGATAACGTTGCCCTGGGAGACCTTGAAGCTCAGCCCCAGCGCCAGACAGCGGTAGAGCAGCCGCTCGGCGGCCTGGCTATTGCGGGTGCGACTCTGGTGATCGACCACCAGATCGAGCGCCCACAGGAGGCCGATACCGCGCACTTGTCCTATCAGCGGGTGACGCTCGGCCAACTTGCCGAGCTCGGCCGCCATAAAGCGGCCATCCTCCTGCGCTTTTGCAAGCAACCCCTCTTCGCGGATGGTAGCGATGGTCGCGAGCGCCGCCGCGCAGCCGATGGGGCTCTTCTCGTGGGTGTAGTGACCAAGAGAAATAGCTGCCGCCTGATTGAAACGGTCGCGGGTAATGAGCGCCGCAAACGGTACCACCCCGCCCCCCAGCCCCTTGCCCAGACAGATGATGTCTGGCTCGATGCCGAACTCTTCGAAGCTGAACCAGTGGCCGGTGCGGCCCAGGGCATTGGGGATCTCGTCGACGATCAGCAACACCTTGTGGCGATCGCAGATCTCCCGCACCCGCTGCCAGTAGGCCTTCGAGGGCACCTGCACATCGGTGTTGCGGATGGGCTCGGCGATAAAGGCCCCGATCCCCCCCTCCTTCTCGATGACGTACTCCAGATAATCGGCGTAGTGCAGGTCGTCCCCCTCCCCGCGATACCAGACGCCGCGATAGCGGGTGGGGGGTGGAATGCGCTCCACCCCGGCCATCAAGGGGCCTATGCCGGCGCGAAAACAGGCTTCGCCGCCCACCGAGATGGCATCGAGGGAGGCGCCGTGAAAGGCATCCCACAGGGACACCACCTTGCTGTTGCCGGTGATGAAGCGGGCGAGTTTCAAGGCAATGCCCACCACCTCGCTGCCGCCCGGGGCGAACAGCACCCGGTTGAGATCGCCGGGAGCCAGTTCGGCCAGGGTGCGGGCACAATCGATGGCGACCTGATGGGTGTAGCGGCGGGGTGCGAACGGCAGATCGGCGAGCTGCTGCTGCACCGCAGCCACCACCTTGGGGTGGCCGTGGCCCAGCTGATGGACGCTGTTGCCGTGAAAATCGAGGTAACGCGCGCCCGATACGCTGGTCAGCCAGCTTCCCTGCGCACTCTCAAGCAGATCCAGACAGGGGGTGGAGAGGGCCTGATGGAGAAAGTAGCGGCTATCCTCCGCCAATCCGGCCTGTACATCTTCGCTCTGGCCTGCCCACCAGCGCGCCCGCCCCTCGCCGAGGTTGATATCCCCTTCGCTGTCGGCGCGGCCGCTGCCATGCAGCTTATCGTCACGCAGATCAGGACCCTGAGCCAGCATGCTGGTCATCGCGCGTCCCCTTGCCAGTAGCAGGCGCTGGCCATGGCGGCGAGCAAGCAACGCACCCGCTCTGGGGTCACGTCGCCAATATTGCCGATGCGGAAGCAGTCGGCCTGGGAGACCTTGCCCGGATAGATGACAAAGCCCTGTGCCTTGAGCCGCTGGTAGAAGTCGGCGAAGCGGTAGTCTGGGTGGACCGGAGAGTAGAAGGCGGTGATGATGGGGGATTGCCATTTTTCTGGCAGCAGCGGCGCAAAGCCGAGCTCGGCCATCCCCGCCACCAGGGTGCGCTGGTTCTCGCCGTAGCGCCGATGGCGGGCGGCGATGCCCCCCTCTTCTTCCAGCTCGCGCAGCGCCTGGGCAAAGGCGAGCACGGTATGGGTGGGCGAGGTAAAACGCCACTTGCCCCCCTGCTGCTCCATGGTCTGCCACTGGGCGTGCAGGTCGAGGGAGACAGAGCGGGCGCGACCGGCGCAGGCCGTCAGCGCAGCGCGGCGGGCGATGACGAAGCCAAAACCCGGCACCCCCTGGATGCACTTGTTGGCGGAGCTGATGAGAAACTCGATGCCAAGGCGGCCCATGTCGATGGGGATGCCGCCAAAGCTGCTCATGGCATCGACGATAAGACGAATGCCGCGGCGCTGGCAGAGCTCGGCCACCTCGTCGAGCGGGTTGAGCATGCCGGTGGTGGTCTCGCAGTGCACCATGGCCAGATGGGTGATCTCGGGGTGGCGCGCCAGCATGGCGTCGATGGCGGCAGGCTCGGGGCGGGTTGTCTCGCCGCAGTCCAGCTCATGGTGGCGCAGGCCGAGGCAGCGGGCCATCTCCCCCATGCGGGCCCCGTAGGCGCCGTTGTTGATGATCAGCAGGCACTCATCGCTACCGATGGCGGAGCCCAGCACGCTCTCCACCACATAGCTGCCGCTCCCCTGCAGCAGCACGGCGCTGTAGTCGCTCTCATATTCCGGACCGGTGGCGAGGCGCACCAGCTCGCGGCGGATGGGCTCCACCACGCCCAGGTTGTAGTCCGCATCCCAGGTGCAGCTGTCTTGCAGCATGGCGGCACGCACGGTAGCTGTGGTCGAGAGGGGGCCAGGGGTCAGCAGCAGGTAATCGACGGCGGCAGGGGCCGCAGGAATATGGGTCATGATTTCGCTCCTTTTGGTATATACCAGAATGAGCGCATTGTGGGTAACTACCCCGCCAAGGTCAAAGGGGTGGGGCCACGTGCAACAAAAAATTCATTTTCAGCGCCGGGATCGCGATAATCTAGGAAGCCTGAACAACAGGGGCAACACTGGTCTCTACCAACATTTTTTGACGCCGCCGTTTAACGACCGAGCAGATAATCAGCCCATTGCCCAACTCATTGCATAACCAGGGATTTTCATGAGCAAACCCCAATACCTGCAGATCAAGGATGCCCTCGCCAACCAGATCCTGGCGGGGGGCCTGGCCTCCAACGACAAGCTCCCCTCCGAGCGGCTGCTGGGGGAGCTCTACGGCACCACAAGGGTCACCATCCGCGAGGCGCTGGTGCAGCTGGAGGCGAGCGGCCTCATCTATCGAGAGGATCGCCGTGGCTGGTTCGTCACCCCGCCGCGCTTTAGTCTGAACCCCAGGCGCACCTCCAACTTTCACCAGATAGTGAGGGAGCAAGGGGGAGAACCGCGCACCGAGCTCTTGGAAAAAAGCCGCCAGGCGGTGCCGCCCGCGCTGATGGCGCGGCTGCAGCTCAAGCCGTTCGACAGCCTGTTTCTGCTCAAACGGCTGCGCTATGCCAACGGGCGCGCCATCTGCTATTGCGAGAATCACTGCCTGCCCGAGCGGGTGCCCGGCCTGCTGGAGCTGGATCTTGCCGGCAGCCTGACCGAGATCTATCAGGCCCATTACGATCTCCACTACGCCCGCATGCAGGTGCGCTTCTTCCCCACCGCCCTGCCGGACGAGGTGGCCAAGGCGCTGGGGGCCACCGCCGGTCTGCCCGCCCTGCGCCTCGAGCGGCTCAACTTCGACCAGCACGGCCGGGTGCTCGACTTCGATCTGGAGTACTGGCGCCACGACAGCCTGGAGATCGAGGTAGATACCCAGGATTAGGAACAGACAAGTCAAGAGCGGACAATCCCGTGCGGCAAAACGTCACGGGACCGTCACCTGAACGTCATAAAGATCCCCTAGCCTCTCTCTCGACCAATCTGGTTTATACCAAACCAATTCATATGGAGAAGAGGATGAAACAGGGAACCCCTTTGCTGGCCGCCGCCGTGCTGGCCGCCATGACAGCCCCGGCACTGGCCGCGACCGATCTCACCGTCTACACCGCTTTCGAGCCGGAGCAGCTCGGCGAGCTGAAAACCGCGTTCGAGCGCCAGCACCCGGATATCAGCATCAAGTGGGTGCGTGACTCCACCGGGGTGGTCACCGCCCGCTTGCTGGCTGAAAAAGCCCAACCCAAGGCAGATGTGGTGTGGGGACTGGCCGCCACCAGCCTGATGCAGCTCGATCAGCAGCAGATGCTGACCGGTTACGCCCCCAAGGGGCTGGAGAAACTCGACAGCCGTTTTCGTGACGGCAAGGCCGAACCGCACTGGATCGGTCTGGACGCCTTCTTCAGCGCCATCTGCTTCAACAAGGTAGAGGCGGAGAAACAGGGGATACCGGCCCCCACCAGCTGGGCGGATCTCACCAAGCCCGTCTACAAGGGCAAGGTGATCATGCCCAACCCCAGCTCCTCCGGCACCGGTTACCTCAGCGTCGCCGGCTGGCTGCAGACCATGGGCGAGCAGCAGGGCTGGCAATTCATGAACGGCCTGCACCAGAACATCGATCGCTACACCCACTCGGGCTCGGCTCCCTGCAAGCTGGCCGCCAGCGGCGAGACGGTGATCGGCATCTCCTTCGACTTCCCGGCCACCAGCCTCAAGGCCAAGGGGGCCCCCATAGAGGTGGTGTTCCCGAGTGAAGGCTCGGGCTGGGACATGGAGGCCGCCGCCATCATCAAGGGCACCCCCAAGCTGGAGGCCGCCAAACAGCTGCTCGACTTTGCCGCCACCGAGCAGGCCAACGCCCTCTACAACAAGTCGTTCGCTGTGGTCGCCATCCCTGGGGTCGCCCAACCAAGAGCGGGCTATCCGGCGGATATCAAGGGTCAGATGATCGACAACGACTTTGGCTGGGCTGCCCGCGAGCGCAACGCCATCCTGACCCAGTGGAGCGCCAGCTTCGACGGCAAGACCGAAGCCAAACAGTAAGCGTGAACCACAGCGGTCCGTGCACGCCCGACGAACCGCCGCCAATAACCCCCTTGCCGAAGGCCAACGCTTGTTGGCCTTCGCTTTTTGGTTTAGATCCCATGTTTGTGTCGCCCTCGATGGGCGGCTCCCCGCCCGTCTGTACGCGGCACAGCCACCTGCCGGCGACCCATCGTCATCGGACTGTCATCAAGCTGTCATCCCCTTATCACCTGACCGTCACACTTCACCGGCAAACTGGTATATACCAAATCAGTAGCGAGTCGAACCATGACCCAGCCCTATCTGGACATTCAACATCTCAACAAGCAGTTCGGTGCTTTTCAGGCCCTCAAGGGGATCTCTCTGACCATTGAGCCGGGGGAGTTCATCTGCTTTCTCGGCCCCTCCGGCTGCGGCAAGACCACCTTGCTCAGAGCCATCGCCGGGCTGGATCTGCCGGACAGCGGCGAGATCTGGCAGGGGGGGCGCAATATCTCCCGCCTGCCCCCCCAGCAGCGGGATTTTGGCATCGTATTTCAGTCCTACGCCCTCTTCCCCAACCTGACGGTGGCCCAGAACATCGCCTTCGGCCTTGAGAATCAGGGGCTGGCGCGGGATCTCATCAAGGAGCGGGTCGATCACTGGCTGGGGCTGGTGGATCTCACTGCCCAGTCCCACAAATACCCGAGCCAGATCTCCGGCGGCCAGCAGCAGCGGGTGGCGCTGGCCCGGGCGCTCGCCCTCTCCCCCGGCCTGCTGCTGCTGGACGAACCCCTCAGCGCCCTGGATGCCCTGGTGCGCACCCACCTTCGCAGCGAGATCCGCGCCCTGCAGCAGCGCCTCGGCATCACCACCATCATGGTGACCCACGATCAGGAAGAGGCCCTGACCATGGCCGATCGCATCGTGGTGATGGAGGGTGGCCGCATAGTGCAGGTGGGCACCCCGCAGGAGATCTATCACCAGCCTGCGAGCCGCTTCGTGGCAAGCTTCGTCGGCACCATGAACTTCCTCGAGACCCTGGTGCTCGGCCCCAATCAGGTGCGCCTCAACGAACAGCCTTTGACCCTCGCCAACCGCGCCGCCGCCGGCAGCAAGCTGCAGGTGGCGATCCGCCCCGAGGCCATCACCCTGGGCGCCTCCCATGAGCCTTATCTTGGTCAACATGGCGTAGAAGCAACCATAGATCAGGTGGAGTTTCTCGGCGCCGCCCAGCGCCTCATCTGCACCGCCGACACCTATCTGGGCCCCCAGCAAGTTCTGGTGGAGCGCCCGACCCACGAGCTGCCCCGCCACGAGCAGGGGGGCTGGCGCAGCGGCATGCGCTGCACCCTGCACTGGCCCGCCGGGGCGATGCAGATCTTTGAAGGAGATGGCGCATGAGCTCCCCCCTCACGACCTCATCCCCCTTGTCCCCGTCGCAACCGCAGCGCGCCCCCCTCTGGCGGCGCTCTTGCACCGGCTGGAATCGGGATCAACTGCTGCAACTCCTGCTGCTTGTGCTGGGTATCGCCCTGCTCACCGGCGGCCTGCTGCTGCCCCTGCTCACCATGCTGCAAAAGAGCCTGCAAGATGAGAACGGCCTCTGGGTGGGCCTTGCCAACTTCAGCGCCTACTTCGGCTCCCCCCATCTGGGTCGCACCCTCGGCAACACCCTCTGGCTCGGGGTACTGATCACCACCCTGGTGGTGACCATCGCCTTCGGCTACGCCTATGCCCTCACCCGCACCTGCATGCCGGGCAAGGGGCTGTTTCGTCTCGTTGGCCTGATCCCGCTCTTGATGCCCTCCCTGCTGCCCGCCATCAGTCTGGTCTACTGGTTTGGCAATCAGGGGATCGCCAAGGGGCTGCTCGGCGGCGAGAGCATCTACGGCCCCATCGGCATCGTCATCGGTCTGGGCTTCTGGTGCTTTCCCCACGCCCTGATGATCCTCATCACGGCGCTCGGCCAGAGCGATGCCCGCCTCTATGAAGCCTCCCGGGTGCTCGGCAGCAGCGGCTGGCGCACCTTTGTCACCGTCACCCTGCCCACCGCCCGCTATGGCCTGCTCAGCGCCGCCATCGCCGTGTTCACCCTCACCATCTGCGATTTCGGGGTGGCCAAGGTGATTGGCGGTCAGTACAGCGTGCTGGCCACCGACATCTACCGCCAGGTGATCGGGATGCAGAACTTCTCCCTCGGCGCCGTCGCCAGCGTCACCCTGCTGCTGCCGGCGCTGCTGAGCTTTGCCCTGGAGCACAGGGTGCGCAGCAAGATGCAGGAGCAGAGCAGCACCAAGGCGGTGCCCTATAGCCCCAAGCCCCATCGGCTGCGGGATCTGCTGGCGCTCGGTTGGTGCACCCTCTGGGCCCTGCTGTTTCTGGCACTGGTCGGCATGGCGGTTTACGGCTCCCTGGTGCAGTTCTGGCCCTATAACCTCGGGCTGACGCTGGATCACTACGCCTTTGACAGCAACAGCGTCTATGGCTGGCAGCCCTTTACCAACACCCTGCAGCTCGGCCTCTATACCGCCATCACAGGCACGGTGCTTATCATGGTGCTGGCCTGGGCGCAGGAGAAGGGGCGCCACTTCCCATGGCTTCGCCAGTTGCTGCATCTGCTCGCCATGCTGTCGCTGGCGGTGCCCGGCATGGTGCTGGGGCTGGGTTACATCTTCTTTTTCAACGGCAATCCGCTGTTTGGCAGCCTCCATGGCACCCTGCCACTGATGGTGCTCTCCTGCGTCATCCACTACTACACAGTGGGGCATATGACGGCGGTGACCAGCCTCAAGCAATTGCCCAGGGAGCTGGAGCTGGTGGCCATCTCACTGCGCATTCCACTCTGGAAGGCGTTCTGGCGCGTCACCCTGCCCACCTCCCTGCCGGCACTGCTGGAGATCTTTATCTATCTGTTCGTCAACGCCATGACCACCACCTCGGCGGTGATCTTCCTCTATTCCAGCGACAGCGTGCTCGCCTCCATCGCCGTCCTGAACATGGAAGATTCCGGCGACACCGCCACGGCCGCCGCCATGGCCACCCTGATCCTGCTGGCCGCCGCCACCGTCAAGCTGGCCCAGCTGTTCCTGAGCCGAGCCCTGCTGGCCCGCACCCAGCGCTGGCGCCACTCATAACCTTGTCGAGGAGTCATCATGTCCACTCTCCCCTTCTGGCTGGCCGAGGCCCTGGCCGCCGAACAGCCCGCTCCCCCAACGCCCCTTCAAGGCCAGCACGAGGTGGATGTCTGCATCGTCGGCGGCGGCTTTACCGGGCTCTGGAGCGCCATCGCCCTTAAACAGGCCGAGCCACACTTGCGTATCATGGTGCTGGAGAAAGATCGCTGCGGCAGCGGCGCCTCCGGGCGCAATGGCGGCTGCCTGCTCACCTGGTCGGCCAAGTATTTGACACTGAAGCGCCTGTTTGGCGAGCAGCAGGCCGCCTGGCTGGTGCAAGGCTCCGAACAGGCGGTGCACGAGATCGCCCGCTTCTGCGAGGCGCATCAGATTGAAGCTGAACTGAGGGTCGAGGGCACCTGCTACACCGCCACCAGCGAGGCCCAGCGCGGCCTGATGGATCCGGTATTGCAGGAACTCAAGCGAGCCGGCCTTAACCAGTGGCAGGCGATTGAAGAGAGTGAACTGGCCAGCCAGAGCGGCTCCCACGTTCATCTGGAAGGGCTCTACAGCCCTCACGCCGGTTCGGTGCAACCGGCGCTGCTGGTGCGCGGCCTGCTGCGGGTAGCGCGGGAGCTGGGTGTCGAGGTCTATGAAGGCTCCCCCATGCAGCGCCTCGAAGGGGGACAGCCTGCACGGGTACAGACGCCAGAGGCCATCGTCCACGCCCGCAAGGTGGTGCTGGCCCTCAACAGCGCCATGACGGCGCACTTTCGCGAGTTTCGCCGCAGCATAGTGCTGGTCTCCTCGGACATGGTGATAACCGACCCGGCACCCCAGGCGCTGGCCACCCAGCAGCTTGAGCACGGCCGCTCCGTGGTGGATGGCCGCACCTTCGTGCACTACTACAGATCCACCCCGCAAGGGCGGCTGATGCTGGGCAAGGGGGGCAACACCTTCGCCTTTGCCAACCGCCATCTCGCCGAGTTCGATGCCCCCAGCCGCTATCTTGCCCCTCTCACCCGCACCCTGCGCCGCTTCTTTCCGGCGCTCAAAGAGGTGCCCATCGCCGCCAGCTGGTGCGGCGCCTCCGACCGATCTGTGGATGGCCTCCCCTTCTTCGGCCACTGGCGAGAGCAGCCCAACATCGTCTATGGCCTCGGCTATTCGGGCAACGGGGTGGCCCAGAGCTGGATGGGCGGCCAGATCCTGGCGGCCCTGGTGAGAGACGAGTTGCGGGAGGAGGACAAGCCGTGGCGCGAATGCGCCCTGGTGAGCGGCCCCCGCGGCTATTTCCCGCCCGAGCCCTTGCGCTGGCTGGGGGCCATGGCGGTACGCAATGCCATCCGGCGCAAGGAGCAGGCGGAAGACGAAGGTCGCCCGGTGGCCTGGTATGACAGACAGTTGGCCAAACTTGCCGATGCGGCGGGCAAGGCGGACAAATAAGCGCCTTCGCAGAGCACTGTGGAAATCGCCAGAAAGCCGAAGGGGCAGGAGAGTATGACTCCCCTGCCCCTTCGCTGTTGATACGGTTCGGCGGCTGGCCCGAAAAGGGTCTGGCGTTAGCTGGCCCAGGTGATGATGTGATCGATCCAGTCGCCGGCATGGGCCTCGTGCACCACCTTGCCGCGCACCGACTGACCAGCCTGGTGCATGGCGCTGCGGCTGCCGGTGATAAGCGGATGCCACTCTGGCAGGCTCTGCCCCTCCGCCAGCAGGCGGTAGGCACAGCTCGACGGCAGCCAGTCGAACTCGGCAATCTTGTCGAAGGTGATCTGCAGGCAGTCCGGCTCTTTCTTGAAGCGGTTGCCGTAGTCGGAGCATTGGCAGGTCTTGGTATTGAGCAGGTTGCAGGCCACGTTGGTGAACACCAGCTCCTCGGTGTCCTCGTCAATCAGCTTGTTCAGACAGCACTTGCCGCAGCCGTCGCACAGGGACTCCCACTCCGTCATGGTCATCTGTTGCAGGCTCTTCACCTGCCAAAAGGGGGCGCTCTGCACGGGTTCACTCTGCTGCATAAAGGTAGGCTCGCTCAATACACTGACAAGCGCGTGGTTATACGCCCTATGGCCCGATTTTTCAAGGTTGGCGGAGGTTTTGCCTATCGTATGAGGTCGATGCGATTACCGACGATTCATGTGATCCCATCCAGATAATCAGGTTGGTAGATCTCCATCTAACGGCTGTCATTTCTACCCACTGATGGGCGGAAATAGCTGTGGCATACTAGCCTCCCCCGCAGATCCGAATATGCTCTGCTATTCGAACCTGCGGATGAACATAAACTGGCCATATGGATTAATGGGTGGTGTGATGAAGGCAGTATTGATAACGGGGGCAAGCAGAGGATTAGGGCTGGCACTCGTCCAAACTTTTTATGAACACAAGTATCAGGTTTATGCTGTTGTCAGAACTGTCAATGCCTATGACATGCTGACGGCTACATACCCTGGAGTCTCTGTGCTTGTTGCTGATGTAACTCATGAAAACTATGAGGCACAGCTTTCCGAGTTTATAGAGAACACGAAGATAAATATTGTCATAAATAATGCTGGCTCCGCTGGTACTCCGGGTATAGATACCAAACGCAGCACAGGCGACCAACTCATTTATGAATTTAAAACGCACTGTGTCGGTGCTCTTTCTACCGTCAAAGCCCTGCTGAGCCATGCAAATAGAATGCAACCATCCTTGATCGTCAATATCAGTTCAAGGAGAGGATCATTGAACATGCAAGCAGCAGGCGCAACCAAGGGAATTAAGTGCTCTTTCTCTTATCGCATTGCGAAGGCGGCCCAGAATATGTTGTCACTCTGCATGGCGGATGATTTGGAAAGCATGGGTATTAAAGTGATCTCGGTCCACCCCGGGGCACTGCTCACCAAAATGGCCCCTGCCGATGCGACGCTGATACCGGAGCAATCCGCAAGCAGACTGGTTGACATGATCGAACGTGATGATGTTAATTCACGGGATTTTATTTGCTTGGAAACAGGCAAACTTCCGTGGTAAATCGCAACGTTGACTCGAACAATACGGTCTCAAACACAGGCTTGTAGTTTACGAGCCATTCAATACGAATGGCCAATCACAGCAAACTCTCACAATCAGGTAGGCCAAATGTAACCAATCTTGCGACCTCCCCTATAAACCATTTTTATACAGCCGCGTGCCATACCATGATGGTCGTTTCCCAGTGACCATGATTTGATTCATGTATTGCGTTGAAGCCTTGTTCACGATAGAAGTCAACGTTATGTGTTTCGCATTGCAAGTACAGTGTCACAACACCACGGGAAACAGCCATGTCCCTGGCAACATTAATCATTTTTTTGGCGATGCCTTGTCTACGGTGTGCAGCAGGAACATAGACACCACCAATCCAGAACTCATATTCAGGGTGGTTTTTATTCTCCTGGATTTTCAGCTCCAATGTTCCAACCAGTTCTCTACCGTCATGTGCAACCAAGCTAAATGGAAAGTTTCTATTTAAAGCTATGCCTTCAACCTTTCTACGTACCATCTCTTTCGTAACACCGGGCACATGAGAGGCCCATTCATCGAAATACCAGTCGACGATTGTCGATACTTCATGCGGATTATCCGCAAGCAATGAAATTTCCATATATCCTCTTTACCAAGTTAAAAATCATTCTTAGATTCACGAGAATGGATAATAATGTCAAATCATGAGAAATAAAAATGCCGCCCTAGGGCGGCATTTTGCTATCAGAGATAACAGGCAAAAGAACTTACCAGCCGGTTACTTCACGCAGGGCTTTGCCGATATCGGCCAGGGAGCGCACGGTTTTCACGCCGGCATCTTCCAGGGCGGCAAATTTCTCGGCCGCAGTGCCTTTACCACCGGCGATGATGGCGCCCGCATGACCCATGCGCTTGCCAGCCGGGGCGGTGACGCCCGCGATATAGGAGACCACCGGCTTGGTGACGTGGGCCTTGATGTAGGCCGCGGCTTCTTCCTCGGCGCTGCCGCCGATCTCGCCGATCATCACGATGGCTTCGGTCTTGGGATCGTTCTGGAACATCTCCAGGATGTCGATGAAGTTGGAGCCCGGGATGGGGTCGCCACCGATGCCGACGCAGGTGGACTGGCCGAAGCCCTCGTCCGTGGTCTGCTTGACCGCTTCGTAGGTCAGGGTGCCGGAGCGGGAGACGATGCCCACCTTGCCCGGCTTGTGGATGTGACCCGGCATGATGCCGATCTTGCACTCACCCGGAGTGATGACGCCCGGGCAGTTCGGCCCAATCATGCGCACGCCGGTTTCCTGCAGCTTCACCTTGACCTGCAGCATGTCCAGGGTCGGGATGCCTTCGGTGATGGTGACGATGAGCTTGATGCCGGCATCGATGGCTTCCAGGATGGCGTCCTTGCAGAACGGGGCCGGCACATAGATGACGGAGGCGGTGGCGCCAGTGGCTTCCACGGCGTCACGGACGGTGTTGAACACCGGCAGGCCCAGGTGGGTGGTGCCACCCTTGCCCGGGGACACGCCGCCGACCATCTGGGTACCGTAGGCAATCGCCTGTTCGGAGTGGAAGGTACCCTGACCGCCGGTGAAGCCCTGGCAGATCACCTTGGTGTCTTTGTTGATCAGAACGCTCATTATTTGGCCTCCGCTGCTTTAACCACTTGCTGAGCTGCGTCAGTCAGACTCGTTGCGGCGATGATATTGAGGCCGCTGTCGGCCAGTTTACGAGCACCCAGTTCGGCATTGTTGCCTTCCAGACGCACTACCACGGGCACCTTGACCCCCACTTCCTTGACCGCACCGATAATGCCTTCCGCGATCATGTCGCAGCGCACTATGCCGCCGAAGATGTTGACCAGCACGGCTTGTACCTTGCTGTCGGAGAGGATGATCTTGAAGGCCTCGGTCACGCGCTCCTTGGTGGCGCCGCCGCCGACGTCCAGGAAGTTGGCCGGTGAGCCGCCGTGCAGGTTGACGATGTCCATGGTGCCCATGGCCAGGCCCGCGCCGTTGACCATGCAGCCGATGTTGCCATCGAGCGCCACATAGTTCAGCTCCCACTGGGCGGCGTGCGCTTCGCGGGGGTCATCCTGAGACGGATCGTGCATCTGGCGCAGCTTGGGCTGACGATACAGGGCGTTGGCGTCGATGTTGATCTTGCCGTCCAGGCAATGCAGGTTGCCCTTGTCGGTGATGACCAGGGGGTTGATCTCCAGCAGGGCGAAGTCGCAGTCCAGGAACATCTGGCCCAGACCCATGAAGATCTTGGTGAACTGCTTGATCTGATCGCCGACCAGACCCAGCTTGAAGGCCAGCTCGCGGGCCTGATAAGCCTGCGGGCCTACCAGGGGATCGATGGCCGCCTTGTGAATGAGCTCCGGGGTTTCGTGGGCGATCTTCTCGATGTCCACGCCACCTTCGGTGGAGGCCATGAAGACCACGCGGCGGCTGCCACGATCGACCACGGCGCCCAGATAGAGCTCCTTGGCGATGTCGGTGCAGGACTCTACCAGGATCTTGGTGACCGGCTGACCGTTGGCGTCAGTCTGATAGGTCACCAGGTTCTTGCCGAGCCAGTTCTGGGCGAAGGCGCGGATCTCGTCCTTGCTCTTGGCCAGCTTGACGCCGCCCGCCTTGCCACGGCCACCGGCGTGGACCTGACACTTGACGACCCAGGTATTGCCGCCAATCTTGTCGGCCGCTTCGGCCGCTTCCTGCGGGGTAGCGCAGGCATAACCTTCGGAGACCGGCAGGCCATACTCGGCAAACAGCTGTTTTGCCTGATATTCATGCAGATTCATAGATGCTCTATCCGTGTTGTAGGTATTTCCGTCCGGGGCTCGTGTTTCTCAATCCCCTGTGAATGGGGGCCTGGGCGGCCCCTCGTTATCTTTCAGTCACTCTTGCTCAGACATCCAGCAGCAGACGGGTCGGGTCTTCCAGCAGCTCCTTGATGGAGACCAGGAAGCCCACGGACTCGCGGCCGTCGATGATGCGGTGATCGTAGGAGAGCGCCAGGTACATCATCGGCAGGATCTCGACCTTGCCGTCGACGGCCATGGGTCTGTCCTGGATCTTGTGCATGCCCAGAATGGCGCTCTGGGGCGGGTTGATGATGGGGGTGGACATCAGGGAGCCAAACACGCCGCCGTTGGTGATGGTGAAGTTGCCGCCGGTCAGTTCATCCACGGTCAGCTTGCCGTCACGGCCCTTGCCGGCCAGATCCTTGATGGCCTTCTCGATATCGGCGAGGCTCATGTTGTCGCAGTCGCGCAGCACAGGGGTCACCAGACCACGGGGGGTGGAGACGGCGATGCTGACGTCGAAGTAGTTGTGGTATACCACGTCATCGCCGTCCAGCGCCGCGTTCACTTCCGGGTAGCGCTTCAAGGATTCGACCACGGCCTTCACGTAGAAGGACATGAAGCCGAGCTTGATGCCGTGCTTCTTCTCGAAGATCTCGCCGTACTGCTTGCGCAGCTTCATGATGGGCGCCATGTTGATCTCGTTGAAGGTGGTCAGCATGGCGGTGGTGTTCTTGGCCTCCAGCAGACGCTCGGCGATGCGCTTGCGCAGACGGGTCATGGGCACCCGCTTCTCGGTGCGACCGGCCAGGGGGGCTATGGGCGCCACCGGTGCGGCGGCCACGGCGGCGGGGGCTGCCGGCTTGCCCAGGTTCTTGATGAAGGCATCCACGTCTTCCTTGGTGACGCGACCGCCCTTGCCGGTGCCGGTCAGCTTGGCCACGTCGATGTCGTGCTCGGCCACCAGGCGGCGCACGGAGGGGCTCAGGCCGTCGGCGGCGTCATCGGCCGCCGCTTCCACCGGCTTCTCCTTGGTCTCTTCACCGGCCACAGGGGCCGCCTTGAGGATGGCGATCAGCTGGCGGGAGAGCACGGTCGCGCCTTCCAGTTGCAGGATGTCACCCAGTACGCCGGCTTCCGGCGCGGGGACTTCCAGCACGACTTTATCGGTTTCGATGTCAACCAGTACTTCGTCACGGGCAACCAGGTCGCCCGGTTTCTTGTGCCAGGTGGCGATGGTGGCGTCCGCCACTGATTCCGGCAGGTCCGGTACCTTGATCTCGATAGTCATGTAATCAGTTCCTTGTTACTTCTTGGCCAGCAGGCTTGTTCCAGAGACGGAGAGGGTCGGCTGCACAGAGCCCCCTCCCCTTCGCAACTCGTTTATTCCAGGGTCAGCGCGTCTTCCACCAGGGCTTTCTGCTGCTTGGCGTGGACAGACATGTAACCGACGGCCGGTGAGGCCGAGGCCGGGCGACCGGCATAACGCAGACGGGCATGGCTTGGCAGCACGCTGTCATAGTGATGACGGGTGCTGTACCAGGCGCCCTGGTTCTGCGGCTCCTCCTGACACCAGACGAAGTCGGTGACGTGGGCATAATCGGCCAGGATGGCGCGCACTTCCTCTTCCGGGAAGGGGTAGAGCTGCTCGATCCGCACCAGGGCTACATCCTGCTGCTCGGCCTTGCGACGGGCATCGAGCAGGTCGTAGTAGACCTTGCCGGAGCAGAAGACCACCCGCTTGACCGCTTTCGGATCCAGCGCATCGATCTCGCCGATGGCGTTCTGGAAGGTACCTTCCGCCAGCTCGTCGAGCTTGCTCACCGCCAGCGGGTGGCGCAGCAAGGACTTGGGCGTCATCACGATGAGCGGACGGCGCATCGGGCGCACCACCTGACGGCGCAGCATGTGGAACACCTGGGCCGGGGTGGAGGGCACGCACACCTGCATG
Source organism: Aeromonas genomosp. paramedia (assembly GCF_023093515.1). NCBI lineage: Bacteria > Pseudomonadati > Pseudomonadota > Gammaproteobacteria > Aeromonadales > Aeromonadaceae > Aeromonas > Aeromonas genomosp. paramedia. The sequence continues at coordinate 262,651 of NZ_JAAROG010000012.1, forward strand.
TTGTGCTGGGCACACATCTGCAGATAGCGCTCCAGACGGGCGGAGGAGTGCTCCGGGCCCTGGCCCTCATAGCCGTGGGGCAGCAGCATGGTCAGACCGCACATCCGGCCCCACTTCTGCTCGCCGGAGGAGAGGAACTGATCCACCACCACCTGGGCGCAGTTGGCGAAGTCGCCGAACTGGGCTTCCCAGATGGTCAGACCGGCCGGCTCGGCGCTGGCGTAGCCATATTCGAACGCCAGTACCGCGTTTTCGGTCAGCACCGAGTCGTAGATCTCGAACGGACCTTGCTCGTCGTGCAGGTTGCACAGCGGGGTGTAGGTGCTCGCATCGGTCTGATTGTGCAGCACGGCGTGGCGGTGGAAGAAGGTGCCACGGCCGGAGTCTTCCCCGGTGAAGCGGATGCGCGCGCCCTTGTCCACCAGAGTGGCGTAGGCCAGGGTCTCGGCAAAGCCCCAGTCCACCAGCTTCTCACCGGCGGCCATCAGGCGGCGGTCTTCGTAGATCTTCTCGACCTGGCGTTGCAGCACATGGGTCGCCGGGTACTGGCTGATGCGCTCGCCGAGGGACTTGAGGTGATCCATGGGCACTGTGCTGTCGTAGCTCATGGCCCAGTCGTGACCCAGATACGGGGTCCAGTCCACGGAGTGCAGCTCCATGGGACGCCACTCCTTGCTCACCCGCTCGCCCCGATCCAGGGTATCGCGGTAGTCGTTGACCAGGGTAGTGGCCAGCTCGGGGGTGATGGTGCCTTCACCAATCAGCTGATCGGCGTAGATCTTGCGCGGCGTCGGGTGCTGCTTGATCTTCTGGTACATCAGGGGCTGGGTCGCGCTCGGCTCGTCCGCCTCGTTGTGACCGTGACGACGGTAGCAGACCAGCTCGATCACCACGTCGCGCTTGAAGGTGTTGCGATAATCCAGCGCAATCTGGGTCACCAGCACCACGGCTTCCGGGTCATCCCCGTTGACGTGCAGCACAGGTGCCTGCACCGCCTTGGCGATGTCGGTACAGTATTCGGTGGAGCGCAGGTCACGTTGATAGGAGGTGGTGAAACCAACCTGGTTGTTGATGACGATGCGCACAGTGCCGCCGACGCCGTAGGCACGGGTCAGGGACATGTTGAAGGTCTCGGCCACGACCCCCTGCCCCGCGATGGCGGAGTCACCGTGGATGGTGATGGGCAGGACGCTGGAGCCGTCCTTGTCACCACGGCGATCCATACGGGCACGCACGGAGCCGATGACCACGGGGTTGACGATTTCGAGGTGGGACGGGTTGAAGGCGAGCGCCAGGTGGACGTTGCCGCCCGGGGTGGCGAAGTCGGAGGAGAAGCCCATGTGGTACTTCACATCCCCGGTGCCCCAGGATTCCCCGTGCTTGCCGGCGAACTCGTCGAACAGGTCCTGGGCGCGCTTGCCCAGCACGTTGATCAGCACGTTCAGGCGACCGCGGTGGGCCATGCCGATGACGGCCTCCTTGCAGCCCTGCTCACCGGCGCGGCGGATAAGCTCTTTGAGCATGGGCACCATGGCATCGCCCCCTTCCAGGGAGAAACGCTTGGCCCCCGGGAACTTGGCCCCCAGGTATTTTTCCAGCCCTTCGGCGGCGGTCAGGCTCTCGAGGAAGCGGGTCTTCTCCTCGGTGCTGTAGTTGCCCTTGGCTTCGATGGATTCAAGACGGTCTTGCAGCCAGCGCTTCTCCTCGGTGGAGGTGATGTGCATGTAGTCTGCACCTATGCTGCTGCAGTAGGTCTTCTTCAGCGAGGCGTAGAGATCGGAGAGCACCATGGTCTCGCGACCGATGGCGTAGGAGCCCACGTTGAAGGTGGCCTCCATGTCTGCGCCCTGCAGGTTGTGAAAGGCCGGGTCGAGTTCGGCAACGGTTTCACGCTGCCACAGGCCCAGCGGATCCAGATTGGCATTCTGGTGACCACGGAAACGGAAGGCGTTGATCAGCTGCAGTACGCGCACCTGCTTGGCATCCACCTGGGGATCGGAGACCGGGGCGCTGTAACGGGAGGGATCCTTGGCCAGGCGGCGGAAATAGTCGCGAACCTGGGAGTGGGGTTGTTCGACTGCATGGCCATTGACCTGGGGCAGCTCGCTAAACAGGCTGCGCCACTCTTCGGCCACGGAGTCGGGGTTTTCCAGGAAGGATTCGTACAAATCCTCAATGTAGCTTGCATTCGCACCAGCCAGGTGAGATGACTCCAACCAGGCCTTCATCACGCCGTTATGCATTTCTATCCCTTGTACATCTTGTTCACTGCAGCGCAGCTTGTAGGGTCATAGCCATCCCGGGACGGGATGGCTATCCAGAGGTCGGGCCCGGCGCAAGGCGCCTCAGGCCCTGGTATCAAACAGCCCGGTTGAGCAACATCGACTTGATCTGACCGATGGCCTTGGTCGGGTTCAAGCCCTTGGGACAGACGTTCACGCAGTTCATAATGCCGTGGCAGCGGAACACGCTGAAGGCGTCATCCAGGTTGCCCAGTCGTTCGGCAGCCGCGGTGTCGCGGCTGTCCGCCAGCCAGCGGTAGGCGGCGAGCAGCCCGGCCGGGCCGATGAACTTGTCCGGGTTCCACCAGAAGGAGGGGCAAGAGGTGGAGCAGCAGGCACAGAGAATACACTCGTACAGGCCATCCAGCTTGGCGCGCTCTTCGGGGGATTGCAGGTGCTCACGCACGGGCGGCAGTTTTTCATCGTTGATGAGGAAGGGCTTGACCTTCTCCCACTGGGTGTAGAACTGGGTCATGTCGATCACCAGATCGCGGATCACTGGCAGACCAGGCAGGGGCCGGATGACGACCTTGTTGCCCTTCTTCAAGAGATCGGAGAGCGGGGTGATGCAGGCAAGACCGTTCTTGCCATTCATGTTGAGACCGTCCGATCCACAGACCCCTTCGCGGCAGGAGCGGCGGAAGGAGAGCGTGGGATCCAGCTCCTTGAGCTGGATCAGTGCGTCGAGCACCATCATGTCGGAACCTTCAGGAATATCAAGACGATATTCCTTCATATGTGGGACGTTATCAACATCCGGGTTGTATCTGTAAACAGAGAATGTGACGTTCATTGTGGTTGCCTCCGCAATCAGTAAGTCCGCACCTTGGGTGGGAATGCCTCACGGGTTTTCGGAGACATGTTGACAGCACGACGGGTCATGGACTCGGTGTCCGGATGATAGAGGCTGTGGCACAGCCAGCTCTCGTCGTCACGCTCCGGGAAGTCGAAGCGGCTATGGGCGCCCCGGCTCTCGGTACGGAAGTTGGCGGCAACCGCGGTGGCAAACGCCGTCTCCATCAAGTTGTCCAGCTCCAGGCACTCGATGCGCTGGGTGTTGAACTCCTTGGAGGTGTCGTCCAGACGGGCATTCTTGAGGCGCTCGCGGATGAGTTTCAGCTCGGCCAGCCCTTCTGCCATGGCGTCCCCTTCGCGGAACACGGAGAAGTTGTTCTGCATGCAGCGCTGCAGGTCACGGCGGATCTCGGCGGGATCCTCGCCATTGCGGTTGTTCTCCCAGCGATTGAAGCGGGCCAGCGCCGCGGCGATGTCGGACTCGGAGGCCTCGCGGCCATGATCCATCTCCCCCAGGGTCTCCACCAGGTGCATGCCGGCGGCACGACCGAACACCACCAGATCCAGCAGGGAGTTGCCACCCAGACGGTTGGCACCGTGCACGGAGACGCAGGCAATTTCCCCCACCGCGAACAGGCCGACCACGGGGACGTCGTTGCCGTCTTTATCCTGGGTCAGACACTGGCCGTTCACGCTGGTCGGCACGCCGCCCATCATGTAGTGGCAGGTGGGGATGATGGGAATGGGTTCCTTGACCGGATCCACGTGGGCGAAGGTGCGAGAGAGCTCGCAGATGCCCGGCAGACGGGATTCCAGCACCTCTTTGCCGAGGTGATCCAGCTTGAGCTTGATGTGCGGGCCCCAGGGACCGTCGCAGCCACGGCCTTCGCGGATCTCGATCATGATGGAGCGGGCCACCACGTCGCGACCGGCGAGATCCTTGGCGTTGGGCGCATAACGCTCCATGAAGCGCTCGCCATCTTTGTTGAGCAGATAGCCGCCTTCACCACGGCAACCCTCGGTCACCAGCACCCCTGCCCCGGCGATGCCGGTGGGGTGGAACTGCCAGAACTCCATGTCCTGCACGCCGACCCCGGCGCGCAGCGCCATGCCGACGCCGTCACCGGTGTTGATGTGGGCGTTGGTGGTGGACTGGTAGATGCGACCGGCGCCGCCGGTGGCAAGCACCGTGGCCTTGGCCTTGAAGTAGACGACTTCGCCGCTCTCCATGTCGATGGCGGTGCAGCCGACGATGTGACCGTCCTGGTTCTTCACCAGATCCAGCGCATACCACTCGGAGAAGACGGTGGTCTTGTTCTTGACGTTCTGCTGATACAGGGTATGCAGCAGGGCGTGACCGGTCCGGTCGGCAGCCGCCGCGGTACGGGCCGCCTGCTCGCCGCCAAAATTCTTGGACTGACCGCCGAAGGGGCGCTGATAGACAGAGCCGTTGTCGAAGCGGGAGAAGGGCAAGCCCATGTTCTCCAGCTCATAGATGGCCTCGGGGCCGGTCTTGCACATGTATTCAATCGCTTCCTGGTCACCGATGTAATCGGAGCCCTTGACGGTGTCATACATGTGCCACTGCCAGTTGTCGTCATGGGCATTGCCCAGGGCGACCGTGATCCCGCCCTGGGCGGAAACCGTGTGGGAACGAGTCGGGAAAACCTTGGAAAGCAGTGCGCAGCTCTTGCCGGACTGGGCAATCTGCAGCGCGGCGCGCATGCCGGCACCACCGGCACCGATCACGACCGCATCAAATTCACGAGTTGGAATAGTCACCTTACACACCCCACAGCACGACGAAACCCGTCATCAGATAGACGAACAGCACCACCACCAGCGCAAACTGCAGCGCACCGCGCAGCCCGACCGGCTTGATATAGTCGGTCAGCACCTGCCACAGACCGATCCAGGCGTGGATCAGGACGCACAGCAGCGTCAGCAGGGTGAAGACCTTGGTGAAGGTTGTGGCGAAGAAGCCGGTCCACACCTCGTAGGTGATGTCGTTGAAGGCGACAAAGCCCACCAGATAGAGGACGTAAGCCGTCATGATGAGGGCGGTGGCGCGGATCAGGATGTAATCATGAACACCGCTGCGCCCGAAAGTTGCAGAATTGGTTACCATACCAGTACCCCCGCCAATACCGCCAGAATCCCGGTAATCACGAAGCCCACCCGGGCACTCTGATTCGCGGAATCCAGCTCTTCCCAATGCCCCATGTCCATGACCAGATGACGCAGGCCGCCCACTATGTGGTATGCCAGCGCAGTCAGGATCCCCCACAACACGAACTTGACCAGGAAGTTGTCCATGATGGCAACGACGGTTTCAAATCCTTCGGGAGAGGAGAGTGAAGTTCCAAGCATCCACAGCAAGATGGCCAGCGCCACAAAGGTGATGACCCCTGAGACACGGTGCAAGATGGAAGCGATGGCGGTGACAGGAAAGCTGATCGTTTGCAGGTCGAGGTTTACAGGTCTCTGTTTATTTTTCACGGCTTTGCCCACTCAGCTCCATTGAGCACGTTAGTTATTGTTTTCACACGCTTTGAGGGCGAGGAGTGGCATTTGTTAGGTTTTTGTTACCAAAACAACTCGGAAAAGCCAAAAACAACATTTTAGATATCACATCTGGCTTTGCGAAAGCGTTTCAAACACCGACGGCCATCACCCACGAGGCGCAGTATATCGGCGGCCTTAACCAATGACAATCAATTAGCTACATAGAAAACCCAAAACCGTAAACCAGATCTCACAACCGCTTTAACAAGTCATTAATGATCATTCAGGAAAATTGACAAGAGAGTGGTTCTCTGGTTCAAATAAGGCGCTCCAGCCGCCGTGGTACGGGTAAGAACCTTTGCCAGCGTCATGAAAGTCGTAATAAAGTAGGACTGGAACCAAATTATAAAAGAGCAAAGGAGACGTGCTATGGCTGATAAGATAGCCACCCTACATCTGCCCGGAAAAGAGCCGGTAGAACTACCGATCCTGTCCGGTACTGTTGGACCCGATGTAATCGATGTCAGAAAACTGGGCTCGCAAGGGTACTTCACCTTCGACCCCGGCTTTATGGCCACCGGTGCTTGCAAATCATCCATTACCTATATCGACGGAGATCAGGGTGTCTTGCTGCACCGTGGTTATCCCATCGCCCAGTTGGCCACCCAGGCCAGTTACCTGGAAGTCTGCTACATACTGCTGTACGGCGAGGCGCCCACCAAGACGCAATACGCGGAATTTGAACGCCTGGTCACCCGCCACACCATGGTGCACGAGCAGATCGCCTTCTTCTTCCGCGGCTTCCGCCGTGACTCCCACCCCATGGCGATCATGTGCGGTGTGGTCAGCGCCCTGTCCGCCTTCTATCACGATGCCCTCGACATCAACAACGAAGAGCATCGCGAGATCTGCGCCTTCCGTCTGCTCTCCAAGATGCCGACCCTGGCCGCCATGTGCTACAAGTACTCCATCGGCCAGCCCTTCATGCAGCCGCGCAATGCCCTCTCCTATGCCGGCAACTTCCTGCACATGATGTTTGGCGTGCCGACCGAAGAGTACAAGGTCAACCCCATCGTCGAGCGCGCCATGGATCGCATCTTCACCCTGCATGCGGACCACGAGCAGAACGCCTCCACCTCCACCGTGCGTCTGGCCGGCTCCTCCGGCGCCAACCCGTTTGCCTGTATCGCCGCGGGGATCGCCTCCCTGTGGGGTCCGGCCCACGGCGGTGCCAACGAAGCCTGCCTCAAGATGCTCGAAGAGATTGGCTCCGTGGATCGCATCCCCGAGTACATTGCCAAGGCCAAGGACAAGAATGATCCGTTCCGCCTGATGGGCTTCGGTCACCGGGTCTACAAGAACCACGACCCCCGTGCCACCGTGATGCGCGAAACCTGCCACGAGGTACTGACCGAGCTGCAGATCAAGGATCCGCTGCTGGATGTGGCCATGGAGCTGGAGCGCATCGCGCTCTCCGACCCCTACTTCATCGAGAAGAAGCTCTACCCGAACGTGGACTTCTACTCCGGCATCATCATGAAGGCCATCGGCATCCCCATGTCCATGTTCACCGTGATCTTCGCCATCTCCCGCACCATCGGCTGGATTGCCCACTGGAACGAAATGCACTCGGATCCGGATCAGAAGATCGGCCGTCCGCGTCAGCTCTATACCGGCCTGGCCCAACGGGATTTCACTCCCCTCGATCAGCGCTGATCCGGCGAGTTGTCATGGTTTGTTACAAAGGCGGTCATTGACCGCCTTTTCATTTGAGGGTTTAATCGCGCCCTTTTACGCCAAGGACACCCATCATGAAACCCTTGCTCCTCTGCTCCGCCCTGTTGCTCAGCGCCTGCCAGAGCACCCCGACCACCCAGACCCTCTATGTCCAGGACAAGCTGGCCGACTGCGTCGGTGTCGCCCCCATGAAGTGCATGCAGGTGCGCAGCCAGCCGGGCGAGAGCTGGACCCTCTTCTACCAGCAGATCGAGGGCTTCACCTTCGAGCCTGGTTTCCGCTATCAACTGGAAGTGCGTACCGAACAGCTCACCGACGTGCCGGCAGACGCCTCCTCGGTGCGCTATCAGCTGATCAAGGTGGTGAGCAAAGAGGCCGTTCGCTAAGCCAAGAGAGGCTGCGGTTCAATTTGCACGCCCCCTGGGTTATGCTGACCCCCTTCTTTCAAGGGTTGACCAGGGGCACGCGCCCTCAAGTACGATGATCAAGATCAGAACCATACGGGCCCTCGACTGGCCCGCCATCATGGCCATTCAGAGCGAGTGCTACCACCAGCTGGAGCCCGAGCCCCTCGAGGTGATGAGCAACAAGGCAGAGCTCGCCCCCGCCTGCTGCTGGGTCGCCGAGCGTCAGGGCCGGGTGCTCGGTTATCTGCTCTGCCATCCCTGGCGTGCCCACCAGCCCCCGCCTCTCTCGGTGCCGATGACGGCGCTGGCCGGTCATGAAGAGTTCTATCTGCACGATCTCGCGGTCTCGGACCAGGCCCGCGGTCTGGGCGTCGGGCAGCGACTGCTGGCCACGGCGTTCGATTTCGCGAGCCGCGAAGGGTATCGCCATGCAGGTCTGGTTGCGGTTCAGGATGCCCCCGCCTTCTGGCGCAAGCAGGGCTTCGTGCCAGCCAAAACCCCCAAGTCGCTGGAGGAGTACGGCGAGGGCGCCGTCTATATGCGACTGCCGCTGACCGAGCCGGCTGAGATGATCTGACCCATAAAAAAGGCGCCTTTCGGCGCCTTTTTCTATGTCAATCCGGTGAGCATCAAGCCTTGAACTTGCTGAACACCAGGGAGGCGTTGGTACCGCCAAAGCCGAAGCTGTTGGACATGACGGTATTGAGATCGGCGGCTTCGTACTCGCGCACTATGGGCAGACCCACGGCCTTCTCGTCCAGGTTCTCGATGTTGATGCTGGGGGCGATGAAGCCGTGTTCCATCATCAGCAGGGAGTAGACGGCCTCGTGCACGCCGGCGGCGCCCAGGGCATGACCGGTCATGGCCTTGGTGGCGGAGAGCTTGGGCGCATTGCTGCCAAACAGGGTCTGGATGGCTTCCAGCTCCTTGGTATCACCGACCGGGGTGGAGGTGCCGTGGGTGTTGATGTAATCCACAGAGCCGACACCCTGCATCGCCATCTTCATGCAACGCACCGCGCCTTCACCGCTCGGGGCGACCATGTCGTAGCCGTCGGAGGTGGCACCGTAACCGGTGATTTCGGCATAGATGTGGGCACCACGGGCCAGGGCATGTTCCAGCTCCTCGACCACCAGAATGCCGCCGCCACCGGAGATGACGAAACCGTCGCGGTCCGCATCATAGGTACGGGACGCCTTCTCCGGGGTGTCATTGTACTTGGTGGAGAGGGCACCCATGGCATCGAACTGGATGGTGGAAGACCAGTCCAGCTCCTCGCCGCCGCCGGCGAAGACGATGTCCTGCTTGCCAAGCTGGATCAGCTCCAGTGCGTGACCGATGCAGTGGGCAGAGGTGGCACAGGCGGAGCTGATGGTGTAGTTGACACCCTTGATCTTGAACGGGGTGGCCAGGCAGGCAGAGGTGGTGGAGGACATGGTGCGCGGCACCATGTAGGGACCCACGCGCTTGACCCCTTTCTCACGGGCGATGTCCGCAGACTCGGAGGTGTTCTTGCCGGAGGCGCCGCCGGAGCCGACCACTATGCCGGTACGCTCGTTGGAGACCTGATCCTCTGGCAGACCCGCGTCAGCGATGGCCTGCTCCATGGACAGATAGGCATAGGCCGCGGCGTCACCCATGAAACGCATGACTTTACGGTCGATCAGTTCAGACGGATCGAGTTTGATGTTACCCCAGACACGGCTGCGCAGGTTGTACTGTTCAAACTGCTCGGAATAGGTGATGCCGGATTTGCCTGCTTTCAGGGAGGCCAGCACCTCTTCCTTGTTGTTGCCGATACTGGAGATGACGCCGATACCGGTGATCACTGCTCTTCTCATTAATTCATCTCGTCTGGAAAAACTGGCACCGAGTCTACCCGCTTTCGGCTGCCAAACTGGTCTGCTTTCACGTAGAATGCCCGCGAATTTATGACGCGAGCAGAGGAAAACGTGAGTCAAACATCCTTACATCATGCCCGATTGGACTGGAATGAAGCGGGAACTCCAGTCTCCAGTGAGTTCGGGGATGTGTACTTTTCCAATGATAACGGTCTAAGTGAAACCCGCTACGTCTTTTTATTGCAAAATCACCTACCGGCACGATTTTCGCACCACGATAGTGACAGTTTCGTGATTGGCGAAACAGGTTTCGGCACAGGTCTTAACTTTCTGGCGACAATGGCCGCCTTCCTGGAACAGGCCCCCCAATCCGGCAACGGCTCGCACCTGCACTTCATCAGCTTCGAGAAATACCCCCTGGCCCAGGCCGATCTCTGCAAGGCCCTGGCGGCCTGGCCCGAACTCGCGTCCTTAAGCCAGCCTCTCATCGACCAGTGGCCGCTGCCGGTCTCCGGCTGCCACCGCCTCATTTTTGCCGGCGGCCGCATCCGCCTCGATCTCTGGCTTGGCGACATCAAGGAGATGCTGCCCCAGGTGCCTCACGGCCCCCAGGGTCTGGTGGATGCCTGGTATCTGGATGGCTTCTCGCCTGCCAAGAATCCCGAGATGTGGACACAAGCGCTGTTCGATGGCCTCGCTCGCCTCGCCCGCCCCAGCGCGACCCTCTCGACCTTTACCTGCGCCGGTTTCGTGCGCCGCGGTCTGATTGACGCCGGCTTTGCCATGAAGAAGGTGAAGGGACACGGCAGCAAGCGGGAGATGCTGGCTGGGAGGCGGGAGGACAAAGTGCCCGAGCAGAGCATCTCCCCCTGGTATGCCCGCCCCGCCGGCCGGGACGGCGAGGTGCTGATCATCGGCGGCGGCATCGCCTCGGCCATGACGGCGCTCTCCCTGGTGGAGCGAGGCCGCAAGGTGACCCTGCTGTGCGAAGAGGGCGAGCCCGCCACCGGTGCCTCCGGCAACCGGCAGGGGGCGCTCTATCCCCTGCTCAACGGGGAGCACGACGCCCTGTCGCGCTTCTATTCCCTCGCCTTCGGCTATGCCCGCCAGCGGCTGCTGACCCTGGCCGCGCGCCATCCCGTGGCCTTCTCCCTGTGCGGCGTCACCCAGCTCGGCTACGACGACAAGTCCGCCGCCAAGCTCGCCAAGATGGGTCAGGGTCCCTTCCCCCCCGAGCTGATGCACCCACTCTCTGCCTCGGAAGTTGAGCAGGTGGTCGGCCTGCCCTGCGGCCACGGTGGCGTCAGCTACCCCCTGGGGGGCTGGCTCTGCCCGGCGGATCTCACCCGCGCCGCCCTGAAAGAAGCGCAAGCCAGCGGTCTGCTGCGCCTTGAGTACCACACACCGGTGAGCACCATCAGCGAGCTGGCAGACGGCTGGCAGGTGGAGAGCCTGGATGGCCGCCAGTGGCAGACCCCCAACCTGGTGGTGGCCGCCGGTCACCGGCTGCCCGCCCTGCTCCCCTTCGCGGAGCTGCCGCTCTACCCGGTGCGCGGTCAGGTGAGCCATGTGCCGACCACGGCGCGGTTAAGCCAGCTCAGGACTGTGCTCTGCTACGACGGCTACCTCACCCCGGCCCACGACGGAGCGCACTGCATCGGGGCCAGCTATGGCCGCAACCAGAGCACCCTCGCATTCAGTGCCGAGGAGCAGGCTCAGAACCGGGCGCGGCTGCAAGCCTGCCTGCCGGATCAAAGCTGGCCTGCCGAGGTGGACGTGAGCGGCAACGAGGCGCGGGTGGGTGTTCGCTGCGCCAGCCGGGATCACCTGCCGGTGGCAGGGCCAATCGCCAGATTGGCAAGCCTGGCGGATCAAGACCCTAAAGCCCCCGCTGATCAGCAGCGCGCGCTGCCCCTGCACGCCGGTCTCTATGTGCTGGGGGCCCTCGGCTCCCGGGGTCTGTGCTCGGCGCCGCTCTGCGGTGAGCTGATAGCGAGCGAGATCTGCGGGGATCCGCTGCCGCTGGCCGCCGATCTGCTGGAGGCGCTGCATCCGGCCCGCTACTGGGTACGCAGGCTGCTCAAGGGCAAGCCCCTGCGCGATCCGGCGTCCTGATCCCCACCCAGGTTGGACCTCAAACAAAACGGGCTTCCCCAAGGGAAGCCCGTTTTTTATTGGCGATGACGATCAGCGGCCCTCTGGCCAGCTGACCCCGAGCTTGCGCCCCCGATCGGTCTGCTGCGCCAGGGTGGCGAATCGATCCCGGGTCGCCTCCAGCACCGCCTGCCCCTGTTGCCAGCCCTGGTACTGCAAGGCGGCGCAATCCCGGGCGACGGGCAACTGGGCGAACCGGATGCCGAGCTGGCTGACGCTTTCGAGCAAGATGTCCTTGTGACGGCTCTCGTAGTCGAACATGGCCGCCACCAGCTTGTCCCACTTCTGCCGCTCCGCCGCGGACGCCCTGCCCTTGTCCATCCAGTTCGGCACCCTGACCTGGATGCGGGCCGTCACCTGGGCCTGATCCAGCTCGCAGCGCGCCGGGGTCGCCCTGGTCTGCAACTGCCAGGAGAGCTGATAGCTGGCCCTGCCGATATGGCCGTCCGCCTGGGCAGGCGACAAGGCGGTGATCTGGCGCATCACGGCGGCCACATCGGCCCCTGATACCCGATAGAACTGGAAATCGACCTTGATATCGGGCGCCACCCGAATACCTGCATAATGGGAGGGTGCTGCTCCGATTGAGGCGGCATATATGAGGGCCGCCACCGCCCCTGTCTTGCTGAAGAGTCCCATCGTCGTGCTGCCTTGCTCCTTGTGAGTCCGGCGTAATTTCAATTAATAATCAATGAATTAATAGTCAGTGTGGGAGATTAACCGCGATCAGGGGCGCTGTCACCTGCTCTCGGAGCCGGGGGAGGCAAAGGGGCCGCTTCCACCCGTTCAGAATGGGGATTTGCAAGGGAGATCACAGCCAGCCGCCATCCCCATGGCGAATTACTCCTTATGAGGTAATAATCCCGGCGTTTTTGTTGGCACATGTCGAGCTAGCCAGTCCAACCCTCTGCTCAGCCCGTTAGATGCCCGACGTCACTCCATACTCAGGAACCTATTTATGATGGAACTCCTTATTGGCACCCTGGTCACCCTGGCCGTGGGTCGCTACATCTTCAAGGGCTATTCGGCGACCGGGGTGCTGCTCAGCGGCGGCCTCTTGCTGCTGGCGATCACCGCCCTGATGGGCAAGGCGGTGCTGCCAGCCAGCGTCACCTCCACCGGCCACGTGGCCACAGACGTGTTCGAGTACGTGCGCTTCCTGCTGGTCGACAGGGGGGGCGGCCTCGGCATGCTGATCATGGTGCTGTGCGGCTTTGCCGGCTACATGAGCCACATCGGCGCCAACACCATCTTGGTGAAGCTGGCCAGCAAGCCCCTTGGCATCATCAAGTCCCCCTACATATTGCTGGTGGCCGCCTACCTGGTGGCCTGTGCCATGTCGCTGGCGGTGAGCTCCGCCACCGGCCTCGGCGTGCTGCTGATGGCAACCCTGTTCCCGCTGATGGTCAACATGGGGATCTCCCGAGGCGCCGCGGCCGCGGTGTGCGCCTCCCCGGCCGCCATCATACTGGCCCCCACCTCCGGGGACGTGGTGATGGCCGCCCAGGCCGCCAACATGGAGCTCATCGAGTTTGCCTTCAAGCTGACCCTGCCCATCTCCCTGACGGCCATAGCCGCCATGGCGGTGACCCACTTCTTCTGGCAGCGCTATCTGGACAGAAAGTCCGGCGAGCACAACGAGGCGGTTGCCCCGAGCGATCTCATCACAGACGCCCCCGGCTTCTACGCCATACTGCCGTTCACCCCCATCATCGGCGTGCTGCTGTTTGACGGCAAGCTGGGCCCCAAGCTCGACATCGTCACCATCATCGTCATCTGTCTGGTGCTGGCCGCCCTGCTGGAGCTGGTGCGCAAGCGCAACGGCCGCGAGCTGCTGGACGGTCTGCAGGTGTGCTGGCGCAGCATGGCCGACGCCTTCGCCGGCGTGGTCATGCTGCTGGTGGGAGCCGGGGTCTTCGCCCAGGGGCTGATGGGGCTCGGCTTCATCGCAAACCTCTTGGATCTGGCCCAGAGCTTTGGCACAGGCGGCGTCATCATCATGCTGGTGCTGGTGGTCATCACCACCCTGGCCGCCTTCACCACAGGCTCGGGCAACGCCCCCTTCTACGCCTTCGTGGAGCTGATCCCGCACCTGGCCACCAGTCTGGGCGTCAATCCCGCCTACCTGGTCATCCCCATGCTGCAGGCTTCCAACCTGGGTCGCACCATCTCGCCGGTCTCCGGGGTGGTGGTCGCCTGTGCGGGCATGGGCAATCTGTCCCCGTTCGAGGTGGTCAAACGCACCTCCATGCCGGTCGCCGTCGGCCTCTTGGTGGTGATCCTCGCCACCCAGATCCTGGTGCCTGCCTGAGTACCGTCTGACGCTTTTCCAGCCCGGCGTCTGCCGGGCTGGCATCCCCCCCTCCCCTTGCAGTAGACTCGGTGCTCTTTTTCCCTAAGGAGGACCGAGCCTTGAGTATTACGGTTCAACTTGCCCACTTCAGCGACTGCCACTCCCATTTCGATGGCGCGCCCATGCGCTTCTCCCCAGAGGGTGAGTCCGAGTGGCGCACCCAATGTGGCGGCTACGGCCGCATCCTGACCCGGCTGACCGCCCTGCGCCAGCAGGCCGCCGCCGCGGGCCAGACCTGCCTGCTGCTGCACGGGGGTGACACCTTCCAGGGGTCGCTCTATTTCAACCGTTTCAAGGGGCGGGCCAACGCCGACCTGCTCGGCCTGCTGCGACCGGATGCCATGGTGATCGGCAACCATGAGTTCGATCTCGGCAACGGCCCCCTGGTGGAGTTTCTGCGCCAGCTCGACTATCCGGTGCTGGCCGCCAACCTCGACAGCAGCCAGGAGCCAGCCGATGCCCCGCTGCGGCTGCACGGCTTGCCACAGCTGTTTGATGCCAGCCGCCCCTGGCACAGGCGCGTCATCGACGGCGTCCCCTTCGCCCTGCTCGGCATCACCTTGCCGCAGATGGCCGCCATCGCGAGCCCGGATCCCCATACCCGCTTCCACGGCATCGAAGAGACCCTCAGCGCCGCCCTCGGCGAGATCAAGGCCGAAGGAATAGAGCACATCATATTGCTCAGCCACCTTGGGCTGGAGCAGGACAAGCGGCTGGCGGCCCGCTTCCCCGAGCTCAGCCTGATTGTCGGTGGCCACACCCACAGCCAGCTGGGGGATCTGGCCCCGCTCGGACTGATGAGCGAGGGGAGCTACCCCTTGATGATCGAGGGGGTCGCCATACTGCATGCGGCCCACAGCGCGCTGTGTCTCGGGGTGTGCGAGCTGGAATTTGATGAGCGCGGGCGCGTTTGCCAAAGCCGCGGCCAGCTGGAGTGGCTGCCCTGGCAGCCCTGGCCCTTTGCCTCGCCCCCGCCGGCAGGTCTCCATTTCTGCGAGCCGGCCCCCGAGATCGAGCAGCATCTGGCCAGGCGCTACCGGCCCGAGCTCGAGACCATGACCCGGCGCATCGTGACCCGCCTCGCCGGGCCACTGCACCATCAGCGCCTGCCCGATGCCGCCCTGCCCGCCGGCAGTCAGGTCGCCCCCCTGGTGGCAAGCGCCATGCTGGCCGGTGCCCGCGAGCAGGTGGGTCAGGTGGACTTCGCCCTGCACAACGCAGGGGGGGTGCGCTGCTCCCTCGAACCCGGCCCCTTAAGCGAGGCGGACATCGCCGGGCGCCTGCTGCCCTTTGCCATCCCGCTCACCCTCTACCGGGTGCACGGCCATGAGCTGGCAGAAGCGCTGGAGGGGGCCATCGACAACGCCACCAACAACGGCGTGGTCGGCAATGGCAGCGGCAGCTTCCCTTACACCGCCGGGATGCGCTTCAGTTATCAGGCAGACAGGCCCAAGGGGAGCAGGATCACCCGCCTCGAATGGGAGGCGAGCCCGGGGCAGTGGCAGAGCGTCGAGATGGATGCCATCTATCGGGGGGTCTCCAGCGCCTACACCGCCTCCGGCAAGGAGGGCTACACGGCCCTGGCCCGCACCCTGACCCAGCACAATCAGGAGCTCGGCATCACCCTGGCCGATGCCTTTATCCGCTGGGCCCGCCATCTGCCCGAGCTGGCCCCCCTGCCGGCACTGGTGGAATACCAGGGCGCCAGTCCCATGGCCTGAGGCCCCTCGCCGGGCCCTCCCCTGTCAAGGCGCCGCTTTTCTTCGTGAGAGCGGCGCTTGTTACATTTTTCAAGCACAGTCCCCAGCCCCATTGCAGCGGACTGCCGGCCTCGGCAACACCAGTCAACAGCTGGTCTCGCTAATCATTTAGCCCACTGCGGGCACTGAAAACGCTACTTTTATACATTATTTCAAACACATCACCCCAGCCCATTGCATCGGACTGCCGGCCTCGGCAAGATAGGCCCGCTTTTACGTCTTTCCCGCAGGAACAGGTCATCCATGAATCACGCCATCCGTTTTACCCCTCAGCGCTACAACCCCGGGCTCAAGCCGCTGGTTGTCCTGCTCACCGCCCTGATGGCGCTGCTGTTTTGCTTGCGCAACCCGCTGTTCCACGGCATGGCGCCCGGCTTTGATGCCTCCCTGTTCGCTGTGATGGGCAAGATGTGGAGCGAGGGGGGCGTGCTCTATCGGGACATGATCGACATCAAGGGCCCCATGATCTTCGCCCTCGATGCCCTCGGCTACTCCCTGGGCGGCTTCTTCGGGATCTGGCTGCTGGAGTGGGTGCTCTGCTGGCTCGGTCTGCTCGCCAGCTGGCAGGCGTTCTCCCAGCTGGGGCTCTCCCTGCGGGCCCGCCTCGGCAGCATGCTGGCGATCCTTGCGCTCTACAGCACCCGCTACTACTACGGCAACATGACCGAGGACTGGACCTTCCACCTGGCCCTCATCGCCCAGTGGGCCTTCATCACCCTGCTGCTGGACAAGCAGTTTCGCTGGGGCCCGGCCCTGGTGGCGGCCCTCACCTTCGCCATCGTGGCCTGGATGCGCACCAACAACGGCGCCTTCTGGGGAGCCTGGTATCTGGTGCTGTTCTGCCACTGGTGTCTGCGTGAGCAGTGGCGCTGCGCCTTCGGCCTGCTCTGCTCCAGCCTGCTGGGGCTGGCCCTGGTCGGCGGCCCGCTGTTTGCCTACTTCCAGCACCACGGCTTGCTGGACGAATTCAAATACTACGCCTTCGGCATCTTCTTCGAGGGGAGCTATGGCAACGGCTTCTCGCCGGAAGTGGGGGCCGTCGGCTTGCTGCGCACCGGCCTCGTCATGCTGCTGCCTGCCTTCATGGTGCTGATGCTGGGACGCCGCCAGGAGTGGTATCTGCCCGCCCTCTGCGCCACCCTGTTCGGCGTGCTCTTCACCCTGATCGCCAACTCCGTCTCCGGCCACGTGTTCGATCACTACGACGTGCTCTACCTGCAGCTTGGCCTGCTGCCTCTGGCCTGCCTGCTGGATCGCAGCGAGCAGCAGTCCGATGCCCTGGGCCTGCTCTGCATCTCCCTGGTGGTACTGACCGCGAGCTGGCTGCTGGCCCAGCAGCTCGGTTATGGCTGGAGCACCAAGGAGTGGTCGCTTGAACGGGTGCGCGAAGTGCTTGGCAACAGCCTCCTGTGGGCCCTGCCGGTGCTCATCCTGGTGCCGCTGTGGCGCGCCTGGGATGTGCGCAGCGCCACCCCCTGGCTTGCGTCGCTCGCCATGCTGGCGCTGCTGGTCAACAACGCCTGGGAGGGCAACCTCAAGGGCAAGCCGTTCAATCCGCCGGCCCAGGTGCGGGTCGACAGGATCAAGGCCGAGACAGGGCCGACCGACAAGATCTGGGTCGACGGCATACAGCCGCAATACTATCTGTGGACAGATCGCCAGCCCGCCTCCGCCTATCTGTTCTTCGCCAACGTCAATCCGCCCTATGACGTGCGCGAACGGGTGCTGGCCGACATCCGGCGGCAGGATCCCAAGTTCATCATCGCCAAGCCGGAGCGGGTGGCAGAGCAGCTGAAAACGCCGAGCTCTCCCTCCAGCCTCGCCTTCTATCAATATCTGACGGACCGCTACCAAGAGGTGGATCCGGGTCTCTATCGCCGTCGTTGAGACAGATTGACGAAAGTCGGGGCCGTCGCTGGCAACAGCGACGGCCCCTTTCATTGACGTGCAGACCTGTGTTCAAGGGGGCCCATCATGATTACAATGGCGCTCTTTTTTAGTGTGAAGGGGGAGACATCATGGCGGAACTGACCTATCTGGGGGGCTATCCTGATCCCCTCAAGCACCAGGTACAGCAGTTGATCGCGGCGGGAAAACTCGGCGAGATGCTGGCCAAACGCTACCCCGAGACCCACCTCGTCCAGAGTGACAAGGCGCTGCTTGCCTACACCATGGAGCTGAAAAACCGCTACCTGAAAAGCTCGGCACCGCTCTCCAAGGTGATCTTCGACGGCAAGATCAATGTGATCAAGGATGCCCTCGGCCTGCACACCTATGTCAGCCGGGTACAGGGCAACAAACTCAAGGCCAAGAACGAGATCCGCATCGCCGCCCTGTTCAAGGAGGCCCATCCCGCCTTCCTGAAGATGATAGTGGTGCACGAGCTGGCCCACTTGCGGGAGAAGGATCACAACAAGGCCTTCTATCAGCTCTGTCAGCACATGGAACCGGACTATCATCAACTGGAGTTCGATCTCAGGCTCTGGCTCACCTGGCGTGACATCGAACGCACCTCGGGCTGACCCTATCGATTGCAAGGAGGCAAGATGATCCCAGGGCACACTCGTTCAGGGCGCAGCCCTCGGCATACCGCGCCAGGCCGGATGCTGGCCCTGTGGCTCGCCGCGCTGCTGCCCGGCTCCCTGCAGGCCACCGAACGCTGGCAGAGCAACGACTATCTGGTCCAGAGCTTCATGGAAGTCGCCATGAAGCGGGAATATGGCCATGAGAGCCAGGTACACTTCTCCCGCTGGCAAGGCCCCATCCGCCTCAAGCTCATCAACGAGTTTGGCGACAAGGCGCTGCAGGCCGAGGTGGTCAAGGTACAGAGCCAGCATCTGGCCAGGATCACCGGCCACCCCATACAGCTCGTCAACGACAACCCCAATCTCACCCTCATCATGACAAGGCACCAGCAGATGGCCAGCTGGGCCGGCCGAACCATGCGCCAGGATGACTCTGTCGGCATTGCCCTCAAGGAGGGGGTCTGTCTGGCCAATTTCGCCACCAATGCCCGTTACGAGATCACCCGTGCCACCATCATCATCCCGGTGGACTACAGCCGGGCCAAGGGCCGCTTCCTGGATTGCGTGGTGGAAGAACTCACCCAGGTGATGGGGCTGCCCAACGACTCGAACAAGGTGTTTCCCTCCATCTTCAATGACAACAGCATCGACAGCTTCCCCACAGGTCTCGACTATGTGCTGCTCAAGCTCGCCTACCATCCCGCCCTCCAGGCAGGGATGACGGCCGACGAGGTGCGCACTGCCCTGCCCATTGCCCTCAAGGCGCTTCGCGCCAATGGCGACATCGCAGAGGCCAACCAGCGGGTACAGAGCGGCAGCCTCAAACGCTGGGCCGGGCTCTGAATCTCCTGGCCTGGCTAAGTGCCCGGTTGCCTGCCCACAAACACGAAACGCAGCCTTGAGCTGCGTTTCGTTCAAATCGGGGTGAACGCCAGCCCGATCAGGACAGGCAAATCGACAACCACCCCCTGATCAGGCCTCGGCGCCTTCTGCCTCCGGCATCCAGCTCTCGGCGTTCTCCCACACTTCCTGCACCATGGCTTCGGCCAATTCCCTGTCCTCTTTGCTGGCGCGGCTGACCGTCAAGGCCATGGCACTGCCCGGGGCGACCCGCACATGCAGATCAGGGAATCGCTCGCCCAGTTGCTTGAGCAACTCCTGGCGCAGCGCCTCCATGGTCGCAGTGGGGATCTGATGTTTTCTGTCGATGATGATTTCCAGGCGCATAGGATACGTCTCCATGATGGTTAACTGTATTTTTATACAGTAAAAACCAAAAGTAAAGACTCAACTTCTCGTTCCCCTTCCATCGCTCAACAATCCATCACTCCCCTCTGTCATGACCTCATCCGCATTCCCCCTGCTTCCCCTTTCTCAGCGCGTTCCATCCTGCCTGGCCACCTCGGGAGAAAAAAATGGTTGATATTGATTCTCATCCGTCGCATTATGATTTGGTGTTATAACATAACAAAAAGAGACAATCATGCGCCCCGACATTCACCCTCAATACCGCAAGGTCCTGTTTCACGATCTGGCCAGCAACACCTGCTTCCTGATCGGATCCACCTTGCAGACCGATCGCACCAGGCAGTGGGAAGATGGCAACACCTATCCCTATGTGACGCTGGACGTCTCCAGTGCCTCTCACCCCTTCTATACCGGCAAGCAGAAGCAGGTCGGCAAGGAAGGACAAGTCGCCCGCTTCGGTCAGCGATTCGGCCAATTCTTCAACAAAGGAAAAGAGAAGTCATGAAGGTACTCGCCTCCCTGAAATCCGCCAAGTCACGTCACCCGGACTGCCAGGTCGTGCGTCGGCGCGGCAAGCTGTTCGTGATCTGCAAGAGCAATCCCAGATTCAAGGCTCGCCAGGGCTGATATCGGCAACGACAAGGCCCAGGCCCCCAAATAAACAAGCCCTCATCATGAGGGCTTTGTCATCTCTGGGTTCTTCTCACAACGGGGTGGCGCACTTGCGGTATTCGGTGGGGCTGACCCCGACCCGTTTCCTGAACACCCGCGAGAAGTAGAGCTGATCGTCATAGCCCACCTGCTGGCCTATGGTGGCCACCGACATGGGGGTGGTCTGCAGCAGCAGCTTGGCCCGCATGATCCGCTGATCCTCGCGCCAGCGCACTATGCTCACCCCCACCTGCTCGCGAAACAGGTGGGCCAGCCGTGAAGGGGACAAAAACACCTGCTCCGCCAGCGCCTCCACCGAGATCTCGGCGCAGAGCGATTCGCTCAGGATCTGGCACGCCTGGTGAACTCTGTGATCTAGGGTGGGATAGGCACTGAGGGACGAGGCCTCGTAACAGCGAATCAGCAGCCGCTCAAGCAGGTTCATGGCGAGCTGTTCCGACATGGGCCTCAGCTGCTGGTGGGTCTCTTCGATGTCGAGGAAGAGGGCGTCGAATTCGGCGAGCAAGCCGGCGTCAGCCAGTTGCAATCGCCCCACCCGCTCCGTCACCTGGGGCCACTTGAGCCAGTCGGCCCAGTAGGCCCGCGGCCGGAAATAGACCCAGCGGTGATACCACTCCCGGGCATCCGGCGCCCGGCCGTAATAGTGCACGGCCGCCGGCGGAAACAGCAGCAGGTCCCCCGGCTCCACGGTGAAGGCCTGATCCCCCTGAAAGATCTGCCCCTTGCCCCTGATGGTCAGGTTGACGATGAAGCCTTTCATCCCCAGGGGCCTGTCGATGATGAAGTCGAGGGCGCTCCCCTGCTCGATGGGGGTCATGCCCGAGACCAGGAAGACGTCGAAGGCGTAGCCCGGCAACAGGGGGTTGAGTTGTTTCGGCTTCTCTTTTTGCATCGAGGACATGGCGGAAAACAGCGCTTGGGTAAAAAAATCGGCTTGGGCCATTGTAGAGATCCGGCGTTGGAACAACCTATTTTCGCAAGCGGCCTGATGTGAATTTATTGAACTGGCTCACAGCTTGCCTGAAGGAGGCACCAGGCCAGCATGGGCCGACCTGGTGCCGGAGGGGACAACCGCTCAGGCGCGCGCCTTGCGCACCTGCTTGTAGCGGTCGAACAGCACGGCGGCGAGCAGGATGAGGCCGCGCACCACGTACTGGGCAAACGGGGAGATGTTGAGCAGGTTCATGGCGTTCTCCATCAACCCCAAAATCAGCACCCCGGCGATGATGTAGGAGATCTTGCCGATGCCCCCCTTCATGGAGACGCCCCCCAGCACACAGGCGGAGATCACCACCAGCTCGAAGCCGATGGAGGTCATCGGCTGGCCCGAGGTCATGCGCGAGGCGAGTATGATCCCCGCGATGGAGGCGATGAGCCCGGTCATGGTGAAGATGATGATCTTGGTGCGCACCACGTTGACCCCGGCCAGGCGCGCCGCCTCCTCGTTGCCCCCCATGGCCAGGGTGTTGCGGCCGAAGGTGGTCTTGTTGAGCAGCAGGCCGAACAGCACGAAGCAGAGCGCCGTCAGCCAGACCGGGGTCGGGATGCCGAGCAGGGCGGAGTTGCCGAGCTCGAAGAAGCCCTCCTCCACTATGCCCACCGCCTTGCCGTCGGAGATGATGTAGCCCACCCCGCGCGCCATCTGCATGGTGGCCAGGGTGGTGATGAGGGCGTTGATCTTGAATTTGGCCACGACGATGCCGTTGATGAGGCCAAACAGCACCCCCACCGACATGCCTGCCAGTATGCCGACCGTGATGCTCTCGGTGGCGTTGATGCCGACTGCGCAGGCGACGCCGGAGCAGGCCACCACTGAGCCCACCGACATGTCGAACTCGCCGGAGGCGAGGCAGAACAGCATGCCGCAGGCCACCATGCCCGACATGGAGACGGCGAGCCCGAGCCCGCGCATGTTGATCAGGCTGGCGAAGTTGGGCACCAGCGCGCAGGCCAGCAGGAACAGGATGGCGAAGATCACCAGCATGCCGTATTGATCCCAGACGCGGGCCAGTTGCAGGCGGGAGCCGCTGGCCGCCGAGACGGTCGCGGCCTGACCGGCTGAGGTAGTTGTTGTCATGGTATTTCTCCTGAAGTTTCCGGGTGCTATCGCGTTACAGTCACGGGGGATTAACGGGCCGGCATGGCCAGATTGAGCGCCTTGACCTCGTCGGCCTCATGGTGGGATAGCTCCCCTGCTATCACCCCCTCCCGCATGACCATGATCCGATCCGCGATGCCCAGCACCTCCGGCAGCTCGCTGGATACCACCACCACGGCGATGCCCACCTTGGCCAGATCGTAAATCACGTTGTAAATCTCGTTCTTTGCCCCGACGTCGATGCCGCGGGTCGGCTCGTCGAGCAGGATCACCTTCATGTCCTCGGAGAGCCAGCGCCCCAGAATGGCCTTCTGCTGGTTGCCGCCGGAGAGGTTCATGATGGCCTGATGGGGGGACGGGGTCTTGACCCGCATGTCGCGGATCCGCAGCCTCGCGTTCTCGTCCTCCCACTGCTGGTTGATCCAGAAGCCGCCCCACGCCTGGTGGCGGCGGGCGCTGATGTTGATGTTCTCCTGCACCGAGTGGATGGGGATGATGCCGAGCGCCTTGCGGTCTTCGGTGCAGAGCATGATGCCGCTGCGAATGGCGTCGATGGGATTGCGAATGACCACCGGCTTGCCGAACACCGCTATCTCGCCGCCTCGGGGCTTCTCGGCACCGAAGATGAGCTTCATCAGCTCGCTGCGACCAGCCCCCACCAGCCCGAAGATGCCGAGGATCTCCCCCCGTCTGACCTCGAACGAAATGGGCGCCCTGAGGCCAGGCCCCATCAGGTGCTCCACCTTGAGGCCCGTCTCCCCGAGCGCTCTGGGGCTGTAGCCATAGATGTCGGTCAGCTCCCGTCCCACCATGGTCTTGACCAGCAGATCCCGGTCCACCTCGGCCATGGAGGCGAAGGTGCGCACGAATTGGCCATCCTTGAATACCGTGATGGCGTCGCACAGGGCGAAGATCTCGTCCATGCGGTGGGAGACATAGAGAATGACCTTGCCCTCGTCCCGCAACTGGCGGATGACCCGAAACAGCTGCTCAATTTCGCGGGACGACAGGCTGCTGGTCGGCTCGTCGAAGGCGATGACGCTGGCGTCCCGGGTCAGGGCCTTGGCGATCTCCACCATCTGCCATTGCCCGAGGGACAGGTACTTGAGCGGCGTCTCCGGCGACACATCCATGCCGAGACGCGCCAGCTGTCTGGCCGCATCCTGATAGAGCTTCTCCCTATCGATGACGCCGCGCCGGGTGGGCAGCTGCCCCAGGTAGATGTTCTCCGCCACGCTCATCTCGGGCACCAGATGCAGCTCCTGATAGATGATGGCGATCCCGCTCTCCAGGGCGTCGACCGTGTCTTGAAACACCTTCTCCTGGCCCGCCAGCTTCACCACCCCGGTGGTGGGAGCCTGAAAGCCGCTCAGGATCTTGAGCAGGGTGGATTTGCCCGCGCCGTTCTCCCCCATCAGGGCGTGCACCGAGCCCTGCTGGCAGCAGAAGGAGACGTTCTGCAGCGCCTTGACGCCGGGGAACTCCTTGCTGATGCCGCAAAACTCCAGATAAGGAACTTGATTCATGAGATGACTCCAGCCAGCCGGCACGGCGCAGGGCGCCATGCCGGCATATCAGGGATTGGCGATCACAGACCTTTCTTCTGCAGCTCGACCTTGAAGTTGTCGCGGGTGATGAGCACCACGTCGGTCACCTCGGTGAACTTGGCCGGCTCTGCGCCGTTGACCACCCAGTCATGGAGCATCTGGATGCTCTTGTAACCGTGCACGTCCGGGCTTGGCAGCAAGGACCCCAGGAAACCGGTGGCGCTGGACTTGGAGAGCTCATTCACCGCATCCACCCCGTTGATGCCGATGCCGATGACGTTCGCGGCCTTGAAGCCCTGCCCTTCGGTGGCGCGCACGCCGCCAAGCACTGTGTTGTCATTCATGCCGACGATGAGCCAGTTTTTGACCTCGGGGTGCTGCACCAGCATGGAGTTGGCGGCATCCAGGGCTCCCGGAATATCGTTGGCCTTGGTCGGTGAGCGGTAGATCTGGGCATCGGGGAAACCGGCGGCCTTGAGCGCACTCAAGGAGCCGTCGACCCGGCGGCGGGCGGTGTCGAGCTCGTCGGCGGTGATGGCGAGCACGGCTGTGCTCTTCAGGTCCCACTGACGTTTTTCCATCTCCTTGTAGAGCTCCTGGCCCTGGCGTTCACCAATCTTGGTGGCGGCCATCATCACCAGGGGCACCTGCTCCATGGGCAGGCCCTTGGCGTTGACAAACTGGTCGTCCACCGTGATGACCTTGAGATCCATGCTGTTGGCCTTGGCCATGATGGCGGCCCCGAGCTTGGGATCAGGGGTGCAGATGACGAAGCCCTTGGCGCCGTTGGCCGCCAGGCTGTCGATGGCATTGAGGGTCTTCTCCCCATCGGGGACGGCTATCTTGATCACCTCGAAACCGAGCTCCTTGCCCGCCTTGTCGGCGAAGTTCCACTCGGTCTGGAACCAGGGTTCCTCCGGCTGCTTGACCAGGTAGCCCAGCTTCAGCGCCTCGGCCGAGAAAGCAGAATTTGCCATACCCATGGCAAACCCCATTGCGATCATGCCTTTAACGATTTTGTTCATGTGAATGTCTCCAACGGTTCTATCTATCCATGTATCCACGCAGTGCTGCTCCTTGAGTCAATCAAGTCACAGCCATCTAAATCATGCTTAAACAGGACGTTATTGTTGTTGCTAGATGAGCGAACCAAGTTGTAATCGTTTTCACATGGAAAAATGGAGAGCAGGATCACGCCATGAGATTGCAGCCATTTTGTCTATATATTTAGCAAAATCGTTACATATTGAATTTTCGAGAGCCGTCACCCTCTCGCACTGACAGCGTTAAAATCCATATTTCCAGCAGCCAATGGCTAACCGCCCCTCCTGCCCATCTCCTATGGTTCCTCCCCAGTCACCCCTCATTGATGGTCAGGAGCAGATATGTCTGAGCACATCGTCATCGGACTCGATTTCGGCAGCGACTCGGTCAGGGCACTCGCCGTGCGCTGCCAGGACGGCGCCGAGCTGGCGACCCAGGTCGTCTATTACCCGCGCTGGCAGGCAGGCCACTACTGCCAGCCGGTCAACAACCAGTTCCGCCACCACCCCCTCGACTATCTGGAGTCCATGGAGCAGGCGGTGGTGGCTGTGGTGAGCCAGCTCACCCCGGCCCAGCGTACCGCCGTGCGCGGCATAGGGGTGGACAGCACAGGCTCCACCCCCGCCCCCATCGATGCAGAGGGGCGCGTGCTGGCCCTGCGCCCGGAGTTTGCCGACAACCCCAACGCCATGTTCGTGCTGTGGAAGGATCACACCGCCATCGAGGAGGCGGAGGCCATCACCGCCCTGTGCCACGGCGGCCGGTTCCCCGACTACAGCCGCTACATCGGCGGCATCTACTCCTCCGAGTGGTTCTGGGCCAAGATACTGCACGTCTCCCGAGCCGATGCCGCGGTGCGCGCCGCCGCCTGCAACTGGGTCGAGCTGTGCGACTGGGTGCCCGCCATCCTGAGTGGCACCCAGGTCCCGGCCACCCTCAAGCGCGGGCGCTGCGCCGCCGGCCACAAGTCCCTCTGGCACCCGAGCTGGGGCGGCCTGCCCCCCGCCGACTTCCTCAACGCCCTGGATCCGCTGTTGACCCAGGATCTCGACTCCCCCCTCTTTACCGACAGCTGGACCGCCGATCTGCCGGTCGGCACCCTGACCCCGGAGTGGGCGGAGCGGCTGCACCTCTCCTGCGAGGTGGTGATAGCGGGCGGCGCCTTCGACTGCCATATGGGGGCGGTGGGGGCCGGGGCCGGCAACAATGCCCTGGTCAAGGTGATAGGCACCTCCACCTGCGACATCCTGATCGCCGACGAGGCCACCATAGGCGATCGCGCCATTGCCGGGATCTGCGGCCAGGTGGACGGCAGCGTGGTGCCGGGCATGGTGGGGCTGGAGGCGGGACAATCGGCATTCGGCGACATCTATGCCTGGTATCAGCGCCAGCTCGGCTGGCCCCTGGAGAGCCTCGCCGCCCAGTATCCAGAGCTGCGCACCGCCATCGAGGCCCACAAGCGGGAGCTGCTGCCAAGCCTTGCCGCCGCCTGGGAGCAGCAGCGGGACCTCGCCCATCTGCCGGTGGTGCTCGACTGGTTCAACGGCCGCCGCACCCCCTACGCCAACCAGCGCCTGCAGGGCACCCTCACGGGCATCAACCTAGGCACCGATGCCCCCGATCTGTTCGGTGCCCTGGTGGCCTCCACCGCCTTCGGGGCCCGCAGCATCATGGAGTGCATGACCACCCAACAGGTGCCGGTGGAGCAGGTGATCGCGCTCGGTGGCATCGCCCGCAAGTCAGCCACCGTGATGCAGACCTGCAGCGACGTGATGAATCGCCCCATCCAGGTGGTGGCCTCGGATCAGTGCTGCGCCCTGGGGGCGGCCATCTTTGCCGCCGTGGCGGCCGGGATCCATCCCGATGTGGCCAAGGCCCAGCACCACATGGCGAGCGCCGTGGAGCGCACCCACCAGCCCAACCCCGAGCGGGTCGCCGAATACGAGCGCCTCTACCAGCGCTACCTCGCCTGGGGCGCCGCCGCCGAGCCGCTCTACAACCGGGGGATAACTGCATGAACCTCAAGATGCTCAAGGAGCAGGTGCTCGTCGCCAACCTGGATCTGCCGCGCCACGAGCTGGTGACCTTCACCTGGGGCAACGTGAGCGGCATCGACAGAGAGCGCAATCTGGTGGTGATAAAGCCGAGCGGCGTCAGTTATGAGCGGATGCTGGCTGAGGACATGGTGGTGCTGGATCTCGCGGGCAAGCAGGTGGAAGGCGCCTTGCGCCCCTCCTCCGACACCGCCACCCACCTGGTGCTCTATCGCGCCTACCCCGAGCTTGGCGGCGTGGTGCACACCCACTCCACCCATGCCACCGCCTGGGCCCAGGCGGGGCGCGCCATCCCCATTTTCGGCACCACCCAGGCCGACTACTTTCACGGCGAGATCCCCTGCTCCCGCCTGCTCACCCCGGGCGAGGTCGAGGAGGATTACGAGGGGCTGACCGGCCACCTCATCGTCGAGACCCTCAAACAGACTCCCATCCTCACCATGCCGGGGGTGCTGGTGGCCAACCACGGCCCCTTCAGCTGGGGCAAGAGCGCCGAGGATGCGGTACACAACGCCGTGGTGCTGGAGGAGGTGGCCCGCATGGCCTGGCTCACCGGCCAGATAAACCCGGGGGCCCGCCCTCTGCCCGATTACCTGCTGGAGAAACACTACCAGCGCAAGCACGGCAAACACGCCTATTACGGCCAGACAAAAGCTTAAAGAGAGGACAAGTTCATGGAATTGATGAAACAGCTGGAAGTGTGGTTCCTGGTCGGCAGCCAGCATCTGTATGGCGCCACCACATTGAAGCAGGTGGCCGATCACGCCCACACCATCACCAGCCAGCTCAACGAGGGGGCGAACCTGCCCCTCAAGATAGTGCTCAAGCCCACCGGCACCACCCTGGATGAAATCAGTAGCGTCGCCCGGGATGCCAACCACGACCAGCGCTGCGTGGGGCTCATGGTGTGGATGCACACCTTCTCCCCCGCCAAGATGTGGATCCCGGCCCTGAGCCAGTTGCAAAAACCCCTGCTGCAGTTCCACACCCAGTTCAACCGGGATCTGCCCTGGAGCGAGATCGACATGGACTTCATGAACCTGAACCAGACCGCCCATGGCGGGCGCGAGTTCGGCTTCATGGGGGCCCGACTGCGGCTGCCGCGCACCGTGGTGGTCGGCCACTGGCAGGACGAAGAGGCCAGACAGAAGATTGGCAACTGGATGCGGGTCGCCGCCGCCATCCACGACAGCCGCCACCTGAAGATCGCCCGCTTTGGCGACAACATGCGCAACGTGGCGGTCACCGAGGGCGACAAGATTGAGGCCCAGATCCAGTTCGGCTATCAGGTGAACTACCACCCGGTCGGCGATCTGGTCAAGGTGATCGACGCCGTGCCCGACAGCGACATCGAGGCGCTGCTGGCCGAATATGAGGCGACCTACACCCTGACCGAGGCGGTGCAGGCGGGCGGGCCGTTGCGCTCCTCTTTGTATGAGGCGGCGCGCCAGGAGCTGGGGATGAAGAAGTTCCTCACCGACGGTGGTTTTGGCGCCTTCACCACCACCTTCGAAGATCTCTATGGTCTGCACCAGTTGCCGGGCCTCGCCTGCCAGCGCCTGATGGAGCAAGGCTTTGGTTTTGGGGCAGAAGGGGACTGGAAGACCGCTGCCCTGCTGCGCACCCTGAAAGTGATGGGCTCAGGCCTTGCTGGGGGCGCCTCCTTCATGGAGGACTACACCTACCACCTGGAAGCGGGCAACAACCTGGTGCTGGGGGCCCACATGCTGGAGGTCTGCCCCTCCATCGCCGCAGGCAAACCCGTGCTGGATGCCCAGCACCTGGGGATTGGCAAGAAGGCCGATCCGGCCCGCCTGCTGTTCGCGGCCCCCGCCGGCAAGGCGGTCAATGCCAGCCTCATCGACATGGGCAACCGCTTCCGGCTGGTGGTCAATCAGCTGGAGGTGGTGGACCTGCCAGAAGCCATGCCGAAACTCCCGGTGGCCAGCGCCCTGTGGAAACCCCTGCCGGACCTGCAGACCAGCGCCGAAGCCTGGATCCTGGCGGGGGCCGCCCACCACTCGGTGTTCACCCAATCGGTGGACATCGAGCAGCTGCGCACCTTCGCCGACATCCTGGGTATCGAGTGCGTGGTGATCGACGAGCACACCCGCATCCCCGAACTCAAGGAGCAGCTGCGCTGGAACGAGGTCTACTACAAGATCTGCCACTGACCCCTTCTTGGGCCAGCAGCCCCATGATCACAGCCCCGCCCGCGGGGCTGTTTCTGTTAATGCCCCCTCAAGGGTGCGCCTCCCCCTCCAGCAGCCAGTGACAGACCCGCTGCACCCCGTGGCGCCGGCTGTCGGGCCGGGCGAGCAGGGCGTATTCGTGATCCGTCTCCAGCACGGGGGCAAAGGGGGCGACCAGGGCGCCGCTCTCCAGCTCCTCGGCCACTATGGTGGGATCCCCGAGGGAGAGGCCGAACCCCTGCAGGGCGGCATTCATCGCCAAGTCCAGGGTATCGAACAGCTGCCCTCCCTGGGGCTGCCAGGGGACGTCGAGGAAGGCGGCAAACCAGTTGCGCCAGTCCCGCCGATCGGCGCTGGCATGGATGAGGGGCAGCAGGGGCAGCTCGTTCAGGTCGCGCTCGAACAGGCGATGCTTGGCGGCAAACGCCGGGGCGCAGACCGGGGTCAGCCGCTCCCGAAACAGGGGCTGGCTGTGGGGATAGCGCCCCATGCAGGGCTGATAGACGATGGCGAGATCGAAGGGCTCCCGGGAGAAGTCGATGCCGTGGCTGTGGCTGCCGCGCACCTCCACCGCTTCCCCCTCGAACGCCTGCAACCGCCGCAGCAACCAGCGGCTGGCGCAGGAGGGCACCTTGATGCTGATCGCCTGCTCGTGGGGCAGGGTCTGCAGGGCGCTGAGCCCCTCCCCCATCCGGGCCAGCCCTTCGCGGACGAAGGGCAGCAACCGCTCGGCGGCCGGGGTCAAGGTGAGGCAGCGGGTGCCGCGCACGAACAGCAGGTGCCCCAGGCGCGCCTCCAGCTGGGCGATCTGCTTGCTCACCGCCCCCTGGCTCACGCACAGCTCGTCGGCGGCCAGGGTGAAACTCAGATGGCGGGCAGAACACTCGAAAACCTGCAGGCCATAGAGGGGCAACTGGCTGCGGGGTTGGGCGGACAACATACAAGCCTCCATGCTTGAGAAAAACTCATGCATAACATGCCGAATAATCCGTTGTCCGGCAACCCTTGCGGGGGCTAAAAAGGGACCTCTTTCACACACTCAGGTGACGGCGCCATGTCTTCCCCCCGCATTGTCAGCAAACTGCCCCAGGTGGGCACCACCATCTTCAGCGTGATCGGGGATCTGGCCGCCCGCCATCCCAGCATCAACCTCTCCCAGGGGGCGCCGAGCTTCCCCTGCGATCCCGAGCTCATCCGGGTGACCCACGAGGCCATGCTGGCGGGGGAGAACCAGTATGCCCCCATGACGGGGCTGCCCGCCTTGCGCGAGCAGCTCGCCGCCAAGATAGGGACCAGCTACGGCCACCACTATGACGCGGGCGAAGAGGTCACCATCACCGCCAGCGCCAGCGAGGCCCTGTTCTGTGCCATCACCGCCCTGGTTCACCCCGGCGACGAGGTGATCATGTTCGAGCCGGCGTTCGACAGCTACCGCCCCATGATCCAGTTGCAGGGGGCCACCCCTGTGGTGATCGCCCTCAAGGCGCCGGACTTTGCCATCCCCTGGGAGGAGGTGGCCGCCCGCATCACCCCGCGCACCCGCATGATAGTGCTCAACACCCCCCACAACCCCACCGGCACCGTCTGGCAGGCGGGGGATCAGGAGCGCCTCGCCCGCCTGGTACGCGGCACCGACATCCTCATTCTCTCGGACGAGGTGTACGAGCACGTGGTGTTCGACGGCGCCCTGCACCAGAGCGTCATCCGCTATCCGGAGCTGGTGGAGCGCTCCGTCGCCGTCTTCTCCTTCGGCAAGACCTTCCACGTCACCGGCTGGCGGGTGGGTTACTGCGTGGCCCCCCGCCCCCTGATGGAGGAGCTCCGCAAGGTGCACCAGTTCGCCATGTTCGCCGCCGACACCCCCATGCAGTACGGTTTCGCCCACCTGTTGCAGCAACCGGCCCACTATCAGGGGCTGGCGGCCTTCTACCAGCGCAAGCGCGACCTGCTGACCTCGGCCCTGGCGGATTCGCGCCTGACCCTGCTCCCCTCGGCGGGCAGCTTCTTCATGCTGGCGAGCTACGAGCGGGTAAGCGACGAACCGGACAGCCTGTTCGTGCAGCGGCTCATCCGCGATCACGGGGTCGCCACCATTCCGGTCTCCGCCTTCTATCACGACGGCACGGATCAGCGGGTCATCCGTCTCTCCTTCTCCAAGGATGACGACACCCTGCTGGCGGGTGCCGAGCGCCTGTGCGGCGTCTAGGAGGCAGCATGGATTCAGTGCGCGTTGCCGTTATCCAGATGGTCTCCGGGGACAGCCTCGACCACAACCTGGCCCAGGCCGAAGCCCTGCTGCGTCAGGCGGCGGCCGAGGGGGCCGAGCTGGCCCTGCTGCCCGAATACTTCTACCTGATGCCCGTCGACGAGCGGGCGCGGGTCGCCCTGGCCGCCCCCGTGAGCAGTCACCCCCTGCTGGCCTGGGCCCGGGAGCTGGCCCGGGAGCTCGGAATCTGGCTGCTGGCGGGCACATTGCCGCTCGTAAGCGACGAGCCCGGCAAGATGCACAACAGCAGCCTGCTCATCGACCCGCAAGGGGAGCTCGCGAGCCGCTACGACAAGCTGCACCTGTTTGGCTTTTGCACCGGGCAGGAGCAGTATGACGAGGCCGCGACCATGAGCCCGGGCCGGGAGGTGGTGAGCCATCCCCTGCCCTGGGGCATGCTGCGCTTCGGGATCTGCTACGACCTGCGCTTCCCGGAGCTGTTTCGCCTGGGGCCCGCCCCCGACTTCATCGCCCTGCCCGCCGCCTTCACCCACACCACGGGGCTCGCGCACTGGGAGCTGCTGCTGCGGGCCCGGGCGGTGGAGAACCTGGCCTTCGTGCTGGCCTCGGCCCAGGGAGGTGAGCACCCAGGCGGGCGGCGCACCTTCGGCCACAGCATGATCATCGATCCCTGGGGCCGGGTACTGGCCCAGGTAGAGGAGGGTCAGAGACTGGCCATCGCAACCCTGGATCTGGCGGCCCAGCGCAGGGTGCGCAGCCAGCTGCCGGCCCTCGCCCATCGCAAGATAGCCGTCGGCCCTTGAGGCCGGCACCCTTTAGCACGCTAGGAATGACACCACACTTCAAGGGACTGACCATGAAACTCAACACACTGATGATGCTGGTGGCCCTGGCCACCGCCGGCCAGGCAGCCGCCAAACCCCTGGTGATCGCCACCGACGCCACCTATCCCCCGTTCGAGATGGTCGACAGCAGCGGCAAGCTCGGCGGCTTCGAGGTCGATCTCGCCTATGCCCTGTGCGCGGCCATGAAGACCGAGTGCGAGGTGATCAACCAGCCCTGGGATGCCCTGCTGCCCGGTCTGCAGGTGCGCAAGTACGACGCCATCATGTCCTCCATGAACATCACCGACGAGCGGCGCCAGAAGGTCGCCTTCAGCCAGGTCTACTACATGATGCAGAACCGCTTCGTGGGGCGCAGCGACAAGGCGGGCGACTTTGCCGACACCCCTGAGCACTTCAAGGGCAAGGTGATCGCGGTGCAGGAGGGCACCCCCCAGGACAACTTCATCACCGCCCGCTACGGCGACGTGGCCAAGATCAAGCGCTACGTCAACGCCCAGTCCCCCATGCTGGATCTGCAGTCCAGCCGCGCCGACTACACCTTCGGCAACATGGTGCAGTTGAAGGTGGGCTTCCTCGACAAGGAGATGGGCAAGCAGTTCGCCTTCGTCGGTCCCCAGTTCAACGGCACCCAGGACAAGATCCTGGGAGAAGGGGTGGCGGTGGCCCTGCGCAAAAACGATGACAAGCTCAAGGCCCGCTTCGATGCCGCCATCGAGAGCGTCAAGGCCGACGGCACCTTCGACACCCTGCTCAAGAAGTACCAGCTCGAAGACCTGCTCTGATCCCGACGACGGACCACCATCACACCATGCCAGTCGACACCGACTGGCATTTTTTATCCCGGTGAGGCGGCGCGTCCGGGCACGCTGGCGTTTACCTCTTCAAGGTCGAGGCCAAGCGTGCCATGCTGCAGCTATCCATGGGCATTAACGGGTCATCGCGCAACCGCCGTTGCCGCGCACCGACCAGGCAAGGAGGCTAGCCATGAATCCGTCCCCGCTGATCAGACGCTTCTCCCGCAATCCTCTGGGGCGGGATCTCGCCGTCGGCGATATCCACGGCTACTTTTCACGGCTGGAACAGACCCTCAACCAGGCGGGATTCGATCCCGCTCGGGATCGCCTCTTCTCCATGGGGGATCTGACGGATCGCGGCCCCGACTGCACAGCCGTGCTCGAGTGGCTGGCCAGGCCCTGGTTTCACCCTGTCTGCGGCAATCACGACGACTACGTCTGCCGCTACGAAAGCTGCGATAGGGAGAACTGGATCCAGAACGGCGGCGGCTGGTTTCAGCAGCTGACCCCGGACGAGCAGGGGGCGTTCGCCGCCCACTACCGCACCCTGCCCCTTGCCATCGAGGTGGCCACCCCGGCCGGCCCGGTCGGGCTGCTCCACGCCGATTGCCCCTTCCCCTCCTGGCAGGGGCTGCTGGACCAACTGGATGCGGGGGTGAGCGGCGGCAGGCTGCGCGCCATCAAGAACGTCTGCCTCTGGTCAAGGCGCCGCATCGAGCGGCTGGACGAGAGCGGTGTCGAGGATCTCGTCGCCCTGGTGGTGGGCCACACCCCGGTGGGCCGCCCGGCCCGTCTTGGCAACGTCTACTACATAGACACCGGCGGCTGGTATCCCGATGAAGGGGGCTACTTCACCCTGCTGGATCTACACACCCTGATGCCGCTGCCCCCGGGTTCGGCCCGATAATCCCCATCCAGCCGCAATCCTGCACAGCCCGCTGAGCCGATACCCTTGAGCGTTCAATAAACCGGCAGCCAGGGTGCCCGGGCTTCGCTCTGCCTGCGCTATGGTTTACCATGCTGGCAACTGCGGTGCATGGCACCGCCCACCCAGGCGCCATGGCGCCGCCATCGGACACCTCACCTCGAGCAACATGAGCAAAACAGCACAGCCCGGCAGCGAGCCCACCTTCTACTTCCACGTTTTGCAATATGTGTTTTTTAATGAACTGATTTATAAAGGTTTATGGTTCTGATGCTGATGAGCGTGGTACACAATTGGGACATGATGAAATTTGAGGACCATTTCTACAGATAGTAACGGTGTTCGTTTGAGTAACTTAACCGTCAGGACTTCATCCGCTTTGGCCGCAAAAAAAAACAAGTAAGGCCAGTTCAGCTGTTTCATATGTGAAACACAACATGCAGAAGTTCGTGGCCATAAACTGCAGAAGTTAAATTTTCAATTATATTTCAATGCATTACAGTAACTTTAAAACAAGGTTGCACGAGTCCTAAAAGCTCATCTATGTAGAAAGCACCAATCAACAGACCATAGACCAACCGCATTCGCTCATCCCGGCCCAGCAATACACCGAGCAATATCTCGCCGCTTACCGGGTCGTCCCCATGCCAGAAACACCAAATGGCGCTTCCACCACATCCAGCCTAGCTAGTTCTTACGCTTAGCTGCGAGAGATGGGCGAGACCTGTGGGAAACGCCCGATGGCGCGATTGATGCGGCATGATGGTTTACATTCACAAACAGGTTACCACCACCATCCCATGACTGATGGGTCGATAGGTTTGTCGCTGCTTGTGCAGTTCGATAATCCCTGTTGGCGCTGGTCATCGATGGCATGGGGGCAAGAAGAGTGACCGAGCAAGCCATCAGGTCCCTCCTGACGATATCGAGTGAGCCACTTGTCAGCTGCTCGGGTAGTGACCCGGCAGCGTGAGCCGCCTCTTCAACACGCAGGCCCTGTTCAAGGATGCGCCGGACAAGAAGCTGTCGACCAAAGACGGTTAACCGGGCATTTTTATGGTTGTTCACTCGCACATCTCCGACGATTAGTTTGGTTGGCGCCTCCAATTCCCCTGGAATGCCCCGAGTAAACAACCTACAGAGAGAGCACAGCTAGGGAGACCAAATTACTCCCCGATATACAGAACCCCCGATGTATCACATCGGGGGTTCTGAGTGATTAGAAGATGCTCAGAGCATATGAACGGAGGCGGTGTTGGTGGTACCGCTCGGTACCAGGGCACCGGAGACCATGACGACCACGTCACCCTTCAGGCC